>NZ_JBVIDV010000001.1:0-162258 GCF_055572195.1 Streptomyces sp. NPDC030809
GGCTGGACTTTGCCCCCGCCGGTGGGCCGGCGCGGGCCGTCCTGTCGGGGCTCCGCCCCAAACCCCGCTCCTCAAACTCCCCCAGCCCCAGGGGGTTGGGAGGTACCCCCTGGCGAGGCTGGACTTTGCCCCCGCCGGTGGGCCGGCGCGGGCCGTCCTGTCGGGGCTCCGCCCCAAACCCGGCTCCTCAAACTCCCCCAGCCCCAGGGGGCTGGGAGGTACCCCCTGGCGAGGCTGGACTTTGCCCCCGCCGGGGGGCCGGCGCGGGCCGTCCTGTCGGGGCTCCGCCCCAAACCCCGCTCCTCAAACGCCGGAGGGGCTGGAACTGGCCCGCCTCGTGGGCAGCCGACCGCCGTCGTCTCGGGGCTCCGCCCCAAACCCCGCTCCTCAAACGCCGGAGGCGCTGGAACTGGCCCGCCTCGTGGGCAGCCGACCGCCGTCCTGTCGGGGCTCCGCCCCGAACCCCGCTCCTCAAGCGCCGGAGGGGCTGGGATGCGCCGCACGGGTCGGGATGCGTCGGAGGAGTCGGGTGTGCCGGACGAGTCGGGTGTGCCGGAGGGGCGGGACGTGCCGCAAGGGGCTGGAAAGGCGCGCCTCGTGGGCGGGGGTCAGGCCTCGTCGCGGACGAGGGTGAGGAGGCGGTCGAGGACGTGGGGGCCGCTCGCGCGGACGCCGTCGTGCTCGTACTCGTCGGTGACCCAGGTCCGCAGACCCCGGATCGCCCGGGCGGTGTCGAGCGAGTGGGCGGTGTCCACGTACATGTCGTCGTGGTAGACGGCCGCCGCCACCGGCACCTCGTTGGCGCCGAGCCGGGCCCGGTCGTACAGCGGCTGCCAGCCGGTGCGCTCGGCGAGGTGGTGGGCGGTCTCGCGGAGCGGCACGAGGGCGGGGTCCGTCTCGAAGTGCCAGGGGTGGATCGTCTCCCCGGAGAAGAGCAGCGGCTCCTCGCCGGCGAGGGCCTTCTCCGCGTCGAAGCGCGGGAACGCGGCGCGGACCCGCTCGGCGGCCCAGCCGGTGGGCTGCGCCGGGTCCTGGGCGTAGATGGCCTCGTGCAGGACGGCGTACAGCGGGTTCGCGGCGAAGGAGAGCCGGCCCTGTACGGACTCCAGGAAGGCGTCGGAGAGTTCGTGCCCGGCGGGGGTGCGGACGAAGGCGTTCTCCAGGAGGTAGTGGAGCTCGTGGCTGCCGTCCCCGGAGCCGAGGAGCAGCCCGAGGGACTGGAAGGCCTCGGCGGTGAGGCGGTGGCCGTTGCCGAGGACCGCGGGGCGCTCGGCCAGGTGGGCGGCGATCCGGCGGGCCCGCTCCACGTCCATGGGGTAGCGCCGGTAGTGGGCGAGGTTCTTGCGCTCGATGCGCGGGTACGCGGCCCGGTAGACCTCCTCGGCGGTGGCGTCGAGGGAGGGCAGCCCGCCCGTGATGAGGGCGGCTTCGAGGCCCTCGGGGGCCGTGGAGAGGTAGTGGGTGGTGCAGAAGCCTCCGAAGCTCTGCCCGAGCACGGTCCAGGGCGCACCGCCGGTGAGGGTCTTCCGGATGCTCTCGCAGTCGCGGACGATCGAGTCGGCGCGGAAGTGGGAGAGGTAGGCGGCCTGTTCGGCGGGGGTGCCGCGCAGCGGCAGGGTCTGCCGGGTGGCCGGGGTGGAGCGGCCGGTACCGCGCTGGTCGAGCAGCAGGACGCGGTAGTCCTCCACGGCCCGGCCCAGCCAGGCCTGTGCGCCGACGAAGCGGCGGGCGGCGCAGCCGGGGCCGCCTTCGAGGTAGACCAGCCAGGGCAGCCGCTGCGGGTCCTTGCCGCTCGCCACCACCTCGCGGGCGTAGAGCTCGATCTGTTCCCCGGCCGGGTTCCCGTGGTCCAGCGGGACGCTGAAGCGGTGGTCGGTGAGGACGACGCCGGGCTGGCGGTAGCTGCTGGTCACGGGGGTTCCCTGAGGGTGTCGGTGATGCGGCGGTGGCACGAGTCTATGCACGGCCGCCGGGGACCGGCCGGGAGGTGGGCCGGCCGGGGGTCCGGTCCCGGGGAAGGGCTGCGGCTGGTCCGGCGCGGAACCGGGGGCTCCGCGCCGGGGCCGGTCAGAGTTCGACGACCGACCGCAGGACCTCGCCGCGCTCCATGCGGGCGAAGGCGGCCTCGATGCCGTCGAGCGGGATGGTTTCGGAGACGAACGCGTCCAGGTCCAGCCGGCCCTGGAGGTACAGGTCGATGAGGACCGGGAAGTCGCGCTCGGGCAGGCAGTCCCCGTACCAGCTGGACTTCAGGGCCCCGCCGCGGCCGAAGACGTCCAGCAGCGGCAGCTCGAGCTGCATCTCCGGGGTGGGTACGCCGACCAGGACGACCGTGCCGGCGAGGTCGCGCGCGTAGAAGGCCTGCTTGTAGGTCTCGGGCCGGCCGACGGCGTCGATGACCACGTCCGCGCCGTGCCCGCCGGTGAGGGCCTGGACGGCCTTGACCACGTCCTCGGAACGGCCGTTGACGGTGTGGGTGGCGCCGAGGCCGCGGGCGAGTTCGAGCTTGCGGTCGTCCAGGTCCACGGCGATGATCTTCGCCGCGCCGGCCAGCCGGGCGCCCGCGACGGCCGCGTTGCCCACTCCCCCGCAGCCGATGACGGCCACCGAGTCCCCGCGGCCGACCCCGCCGGTGTTGACGGCCGCGCCGAGTCCGGCCATGACCCCGCAGCCGAGCAGGCCCGCGGCGGCCGGGGCGGCCGCCGGGTCCACCTTGGTGCACTGGCCGGCCGCCACGAGGGTCTTCTCGGCGAAGGCCCCGATGCCGAGGGCGGGGGCGAGCGGGGTGCCGTCCTCCAGGGTCATGGGCTGGGTGGCGTTGTGCGTGGCGAAGCAGTACCAGGGGCGGCCTCGCCGGCAGGCCCGGCAGCTTCCGCACACGGCACGCCAGTTGAGGATCACGAAGTCGCCGGGGGCCACGTCGGTGACGTCCGGACCGACGGACTCCACCACGCCCGCCGCCTCGTGGCCGAGGAGGAAGGGGAACTCGTCGTTGATGCCGCCCTCGCGGTAGTGCAGGTCGGTGTGGCAGACCCCGCAGGCCTGGACGCGGACGAGCGCCTCCCCCGGGCCCGGATCCGGCACCAGGATGGTGGTCAGCTCCACCGGCGCGCCCTTGGCGCGCGCGATGACTCCGCGAACGTGATGCGTCACAGTCAAACCGCCTTAAGTCGTCCGACCAGGGAGTTCGAACGTAGCAGCCCGGGCGGCGGGTGGCGCCGCCCGGGCCGACGCAATGTCAGCTCGCCCCTCAGCTCAGCTTGTACACCTTCTTCACCTTGCCGTCGGTGTCGGCGTACACGTAGCCGCCGCGGCCGTACTCGTCGGTGAGATAGGGGCGCATGGAGGGGTCGTTGCTGCCGTCGAAGACCCAGGGCTCGACGATCACGTAGCGGGACACGGGCTTGCCCACGCCGAGGTCCTTCTGCGCACGGGCGACCAGTGCGGGAAGGCGGTCCCATCTGACCTTCGCCATGTCGATCAGGGCCGACTGGTCTTCGACCGTCCCGTCGGGCCCGGTGCGGCGGACGGAACCGTCGCGGTACTCCCACGCGTCGACGGTGTCCGCCCCCGGCTTCGTCGGGATGGAGGCGAGGGCGTATTCGGGGTAGAGCTTGAGGTCCACGAAGACGGTGGTGCCGGTCTTCTTCCGCAGGGCCTCCACGGCGGTGCGGGCCCCGTCCGTGGTGAGCAGGTCTCCGGGAGCGTCCTGCGGCTCTCCCTCCTCGCCGCCCTGGAAGGCCGTCGGCTCCTGCGCCTGCGGGTTCTTGGACGCCGCACCGCCGCTCGGGCCCGCGGACGAGGAGGAGGAGGAGGTCCCGCCCGCCGTCGTGCGCTTCGCGCCGTCCTCGCCGTCGGGGAGCAGCCGGTACACGCCGAAGCCGCCGCCGACGAGGGCCGCGGCGACCGCGAAGCCGATGAACGCGTTGGTGCGGGACCGGCGGACGCGCTCCATGTCCGGGTACGGGACGGGGGCGGTGGCCGGCGGGCCGAAGTACCCCGGGGCCGGGGTGCCGGGCGGGGGCGTGGCGGGTCCGGAGGGCTGCGCCGCGTACGGGTTGGTCGGGACGGTGGGACCGCCGGGGTGCCCGGGGGCGGGCGTGGGGTGGCCGGGGGGCACGGCGGCAGGTACCGGGGTCCCGGCGGACGGGGCGGCGGGGGCGGCCGTGCCGGGGCCGTCGGATCCCGCCTCGCGCAGCAGCCGTTCCAGCTCCGCCCCGTCGGGCCGGGCGGCCGGGTCGCGGACCAGGAGCCGGGAGAGCAGCGGGGCCAGCGGGCCGGAGCGCACCGGGTACGGGATCGGCTCGTCGAGCACGGCGACCACGGTGGCCAGGCTCGTGGCCCGGCGCAGCGGGTGCACCCCCTCGGCGGCCACGTACAGCATCATGCCGAGGGACCACAGGTCGGAGGCGGGGTTGCCCTCCTCGCCGCGGACGCGTTCGGGGGCGATGTACTCGGGCGAGCCGATGAGGTCGCCGGTGGCGGTGAGGCTGGTGGACTCGCGCAGGGCGGCGATGCCGAAGTCGGTGAGGACGGCGCTGCCGTCGGCGCGCAGCAGCACGTTGGCGGGCTTCACGTCGCGGTGCTGCACGCCCTCGGCGTGCGCGGCGCGGAGGGCGGAGAGCACTTCCAGGCCGAGGCGCCGGACCTCGGCGACCGGCATCGGACCCTGGGCGAGGCGGTCGTAGAGGGACCCGCCCTTGACCAGTTCCATCACGATCCACGGGTGGGAGCCGTCGGCGGGTTCGACGATGTGGTGGATGGTGACCACGTGGGGGTGGGAGAGCCGGGCGAGGGCGCGGGCCTCCCGGACGGCGCGGGCGCGCAGCTGGGCGGCGAGGTCGGGGCGGGCCTCGGCCAGGGCCGGATCCGGCGGGCGGACCTCCTTGAGCGCGACTTCGCGCTGGAGGGCGATGTCCCGGGCCCGCCACACGGTGCCCATGCCCCCGCTGCCCAGCGGGGAGATCAGTTCGAATCGTCCGTCGACCAGCTGTCTGCCGGCCTCACTCGTGTTCATGGCTGGCCATCGTATGAGGCGAGGATCGGCTGCTCCAGCCGGGTGGACCGGAGCCGGTGCCGAGCGTGCCGGATGCCGCCTTCCGGCTGCCGGACGCCTTGTAGAGCACAGGACCAGCGGAGCTACTGGAGGTGCGATGAACGACGAGGGCACGGAGCGCGGGCCGAGCCGGCGGACGGTCCTGCGGACCACGGCCGGGGCGGCAGGCACCGCGGGGCTCGGACTCGGCTCCCCGGCGCCGGCGGCGGCCGCCGCGGGCGGGGAGGCGGCCGCGGGGGGCGCAGCGGCGGAGCCGGGCGCGCAGGAGCGGGGGGCGGCGCCGGAGGCCCGCCGCACGACGATGGCCGGGGTGCCGTTCACCCCGCGCAGCACCGTCCGGGTGGGGATCGTGGGCCTGGGCAACCGGGGGGCGATGATGGCCGATCTCTTCCTCGTCCTGGCGGGGGTGCAGGTGGTGGCCCTGTGCGATCCGGTGCGCGGCAAGGCGGAGCGGGTGGCGCGCAAGGTGGTCAAGGCCGGGCAGCCGGCGCCCGCGGTGTACACGAACGGCGAGGAGGACTACGAGAACCTGTGCGCGCGGGGGGACGTGGACCTCGTGTACGTGGCCACCCCGTGGGAGTTCCACTTCGGGATGGCGAAGTCGGCGATGCTGCACGGCAAGCACGTCGGGGTGGAGTGCCCGCTCGCGATGGAGATCGAGGAGCTGTGGGCGCTGGTCGACCTGTCGGAGCGGACCCGGCGGCACTGCATGCAACTGGAGAACTGCTGTTACGGCCGCAACGAGTTGCGGGTGCTGCGGATGGCGCGCGCGGGGAAGTTCGGCGAGCTGCTGCACGCGGCCGGCGCGTACCACCACGACCTGCGGGAGCTGATGTTCTCGCCGACGTATTACGAGGGTCCGTGGCGCCGGCAGTGGCACACCCGGCTGCGCGGGGACCTGTACCCCACCCACGGGTTCGGTCCGGTGGCGAACTACCTGGACGTGAACCGGGGCGACCGGGCCGTGTCCATCAGCAGTTTCGGCAGTCCGGCACGCGGGCTGGCCGACTACCGGGAGGCGCACACCCCGGCCGGGGACCCGAGCCGCGGGGAGACGTACGTGGGCGGGGACCGCACGGTCAGCCTGGTGCAGACGGCGAGGGGGCGGCTGATCCGGCTGGAGCACGACGTGTCGACCCCGCACCCGTACAGCCGGGTGAACAGTCTCGGCGGGACCCGGGGGGTGTTCGAGGACTATCCGGCGCGGATCTACCTGGAGCCGGACCACAAGAACGAGAAGTGGGGCGATTTCGGCGCCTACGCCAAGGAGTTCGACCACTGGCTGTGGAAGGAGCACGCGAACCCGCCGGGCGGGCACGGCGGGATGGACTACATGATGCTGTTCCGGCTGGTGCAGTGCATGCGGCTCGGGCTGGTGCCGGACTTCGACGTGTACGACGCGGCGACCTGGTCGGCGCCGGTGCCGCTGAGCCACGCCTCGGTCCGGGCGCAGGGAGCCCCGCAGCCGTTCCCGGACTTCACCCGCGGGGAGTGGCGCCGGCCCCGGTCCGGGATCGACTCGCCCAGGCCGGCCTGACCGGCCGCGGGTGCGGCGGGCGGGGTCCGGGGCGCGGTGCCCCGGACCCCGCGGGTTGCGGCGGGCCGGTCAGCAGCGGCGGCGGTCCTCGGTGACCGTGCCCTGGGCGGTGCTCACGGTGCGGTCGTGGCAGCCGTCGGTGCCGTACAGCCGGTAGCGCTCGGTGGTGGTGCCCACGGCGTGCCGCTGGTCGCGCGGGACGCCGGTCGTGTAGGTCGCGTCCCCGGTGTAGCGGTGGTCGCGCAGGGTCCGGGAGCGGGGCCGGCCGGGCTGTTCGGCGGCGGTGTCCACGCGGTCCCCGAGGGCGAGGACCGTGCGCAGCCGGGCGTCGGGGCCGAGGGTGGTCTCCCCGTCCATGGTGTAGGTGCGGTGGGTGCGGGTGGTGGTGCGGCCGGTGGTGACGGTCTCGCGGTCGGTCCAGGAGGCGGTGAGGGCGTCCCGGTCCTCGCCCTCGGTCCAGCGGTGGGCGGAGGTGTGGGCGAGGGTGCGGGTCACGGTGGTGGTGACCCGGCCGTGCGAGGTGTCGAGGTGGCCGGTCAGGGTGAGCCGGTGGCCGGCCGCGGTGTCCACCCGGTGCTCGGTGCCGGGGGTGTACGCGGAGGAGTTGGCCGGATCGCTCTGTTCGTGGCGGGTCAGGGCGCCGGTGACCACGGCCCGGCCGTGGTCCTGCCAGAGGAGGAGGTTGGCGGGGGTGCTCCAGCCGGGCCGGCCGGCAGGGACCCCGGCCACGGAGACCTCGATGCGGTGCGGGCGGCCGTCGTTGAGGATCCCGGCGAAGGGGGTCAGGTCGTAGACGACGGGTTCGACGTCGAAGGCGCGCGGGCCGGGGGTGACGTACCAGAGGAAGGGGTTCGACCAGCCGCCGGTCCAGACGGTCGGGAAGGGGGCGGCGATCCCGGCGAGCCGGCCGTCCACGGAGATCTGCACCTCGCGGTACGGGCCGCCGGCGGCCTTGCAGGAGTAGGGGGCGGGGTCCGGGGCGGTCATGTACCAGTACTCCTCGCAGCCGCCGCCGGAGCCGGTGGCGTACACCTCGGCGAGGACCCGCTCGGAGTTGCGCGGGGTGGTCAGCGGGCCGTCGCCGAGGGGCAGCACCCGGTCGGGGACGGCGGCGGGGCGGGTCCGGTCTCCGGCGGCGTAGAAGGTGAGGGTGACGCGGACGTCGATGACCCCCGTGTACGTCTCGTTCACCACGTTGCCGATGAGCATTTCGACCGGCTGCGGGCGGGCGAGGGTGTCCCGGTAGCGGGTCACGTCCTTCTCCACCGACCAGGTGATCCCGTCGGGCGAGGGCTGGGGGGTGGAGGTGCGGAGGATCTCCACCCCGCCGACGGAGAGGTGCCCGAGGCGGTCGTACTGGCGTCCCTTGACGCTGCCTTCGAGCCGGAGGACCACCTTGCTCCAGTCGGTGCCGCAGTCCCGGGGCGGGGCGTAGTCCCCGCGGTAGGGGGTGAAGTCGCGGAACTGCGCCGCGGCGAGCGTGAGCTCGCAGGAGCGGGTGCCGGGTCTGCCGACCTCCGGTGCGGCGGTGAGCGGATCGTGCCAGTCGCTCCCGAACTCGGCGGGCGGGTCCCCGGCCCTCGCCGCGGCCGCCCGTGCGGGGCCGGCGGCTGCGGCCGCTCCGGTTCCGGCGGCTCCGGCTCCGGCCGCCGCGGCGGGGCCCGCCCCGGCCAGGAGTCCCGCCGCGAGCAGCAGCCCGCCGGCCGTGCGCATGATCCTCTGTCGTCTCATGGCCCCGCAGTGAAGCGGCCGCGCCGGACGGGCACCAGAGCGGCCGGCCGGCCCCCGGCCGACAACCGTCTGCCGCCGCACGGGCTGCGGCACAGGGCCGTACGGGGGCAGCATGGAAGGGGAGGGGACCCGGCGGCGGGCCCCGGATCTGGCACGCCAGGCCCGTGCCCCACGGCGGCGGGCGGAGGGAGTGACGGGTGACAGCCGAATCCTTCCGGGCCGAGGAGGGCGGGTCCGGTGCGCCACTGCCCCCGTGGGGCCTGCTGGACGTGCTGGGCATCGCCGCGGTGGTGCTGGACGCCGACGGCCGGATCGTGTTCTGGAGCCCGCAGGCCGACGAGCTGTTCGGGTACAGCGCCGCCGAGGCGCTGGGCCGGTTCGCGGGGCCGCTGCTCACCCATCCGGAGCATCTGGAGCTGGTGATGCAGCTCTTCGCGGAGGTCCTGGGCAGCGGGGACAGCTGGTCGGGGGCCTTCCCCATCCGCCACAAGGACGGCCGGACCCGTGTGGTGGAGTTCCGCAACATGCGGCTGGTGGACGCGTACGGGGACGTCTACGCGCTGGGGATCGCCGCCGACCACTCCGCGGTGCAGCGGGTGGAGACCGATCTCGCACTGTCGGAGCGGCTGGTGTCCCAGTCCCCCATCGGTTTGGCGGTGCTGGACTCCGACCTGCGGTACGTGCTGGTCAACCCGGCCCTGGAGCGCATCAACGGGGTGTCCGCCGAGGAGCACATCGGCCGCCGGCCCGGGGACATCCTGCCCTCGCTGGAGAGCGCGGCCCTGGAGCGGGCGCTGCGGCAGGTCCTGGAAACCGGGACACCGGTCCTGGACCACTACACGACCGGCATCACCCCGTCCGACCCTGAGGTGGAGCACGCCTGGTCGGTGTCGTTCTTCCGGCTGGAAGGGCCGCGCCAGCGGGTGCTGGGGGTGGCCGCCTCGGTGGTCGACGTGACCGAGCGGCACCGGGCGACCACCGAGGCGGACCGCAGCCGCCGCCGGCTCGCGCTGATCGCCGAGGCCTCCGCCCGGGTGGGCACCACCCTGGAGGTGGACACGACCGCCCGGGAGCTGGCCGAGGTGACCGTGCCGGAGCTGGCCGACATCGCGGCCGTGGACGTGCTCGACTCGGTCCTGTCCTGCCGCCGGCCGGGCGCCCCGGACAGCGGTCCGGAGCTGTTCCGGGCGCTGGCCGTGCAGGCCCGCTCCCCCACCGAGGCCCTCGACGCAGCCGACCCGGTGGGCGGGATGGCCATGTACGGGGCGGACCGGCTGGTGACGCGCTGCGTGCACACCGGGCGCCCGGTGCTGGTCCCCGAGGTCGGGCCCGCCGACCTGCCGTACATCGCGCGCAGCGCCCGCGCCGCCGCGCAGCTGGAGCGGGCTGGGGTGCACTCGTACCTCGCGGTGCCGCTGATCGCCCGCGGGGAGGTGCTCGGGGCGCTGGACCTGAAGCGGATCGACAATCCGCTGCCCTTCGACGCGGACGACGTGGTGCTGGCCTCGGAGCTGGCCGCGCGGGCGGGGGTGGCGATCGACAACGCCCGCTGGTACCAGAGCGTGCGCAACGACGTGGTGACCCTCCAGCGGAGCCTGCTGCCGGGCCGGCCCTCGCAGCCCGCGGGGCTGGAGGTGGCCTCCCGGTACCAGCCCGCGCAGGCGTCCACCGAGGTGGGCGGGGACTGGTACGACGTGATCCCGCTGACCGGGGACAAGACGGCGCTGGTGGTGGGGGACGTGATGGGCAGCGGGATCGACGCGGCGGCCACGATGGGCCGGCTGCGGACGGCGACCTGCGCCTTCGCCGACCTGGACCTGGAGCCGGCGGAGGTGCTCCGGCACCTGGACCGGATCACGGAGGGCCTGGAGCACTACATCGCCACCTGCCTGTACGTGGTCTACGACCCCGCCCGGGCCCGCTGCCGGCTGGCCAACGCCGGGCACCTGCCGCCCGCACTGCTGCGCGCCGACGGCCGGGCCGGGCTGGTGGACCTGCCGACGGGGGCGCCGCTGGGGGTGGGCGGGGTCCCGTTCGAGGCCATCGACATCGACTTCGGCACCGGCGACCAGCTGGTGCTGTACACGGACGGCCTGGTGGAGACCCGCAACGACCCCATCGACGAGCGGCTGGAGGTCCTCCTCGGACTGCTGGGCGCGCCGGGGCGGCCCCTGGAGGAGACCTGCGACCTGCTCCTGCACGCCCTGCGGCACCCGGGCGACCCGGATGACGTGGCCCTGCTCGTGGCCCGGAGCCTGCCGTGACGGCCTGGGCGCGGGCGCGCAGCGTCGCCGGCCAGGTGTTCGCCCTCCAGGCGCTCGTCGTGGTCCTGCTGGTGGCCGCGGCCGTGCTCGCGCTGGTGCTGCAGGCCCGCAGCGACAGCGAGCAGGACGCGCGCAACCGGTCCCTGGCCGCCGCCGAGGCCTTCGCGCAGGCCCCGGGGCTGCCGGAGGCCCTGCGTTCGCCGGATCCGACGGCGGTGCTCCAGCCGCGGGCCGAGGCGGCGCGCAAGGCGTCCGGGCTGGACTTCATCGCGGTGATGACCCCCGACGGGATCCGCTACACCGACTCGCAGCCCGAGCTGATCGGCAAGCGGGCCAGCGGGGACCTGGCGCGGGCCGCGGCGGGCGAGGCGTTCACCGAGGTGTTCACCGGGGAGCCGAGCGATGCGGTGCGCGCGGTGGTCCCGGTCCGGGACGCGAGCGGCGCCGTGGTCGGCCTGGTCGGCACCGGGATCGAGGTGGCGAACGTCGGGGACGCGGTGGAGGGCCGGCTGCCGCTGCTGATCGGGGCGGCCGCCGGTGCGCTGGTCCTCGCGACCGCCGGGGCGGCGCTCATCAGCGGGCGGCTGCGGCGGCAGACCCGCGGGCTCGACGCGGCCGCGATGGCCCGGATGAACGAGCACCACGAGGCCGTGCTGCACGCGGTGCGCGAGGGGGTCCTGATCATCGACGCCGACCGGCGTCTGGTGCTCGCCAACGACGAGGCGCGGCGGCTGCTGGACCTGCCGGCCGACGCCGAGCAGCGGCACGTCACGGACCTGGGCCTCGATCCGCGCACGGCCGAGCTGCTGGCTTCGGGGCGGGTGGCGACGGACGAGGTCCACCTGTCGGGCGACCGCCTGCTCGCGGTCAACGTGCGGCCGACGAAGCCGTACCGGGGCCGGCCCTCGGGCACGGTCATGACCCTGCGCGACACGACCGAGCTGGCCGCGCTGACGGGCCGGGCGGAGGGGGCGCGGAGCCGGCTGGAGCTGCTCTACGACGCCGGCGGGCGGATCGGGACCACGCTGGACGTGGGGCGCACCGCGGAGGAGCTGTCGGAGGTGGCGGTGCCGCGGTTCGCGGACTTCGTGACGGTGGAGCTGCTGGAGCCGGTGCTGCGGGGCGAGGAGCCGGCGGGCGGGCCGTACACGGAGATGCGGCGGGCGGCGCTGACGGGGATCCGGGCGGCGCATCCGCTCCAGCCGGTCGGGGACCTGATCCTGTTCGGGGCGGACACGCCGATGGCGGCGGCGCTGGGCTCCGGGCACGCAGTGCTGGAGGCGGACCTGACCTCGGCGGAGGGCTGGCGGGTGCAGGATCCGAGGGGGGCCTCGGACGCCCTGCGGTACGGGCTGCACTCGCTGATCGCGGTGCCGCTGCAGGCGCGCGGGGTGGTGCTGGGCATGGCGAACTTCTGGCGTGCGGACACGGAGGAGCCGTTCGCCGAGGAGGACCTGTCGTTCGCGGAGGAGCTGGCGGCGCGGGCGGCGGTGTCCATCGACAACGCGCGGCGGTTCACGCGGGAGCACGCGATGGCGGTCACCCTCCAGCGCAGTCTGCTGCCGCGGGTGCTGCCGGACCAGAGCGCGGTGGAGGTCGCGTACCGGTACCTGCCGGCGAAGCCGGGGGTGGGCGGGGACTGGTTCGACGTGATCGCGCTGCCGGGGGCGCGGGTGGCGCTGGTGGTCGGGGACGTGGTGGGCCACGGGCTGCACGCGGCGGCCACGATGGGCCGGCTGCGGACCGCCGTGCACAACTTCTCGACTCTGGACCTGCCCCCGGAGGAGCTGCTGGGGCACCTGGACGAGCTGAGCGACCGGATCGACTCCGGTGACACGGCGGAGGGCGGGGCCGACGGCGAGCGGTCCGGCATCACGGGCGCGACCTGCCTGTACGCGGTCTACGACCCGGCCTCGGGGCGGTGTGCCGTGGCGAGCGCCGGGCATCCGGGGCCGGCGGTGGTGCACCCGGACGGGCGGGTGGAGTTCCCCGAGCTGTCCGCGGGGCTGCCGCTGGGCGTGGGGGTGGGCGGGATCCCGTTCGAGTCGACCGAGCTGGAGCTGCCGGCGGGCAGCCGGCTGGTGATGTTCACGGACGGGCTGGTGGAGGACCGCGGCCGGGACTTCGACACGGGGCTGGGTCTGCTGCGGCGGGCGCTGGACCGGCCGGGCGGCCGGACCCCGGAGCAGACCTGCGCCGACGTGCTGGCCGCGGTGCTGGTGCCCGCGCCGGACGACGACATCGCCCTGCTGGTGGCGGAGACCCGGCGGCTGCCGGCGGACCGGATCGCCGAGTTCGAGGTGCCGGCGGATCCGGCCGCCGTGTCGCGGGTGCGCAATGCGGGGGCGGCGCAGCTCGGCAGGTGGGGACTGGACGGGGTGGCGTTCAACACGGAGCTGGTGCTGAGCGAGCTGGTCACGAACGCGATCCGGTACGGGGCCGAGCCGATCCGGGTGCGGCTGATGCTGGACCGCACGCTGATCTGCGAGGTCGCGGACGCCGGCAGCACGTCCCCGCACCTGCGGTACGCGGCGACCACCGACGAGGGCGGCCGCGGGCTGTTCCTGGTGGCCCAGTTCGCGGACCGGTGGGGCACCCGGTACACCGAGCGCGGGAAGGTGATCTGGGCGGAGCTGCCGCTGACGGCGGAGGGCGCGCCGGAGGCGGGGGCGGACGAGGAGGAGCCGGAGCCGGACCTGGACGCCTTCGAGGACCTGGCCTGGTGAGCGAGCGGCGCCCCGCCGCGGGCCCGGGCGGGCGCCCCGTGCGCCCGGGTCACGCGGGCGGGGCGTGCAGCCGGGCCCGGGCGAGCAGGACGGCCACGTCGTCCTGCGCCGCGCCGGGGAGCAGGCTGGCCAGGATGCCGTCGCACACCTCGCCGAGCGGCCGCCCGGCCGGGGCGAGGACGCGGGCGAGCTGCTGCATGCCCTGGTCGAGGTCCCGGTTGCGGGCCTCGATGAGCCCGTCGGTGTAGAGCGCGAGCAGGCTGCCCGGCGGCAGGGCCACCTCCTCGGTGCGGAACTCCCCGCCGCCGCTGCCCAGGGGGGTGCCGGGCGGCCCGTCCAGGAAGCCGACCCGGCCGCGGGAGTCGACCACGGCGGGCGGCGGGTGTCCGGCGCGGGCGATGACGGCGGCGCCCGCCGCCGGGTCGTGGACGGCGTACACGCAGGTGGCCATCTCGTCCTCGCCGAGGTCGGCGACGACGGCGTCGAGGGAGCGCAGCATGTCTGCGGGCGGGATGTCGTGGCGGGCGAGGGTGCGCACGGCGGTGCGCAGCTGCCCCATGACGGCCGCGGCGTGGATCCCGTGGCCCATGACGTCGCCGATGACCAGTCCGGTGCGGCCGCCGGGCAGGGCGATGACGTCGTACCAGTCGCCGCCCACGTCGTGGTCGCTGGCGGGCAGGTAGCGGCCGGTGAGCTCCAGGGCGGGGAGCTCGGGCAGGGCGTGGTTGGCGAGGCTGCGCTGGAGGGTGAGGGCGGCGGACCGCTGGTCGGTGTACATGCGGGCGTTGTCGATGTTGAGGGCGGCGCGGGCGACCACCTCGTCGAGGAGGACGCAGTCCTGTTCGTCGAAGGGCTCGCGGGTGCGCAGCCGGGTCACGGCCACGGCGCCGAGCACCTTGCCGCGGGCCACGAGGGGGATCAGCCGGGCCGAGCCGATGCTGTTGACGAGGTAGCTGCGCAGGGCGTCGGCGCGCGGGTCCCTGATGAGGGCGGGCACGTCGGCCTGGTAGAGGTTCACGGGCCGGCCGTCGGCGATGATCCGCTCGTAGACGGAGCCGGGCGGTATCCGCAGGGTCTGGCCGACGGCGAGTGCGGCGGTGGGGGCCGCCGGGTCGGGGAAGGCGGCGGCGAGGCGGCGCAGGACGCCCTGGGTGGAGGCGCCGGCCTCGTCGGGGTCGAGTACGGATTCGAGCATCTGCACGTCGGCGGAGTCGGCGAGCTGCGGGACGAGCACCTGGACCACTTCCTCGGCGGTCTGCCGCAGGTCGAGGGTGGTGCCGATGCGGGTGCCGGCCTCGGCGAGGAGGGCGAAGCGGGCCCGGGCGCGTTCGGCCTCGACCTGGGCGCGCTGGCCCTCGGTGATGTCGATGATGGAGGCGATCAGGCCCAGCCTGCGGCCGGAGCCGTCGAGCAGCGGGGCGTACGAGCAGGACCAGGTGCGGTCGTGGTCGGGGTCGGCGGGGGTGCGGCCGGTGCGGCGGGCGTCGACGACGGCGGTGCCGCGGTCGAGGGCCTGCTGCATGGTGGCTTCGAGGGCGGCGGCGTTGACTCCGGGCACGACCTCGGTGAGCCGCCGGCCGAGGTGCTCGCCGGCGGGTACGCCGTTCATGCGGGCGAGGGCGTCGTTGACGCGGAGGAAGCGCAGGTCGGGGCCGAGGGTGGCCAGGCCGATGGGTGACTGGGTGAAGAGGCTCTGGAGGGCGGCGAGCGAGTCCCGCATGTGGAGGACCTCGGAGGTCTCCACGGCGATCAGCAGGGCGCCGGGGCGGCCCTGGGGGTCCTTCGCGGGGACGATCCACATCTCCATGGTGACCTGGTGGCCGTCGCGGTGGCGCACGGGCAGGGTGCCGACCACCGTCTCGCCGTCCTGGACCCGCCGGGTGAGCTGGTCGGCGAGGGCCCGGTTGGCGTCGGGCACGAGGAAGCCGGAGGCGGGCCGTCCGAGGAGTTCCTCGGGCCGGTGGCCGAGGAGGTCCTGCGCGGCGAGGGACCATTCCACGATCCGGCCCTCGGCGTCCTCCCGCCACAGGGCGATGGGCAGCAGCTCGCGGAGGACCCCGGCGTACCCGACCACGGCGGCCGCGGGCTCGGGGGCCTCGTGCTCCGACGGGGACCGGCTCTCCGACGGGTAAGTGTCCAAGGCAACGACCTCACGCCGTACCGGGCATTTCCTACCGAATCACCCTATCTGAGGCACCGGCGCGGGGCGCTGCGTCACGACACGGCGGAGCCCCTGCCGGGCAGGGGCCGGCAGGGGCTCGTACGGGGGCCGGGCGCGGGCCTCAGACCGCGGCGCGTTCGGCGCCGTGCACGTCCTCGGCGGCCCCGGTGCCCTCGGTGTCCTCGGCTTCCTCCGCGCCTTCGACGTCCTCGGGGAGGGTGACCAGCCAGCGGGTGTCCTGGCGGGGGCGCAGGTACAGCGCCCAGTAGAGGGTGGCCGCGGCCACGATGCCGCCGGTCCACAGCAGGTACTCGGCGTCCTGCATCCAGAGGATGTACGCCATGACGGCGATCAGCACGGCCGGGACGGCCGGCCACAGCGGCATCCGCCAGGCGGGGGCGTCGCGGTGGGCGCCGCGCCGGCTGGACAGGGCGGCCACGGCGACGAGCAGGTACATGCCGGTGACGGAGACCCCGGTGACCCCGTAGAGGGTGTCGAGGTTGACGAAGCACAGGGCCGCGCCGGGCACGCCGACGACCAGGGTGGCGACCCAGGGGGAGCCGTAGCGGCCCAGCTTGGACAGCGCGCGGTTGACCGGGGCGGGCCAGGCCTTGTCGCGGGCGGAGGCGAACAGCACGCGGGAGTTCTGGATCACCATGACGATGCCCGCGTTGACGATCGCGAGGGCCACGCAGAGGCTGACGAAGGTGCCGACGGCGGAGTTGGACCAGGCGGTCACCATGCCTCCGAGGTCCCCGCTGGTGAGGGCCGCCAGGTCGGGGGCGCCGACGGTGATGGCGATGACCGGGACCAGGATCACGGCGGTGGAGATGGCCAGGGTCGCCAGCACGGTGCGGGCGACGTTGCGCCGCGGGTTCTCCAGCTCCTCGGAGAGGTAGACGGCGGTGGAGAAGCCCTGGGTGATGAAGAGGGCGATGGCCAGGCCGGACACCACCATCATCGCGGTCACCCCGGAGCTGCCGTGGGTCCCGGCGGCCACCTCGCCGTGCACCAGGGCGCCGGCGCCGCGCTGCCCGTGGGCGAAGCCGAGGACGGCGACGACGGCCGCGGCCACCACTTCGAGGACCAGGAAGACCCCGGTGATCCAGGCGTTGGCCCGCAGGTCGAGGAGGCCCGCCAGGGTGGCGAGCAGCATGACCGCGGCGCCCGCGAGCGGGGCGGGTACGTGCACCAGCGGGGCGAGGTAGTCGGCCGTGCCCATGGCGATCACCGGCGGGACGATCATCACGACCAGCAGGGACAGCACGAAGACGAGCCAGCCGGCGAGCCGCCCGGCCATGGTCGAGACCATCGCGTACTCGCCGCCCGCGCTGGGGATCAGGGTGCCCAGCTCGGAGTAGCAGAAGGCCACGCCGATGCAGAGCAGCGAGCCGATGGCGATGGTCAGCGCGGTGTGGGTGCCGAGGCCGGCGAAGAGGTCCGGCACGACCACGAAGAGCGTGGAGGCGGGCGTCACGCAGGAGAGGGTGAGCAGGGTGCCGCCCACGACGCCGATGGAACGCTTGAGCTTCTGGGGTACGGGCCCGGTGGCGGGGGCGAGCGCCTGGGGCGCGCTGATCGTGTCGGTCATCAGGGCGTGTTCCGATCGGCTGGTGCGGTGCTTGAGGGCGGGAGCGGTATCGCCTCCGAGGCGGGTGGTGATGCGGTTCGGTTGCTCCCGGGCCGCCATGGAAGCGGTCGGGGGGCGACCGGTCAATAGCGGACGAGCTGCGGATTCCGTCGTTCCGACACGCCCCGGCTGGCCATCCCGGCGTAAACATTGCGTTAATACCGCGGGATCGGCAGGTGCGGGAACCGCATCACGGGGCCGCAGATTTTCCTCCGGCTTTGCGTGCGGGTACCGCAGTGCGGACCGGCCGTCAGTGCTGCGGGCCATCGGCCGCCTGACACGTGTGCGAGCGGCGGGCCGCCCCGGGTCCCCCGATGGGATGGCCCTGCCGGGCCGCTGTCCCTCGGGCGGGTGAGGAAGGGCCGGGACGGGGCCGCCGCCCTGCCATGATCGCCACCACCGGCACCCCGATCCCCCCTGTCCCGCGGCCGAGTCGGCTCGCCGCGGGGCCGCGCCCGCACGCCCCGCGGACCTCCCCTGCCGGGTCCCGCCGGGGCTCCGGCCGGCCCGGCCCGGGGGCGGACGCCGGGCCGGCGCCACGTACCAAGGAGCTCCGATGATGGATCCCACCACGACCCGCCGCCTGCGCCGACAGCTGGCGGTGCGCTGCCGGGCCGTCACCGAGGATCCCGCCTTCGCGGTCCTCGTCTTCGCCCTGATCCTCCTCAACGCCGCCCTGCAGGGCGTGGAGACCTACCAGGGGCTGGCGGCCGCGCACCGGGACGCCCTGGGCGCGGCCGAGACCTGCTGCCTGGTCCTGTTCACGGCGGAGATGGCGCTGCGGCTCGGGGCGCACGCCGACCGGCCGAAAGCTTTTTTCCGGGACCCGTGGAACCTCTTCGACCTGGCCGTGGTGGCCGCGGCGTTCCTCCCTCTGGTCCGGGAGAACACGACGGTGCTGCGGATCCTGCGGCTGGCCCGGGTGCTGCGCAGTGCGCGCTTCCTGCCGCAGCTGCGGGTGCTGCTCGTCGCGGTGGGCCGCAGCCTGCCGGGCACGGTCAGCTTCCTCTTCGTCGGCGCCCTGGTGGTGTACGTCTACGCGATGATCGGCTGGCTCTGCTTCGCGGAGTCCGACCCGCAGCACTACGGCTCGGTGGGCCGGGCGGCGCTCACCCTCTTCCTGCTGACCACGCTCGACGGATTCGGCGACGCGGTGCACGCCGGGCTGGCGATCTCCCGTTTCACCCTCCTGTACTACGCCTCGTACGTGCTGCTGGCCTCGTTCGTACTCGTCAACGTGCTCATCGGGGTGGTCCTGACCTCGTTGGACGAGGCGCGCGAGACGGAGCGGGAGGCCGAGGCGCAGCGCAGGCTGGCCGCGTCCGGGGACACGCTCGCGGAGGTGCAGCGCCGGATCGCCGCGGCCCGGGAGGCGCTGGACGAGGTCGAGGCGGGGCTCCGCGGTGTCCCCGTACCCGCCCCGGGGGCACCGGCCCGGCCGCTGGAGCATGCGCGGCCCTCATGAGCACGCCGGAGGCCCGCTCCCCGCGGTGGGGGGTCGGGCCTCCGGTGGCGTGCGGGCGGGGGCCGACCGCTTCCGGCTGCCGACTTTCGGCCACCGGCTTTCGCCTACCAGCGGTACCAGCGGCCGTTGCCCGAGCGGGCGGCGAAGCCGAGCAGCCAGATGACGAGGAGCGCCAAGGCGATCCACCACAGGAAGTCGACGGCGAACCCCGCGCCGAACAGGGCGAGGATGACCAGCAGGACGAGAATCACGGCAATCATGGGTAGTACCTCCGCAACCGCGTCTGCCCGCCGGGCGCCCCGGCACACCCCCGGCGCCCCGGCCGCCCCGCGAGGGCCCCGGGACCGCACGCGGCCCCCTGCGCCTCAGGAGAGCCCGGGACGGGCGGCGAGGGACAGCAGGGCCTGGATGCACTTGCCGCCGTCCGGAGTCCGGGTCACCGTCACCTCCTGCGACAGCTTCCGGACCAGGGGCCAGCCGAAGCCCCCGTGGCCCGCGCTGCTCCCCCGGCCCGCGGGCCGGGGCACCCCGCTGCTCGCATCGCTCACGCTGATCCGCACCGCCCCGCACTCCAGCTCCACGGCGAAGCCCGTCAGCCCGCCGCCGTGCAGCAGGGCGTTGGCCACCAGCTCGGAGGTGACCAGGAGGATGTCCGCGAGGGCCGCCTCGCCGATCCGCTGCGCCCCGCCGGCCACTGCCGCGTCGAGCAGGCTGCGCACCCGCCGCCGGGCCTCGGCCGCGCCGCCCGGCACGGCCGGCCCCGCGGACCGGTGCAGTGCCCGGGCTTCAGCGGCCACACCACTCACCCCCTGGGAGCTCTCGGGCGTCCCGCACCTCCTTCCCGGCCACGGGACCGCTCATCCGGCCGCTACCCCACGCCCCGTCCGGCATGCGCGGGTATGATGCGAAACACCCTGCCTCCCCCCTGTTGCGTACGGTTCTCAGCCCTCCGGAGCCGACATGACCGAGCCCGTCCCGGGACCGGGTCCGGCACCCGTCCCGGCTGTCGCGTCCGCCACCGGAACCGGGCCCACCGGAACCGGGCCCACCGGAGCCGGGGCCACCGGAGCCACCGCCGAGCTCGTCGCCGCCGTCCGCGCCCTCACCGACGAGATCGCCACCGTGCAGGCGGAGCTGGCCGACCGCCACCTGCTCGACCTGGCGACCGGGGTCCTCGTGGCCCAGCTGTCCGCTCCCCCGGCGGACGCCGCCGAGCACCTGCGCCGCCTGGCCTCCCGGACCCGGACCAGTCCGGTGGACGTGGCCGCCGACATCGTGAACGCCGCCGCGGCCTCCGCCACCGCCGCGCCCGCACTGCCGGCGGGCGACCGGGACCCGCTGCGCCTGCGCGAGGCCCGCCGGGCCCGGCGCACCGAGGCCGCCGTGGCCGTCGCCTCCGACGCCCGCCGGGCCGCCGACGCCCTCCTCGACGGCGGACTGCGGCAGTGGGGCGCGGCGGAGGTGTGGCTGTGGCGGCGCACCGCCACCGACTGCCTCCAGCTGGCCGCCCAGGCCGGCGGGAACGCGATGCAGGCCACGCACTGGCAGTGGCTCCCGTCCCACGTCCCCGGGCCGCTGCGGACGGCGCTGGCCGACGGTGCGCCGGTCTGGCTGCCGCGCGGGCCCGAGGACGGGATGCCGCTGCCCGGCCCGGCTACCGACGCGGCGCGGGCCGTGCTCCCGCTGCGCCGGGACGGCGTGGCGACCGGGGTGCTGCTGGCGGTCTGGCCGCGGGGCCCGATGGAGTTCGACACGACGCTGCGCCGGGCACTCGAAGGGATCTGCGACACCGCGGCCCGGGTGCTGGACGCGGAACCGGACCCCCGCGGCTTCCCCGCCACCCCCGCCTCCGCCGTCCCCGGCGTGCTCAGCGCCCTGCTGGACAACCTGATCCACGCGGCGCTCGTGCTCGTCTTCGACGAGGCGGACTCCTCCTGGCGGATCGGGCACGCCAACCCGGTGGCGGTGCGCCAGCTGTCCGACGTCCCCGAGCCGGCCGGGCGCCCCCTGTCCGAGGCCTTCCCCTCGCACGCCGCCGCGCTGGAGCGGCTCTTGGTGCAGGCCCGGACGGCCGCCGCGCCGCGCCGGTCCGACCGGATCTCGGACGAGCGCGGCCACACGCTCCTGAACGTACGGGCGCTGCCGATCGGACCGGGGCGCACCGTCCTGCTCTGGAACACCGCGGCCGAGCCCGGGCTGCTGCTCCCCCAGGTGCTGGACCGGCTGGACCACCTGGCCCTGTTCGAGGACGACCTGGTCGCCGGGGTCTCGCGCTGGAGCGAGCGGGCGTACCTGGTGTTCGGGCTGGCCCGGACGGCCGCGCCCGTGCCGCTGCGCGACCTGGGCTCCCGGCTGCACCCGCACGACGTGCCCCGGCTGGCCGGGCTGCTGGAGGCGCTCACCGTCCGCCAGGAGGGGGCGCAGGCGGTGGTGCGCGTGGTCCGCGACGACGGCAGCCTGCGGCACGTGCGGATCGCCGCCGAGCCGCTGATCCACGGCACCGACACGGTCGCGGTGACCGGTGTCTACCAGGACATGTCGGCCCAGCACCGGACCGAGGTGGCGCTGGGGGCCACGTACGACCAGCTGACGGCCATGGAGGCGGAGGCGGTGGTGCGCCACCAGCTGGTGCTGCGGCTCCAGCGGGCGATCATGCCGGAGACCCCCGAGTCGGCTCCCCTGGCCGGGCTGCTGGTCACCGCCCGGTACCGGCCGGCCGCCCAGGAGTACCGGGTGGGCGGCGACTGGTACGACGTGCTGCCGCTCGCCGGGGAACGGGTGCTGCTGACCGTGGGCGACATCGCCGGGCACGGGGTCGAGGCGGCCACCGCCATGGTGGCGATGCGCAACGCGCTGCGCGGCCTGGCCGTCACCGGCAACTCCTCGGGCCGGCTGATGGGCTGGCTCAACGAGGTGGCGCTCGACACGTCCGGGCACCCCACGGCCACCGCGGTGTGCGCGCTGTACGACCCGCACCGGCGGGTGCTCCAGTGGTCCAGTGCCGGACACCTGCCGATGGTGCTGCTGCGCGAGGGGAAGGCGGAGCTGCTCGAACCCCCGCACGACCTCCTGCTGGGCGCGCTGCCCGGGGTGGAGTACACGGAGACGGAGACCCCGCTGCGCCCCGGCGACCTGCTGGTCCTCTACACCGACGGACTGGTCGAGCGCCGGCACGGGCTCCTGGACGAGGGGCTCGCGGCGCTGGCCCGGGCGGTGGAGCGGCGGGCGGAGGGCGGGGTCACCGCACTGGCGGACCGGCTGCTGGCCGAGATGCAGGGGGACACGGACGACGACACCAGCCTCGTGCTCGTGCAGGTCACGTGACGGGCGGCAGGCCCCGCAGCCGCGGAACGCTCAGTGCAGCCACTTGCGGATGCGGGCGGTGAGGTCGTCGGCGTCCACGGGCTTGGTGACGTAGTCGTCGGCGCCCGCGGCGATCGCCTTGTCCCGGTCGCCCGGCATGGCCTGGGCGGTGACGGCCACGATCGGCACGTGGGCGTGGGCGGGCAGCCGGCGGATGGCCTCGGTGGTGGCGTACCCGTCCATGCCGGCCATCATCACGTCCATGAGGACCAGGTCGATGTCCTCGTGCTCGGCGAGCAGGTCCAGACCCGCCTGCCCGTCCTCCGCCCGCAGCACGCGCATCCCCTCCCGCCGGAGGATCTCCGTGAGTGCGAACACGTTGCGGGCGTCGTCGTCCACCACGAGCACGGTGCGGCCGGACACGGGGTGCAGCCCGGCCGGGCCCGCGGCGGATTCGGGGGCCGCCGCGGCCGGGTGCGGGCCGGCGGCGGTGTCCGGCTCCGGCTGCTGCCGGACGGGGAGGTAGAGGGTGAAGACGCTGCCCTCGCCGAGGACCGAATCGGCGCCGATCGCCCCGCCCAGCAGGCGGGACACCTCGCGGCTGATGGACAGCCCCAGGCCGGTGCCCCCGTACCGGCGGCTGGTGGTCCCCTCGCCCTGCTGGAAGGCGGCGAACACCGATTCCAGCCGGTCGGGGGCGATCCCGATGCCGGTGTCGGAGACCCGGAAGGCGAGCACCGGGCCGTCGTGGACGACCCCGGCCGGGAGCTCCTCCCGGCGGGCCGGTTCCACGGTGAGCTCCACGTGGCCGTGCTCGGTGAACTTCAGCGCGTTGGCGATCAGGTTGCGCAGGACCTGGCGCAGCCGGCCCTGGTCGGTGAACAGCTCCTCGGGCAGCCCCTCGCCGGTGACCACGCGGAATTCGAGGCTGCGGGCGGCGGCCACGGGCTGGAAGGTCGCGTCGCAGTACTCCAGCAGCTGCCGCAGCGGGAAGACCTCCTCCTCCACGTCCATCTTGCCCGCCTCGACCTTCGACAGGTCGAGGATGTCGTTGATGAGCTGGAGGAGGTCCGAGCCGGCGGAGTGGATGACCTCCGCGTAGTCCACCTGCTTCTCGGTGAGGTTCCCGTCGGGGTTCTGGGCGAGCAACTGGGCGAGGATCAGCAGGCTGTTGAGCGGGGTGCGCAGCTCGTGGCTCATGTTGGCCAGGAACTCCGACTTGTACAGGGAGGTGCGGGAGAGCTGCTGGGCCCGCACTTCGAGTTCCCGGCGGGCCTGTTCGATCTCCAGGTTCTTGCGCTCGATGTCGCGGTTGCGGTCGGCCAGCTGGGCCGCCTTCTCCTCCAGTTCGGCGTTGGAGCGCTGGAGTTCGCCCTGCCGGGCCTGGAGTTCGCGGGAGCGGGCGCTGAGTTCGGCCGTCAGGCTCTGGGAGCGTTCGAGCAGTTCGTCGGTGCGGGCGCTGGCGATGAGGGCGCTGACGCTGAGCCCGATGGTCTCGACGACCTGGTCGAGGAAGTCGTGGTGGATGGGGGTGAAGGGGGCGAGCGAGGCCAGTTCGAGGGCCCCGAGCACCTGGTCCTCCACGACGACCGGGAGCACGGTGAGGGCGGCGGGTTCGGCGGAGCCGGCCCCGGAGAGGACCGTCGCGTATCCGGGGGGCAGGCGGTCCACCGACAGGGTGCGGCGGGTGCCGGCGGTCTGTCCGACCAGGGACTGGCCGAAGCGGAAGCGGCGCGGCGGTTCGGTGGGGTCGTCGGGTGACCCGTACGCGGCCCGCATGACGAGGTAGGGGCCGCGGGCGTCCGACTCGGCCAGGTAGAAGGCCCCGTACTGGGCGCCGACCAGCGGTGCCACCTCGTTGGTGATGAGCTGGGCCAGGTCGGTCAGGTCGCGGGTGCCCTGCATGAGGCCGGAGACGCGGGCCAGGTTGGTCTTGAGCCAGTCCTGTTCCTGGTTGGCGCGGGTGGTCATGCGCAGGGACTCGACCATCGCGTTGATGTTGTCCTTGAGCTCGCCCACCTCGCCGGGGGCCTCCACGGTGATCGACCGGGTGAGGTCGCCCTCCGCGACGGCGCTGGTGACGGCGGCGATGGCGCGGACCTGGCGGGTGAGGTTCCCGGCGAGGCCGTTGACGTTCTCGGTGAGCCGCTTCCAGGTGCCGGAGACACCTTCCACTTCGGCCTGGCCGCCGAGCTTGCCCTCGCTGCCCACCTCGCGGGCCACGCGGGTGACCTCCGCGGCGAAGGAGGAGAGCTGGTCGACCATCGTGTTGATGGTGGTCTTGAGCTCCAGGATCTCCCCGCGGGCGGAGACGTCGATCTTGCGGGTGAGGTCGCCGCCGGCCACGGCCGTGGTGACCTGGGCGATGTTGCGGACCTGGTTGGTGAGGTTGTCGGCCATCGAGTTGACGTTGTCGGTGAGGTCCTTCCAGGTGCCGGAGACCCCCTGGACGGTGGCCTGGCCGCCGAGCTTGCCGTCGGTGCCGACCTCGCGGGCCACGCGGGTGACCTCCTCCGCGAAGGAGGAGAGCCGGTCGACCATCGTGTTGATGGTCTCCTTGAGTTCGAGGATCTCCCCGCTGGCCTCGACCCGGATCTTGCGGGTGAGGTCGCCGTTGGCGACGGCGGTGGCGACCTGGGCGATGGAGCGGACCTGCGAGGTGAGGTTGTCGGCCATCGTGTTGACGCCGGTGGCGAGCTCCTGCCAGATGCCGCTGACCCGGTGGACCCGGGCGTGGCCGCCCAGCAGCCCCTGGCCGCCGACCTCCTGAGCCACCCGGGTGACCTCGGAGGTGACGAGAGACAGCTGCTCGACCATGCCGTTGTAGACGGCGGCGATCTCGCCGAGCAGGCCCTCGGCCCCCTCGGGCAGCCGCGTCGTGAAGTCGCCATCCCGTACGGCGGTGAGTCCCTCCAGCAGGCGCCGCAGCGCCGCGTCGTTCAGCTCGGGCCGCCGCCCCGCATCGTCCATGGCCTCCTCCGCCTCCACTGTGGCACGCGGCCGCGGCCCGGACATCCCGGCCTGACCCGCGGTGGCCGTCCGGGCACGGACCGCTCTGCTTGGGCCGCATCGGAATCGGGTATTCCACTTAGGGGATCTCCGAAGAGGGTCCAATGACGAATCACCCGAGCATCCGAGAAACCGGCCGCGCCACCGCGGTCCGGTCCGCGGACACCGGCCGTCAGGCCACCGCCGCGGGCCCCGCGGGACCCGGCGCGGACGAGCGGCCGCAGCGCCCGGCCGACCTCCCCGAGCTCGCCGGCCTGCCCGAGATCGCCGATCCGGTGTCGGTCAGCACCGACGACGCACGCGCGCTGTCCCCGGTGCTGTTCCGCCGCCTGCGCGCACTGGAGGAGGGCACGGCCGCCTACTCGTACGTACGGAACACGCTGGTCGAGCTGAACCTGAGCCTGGTGAAGTACGCGGCCGCCCGGTTCCGCCGTACGAGTGAGCCGCTGGAGGACCTCATCCAGGTCGGCACGGTCGGCCTGATCAAGGCGATCAACCGCTTCGACCCGGACCGCGGCTGCGAGTTCATGTCCTTCGCCCTGCCGACGGTCCTCGGCGAGATCAAGCGGCACTTCCGCGACGCGACCTGGGCCGTACGGGTGCCCCGCCGGCTCCAGGAGCTGCGCATCGACCTCGCCAAGGCGGGGGACGCGCTGGAACAGGAGCTGGGGCGTCCGCCGACCACCCCGGAGCTCGCCGCACGGCTGCAGGTGAGCCCCGAGGAGGTCGAAGAGGGCCGGCTGGCGGCGAACGGATTCGCCGGGCACTCCCTCGACCTGCCTCCGGGCGAGGACGCGGAGGGCGGCGGCCTGCCGGACCGCTGGCTGCGCTCCGAGGACGCCGCGTTCGAGCGCATCGAGGACCTGCAGTCGCTCAAGCCGCTGCTGGCGGAGCTGACCGACCGCGAACGCACGATCCTCTCGCTGCGCTTCGGCTCGGAGCTCACCCAGGCGGAGATCGGCGCCCGGCTGGGCATCTCGCAGATGCACGTCTCCCGGCTGCTGGCCCGCATCCTGGGCCGGCTACGGACCGGGCTGACCGGGCAGGAGCCGCGCGAGCCGCGGCCCGCCGGCGCCGCCTGACCGCCGCGGCCGCACAACCGCCGGCCCGTCCCTGCACAGGGACGGGCCGGGTGCGTTCACGCCGGGCGGTCGGCCTCGCCCGGCCGGACCGCCCCGCCCGGACCGGCGGCCCCGGCCGGGGCCGGGGCGGCCACCTCCATCCAGACGGACTTGCCCGTCTCCCGGGGGGTCACCCCCCAGCTGCGGGCCAGCCGGTTCAGCACCATCAGTCCGTGGCCGCCGGGCTGGCCCGGGCTGCCCGCGGGGCGGACCACCGGCAGCTGCGGGCTCAGGTCCCCCACCTCGATCCGCAGGTCCCCGCTGCGCCCCGGCCGGGCCGGGTCGGCGGGGGCCAGGCTGATCACGATCTCGGTGGGCCCGCCGCCGTGCAGGCTGGCGTTGGTCACCGCCTCGGAGACCAGCAGCAGTACGTCCTCCACCGCGGCCTCGTGTTCCTCCGGGGTGAGCCCGCCGGGCCCGGCGGTGCCCGGCCAGTCCCAGTCGGCCAGCGCCGACCGGCAGAAGTCGCGGCAGCGTCGGGCCAGGCCCGAGCCGCCGTACAGGCCGAGCCTCCTGGCCTGCCCCCTGAAGCGGACCGGTTCGGTCATCGTGCGCCCCGCCTGCCGGTCAACGGTCCTCCTCGGCCAGCTCGGCGGGCATCTCCGCGTGGATCGTGAACAGCTCCCGCACGCCCGTGATGTCGAAGATCCGGTCCACGGGGGGCCGCAGGGCTGCGAGCTCCAGCCGGCTGCCCGCCCCGGCCGCCTCCAGCCGGGCCTTCAGCAGGATGTTCAGGCCGGTCGAATCGCAGAAGGTGAGCCCGCCGCAGTCCACGACGATCCGGCGGGCCCCGCCGCCCAGCGCCTCGGCGAGGGCGGTGCGCAGCGGCCCGGGATCGTCCTGGTCGAGTTCCCCGTGCAGCACGACGACCGCCGTGCCGTCGCGGTGGCGCAGCTCGGCGGCGAACTGCCGCCCGGCTCCGGCGCCCGGTCCGGCCCGGCCGCCGGCATCGTCTGGTGCCATCCGGTGCTCCGGCCTCCCCTGTCGCGTCCGGCCGCTCCCGGCCGGGGGACCGGTCGGTCCCGGCCCCTTCCACCGGCGACGATACGCCGACGGGCGGGCGCTCGCCCGTCACCTCGCGCTTTATCTCGACCGTCGGGGCCTGCCGCCGCCCTTGGTTCCCTTGCCGCCGCGGGCCCCGCCGGCCCCGGAGGCACCGCCGCGCCCGCCCTTGGCCCCGGGCTTGGCGCCGGTCCGGCCCGCGGTCTTGGCCCCGCCCTTGGCGCCCGGCTTCGTACCGGACCGGCCGGAGCCGGCCTTGGCCTTCTCCTGCTCGGCCTGGGCGCGGCGGCCCCGCGAGCTGTTGACCGTACGCCCCCGGACGATGCCGATGAACTCCTCCACCAGGTCGCTGGGCTCGCCCTCCGGCCAGGACAGCGCGACCCGCGACTCGGGCGTGCCGGTGACCGGGCGGTAGGTGAGGTCCTTGCGGTGGTGCAGGCGGGCGAGGGACTGCGGGACGACCAGCAGGCCCACTCCGGCCGCCACGAGCTCGATGGCGTCGGCGGTGGTGGCGGGCCGCTCGAACGCGGGGCGGCCCGGCGGCTGCTCCCAGTCGAGGGTGTCGTCGAGCGGGTGGAAGAGGACCTCCTCGGCCAGGTCCTCGGCCGAGACCTCGTCGACGGCCGCCACGATGTGGTCCTTGGGGACCACGACCACGGTGGTCTCCGTGTAGAGGGGGATCGCGCTGAGGGCGGTGCGGTCCACCGGCAGCCGCAGCAGCCCGGCGTCGGCACTGCCGTCGAGCAGCATGCCGGGGGCCTCGGCCACGGTCGCGGGAACGAGGGTCAGCGGTACGTCGGGCAGCCGCTCGCTCCAGACCCGGACCCACTTGGTGGGCGTCACGCCGGGGACGTACGCGAGCCGGAACGACGAGGGGGGCGCTTCCGAGCCTGTCACCCGCCCAGGTTACCGGGCGTGGTCAGAGGTCGCGCACATGCTCGATACCCTTGAGGGCATGAAGCAGCACCAGACCTCCCAGACGATGAAGCCCGCGACCGCGGCGAAGAAGCTGGGTGTGTACCTCGAAGCCACCCCTGCCGAGTTCCAGGAGGGCGTGGTCTCCCGCACCGAGTTCAACGCCCTGCAGGCCGACCCGCCCCAGTGGCTGGTGGAGCTGCGCCGCACCGGCCCGCACCCGCGGCCCGTGGTCGCGGCGAAGCTCGGCGTGTCGATCGCGGGCCTGGCTCGCGGCGGGGTGACCGAAGCGCTCACCACCGAGCAGATCGAGGCCCTGAAGCAGGAGCAGCCCGAGTGGCTGCAGAAGGAGCGCGCCACCCAGGCCGAGGTCCGCAAGGAGACGGTCCGGATCAAGGAGCGCAACGCGGCGCGCGCGGCGAAGGCCGAGGGCCGCGGACCGCGCGGCTGACACCCGGCCCGCGCCGTGCCGCCGCAGGGGACTGCGGCGGCCGCCCGTCCCGTCGCGACTGCGCGGCGGGACTTCTTCTTTTCCGTCCCCCGCTCCCCTCCCCCGCGACTGCCCTCCGGGCCCTTGCGCCCGCCCGCGCCCTGGTTCCAAGGTGGGGGCGGAAAACCGGACAGGGTCCGGGAGCCGGGGCGAGGGGGCGGATCTGCATGGCAGTCGCTGGAGCACCATGGCGGTTCACCGATGACAGGGGCGTGACGGCGGCGGCGGACGGACGTCCGCTGCGGGTGGCGGCGTACGTGCGCGCCGGGGCCGCACTGTGGGATCTCGGGGTGCGGCCGGTCGCGGTCTACGGGTCGGGGCACGACGGGGACCGGCTGGACCCGGCCAAGGCGGGCGGGCTGCCCGCCGGGACGTGGTACGCCGGGGGCGGTGCGGACCTGGACGAGGCGGCCCTCCGGGAGGCCCGGCCCGATCTGCTGGTGGACGTGACGTACGACGGCCGGCGGCCCTATGCGCTGCCCGAGGGCCCGGCCGGACGGCTGGGGGTGCCGGTGGTGGCCCTGTCGGTGGCGGGCGGGCGGCCGCTGGAGGGGATCCTCGGCCGGTTCGCGGAGCTCGCGGCCTCCCTGGGCGGGGGTCCCGGGGCCGTACCGGAGCAGGCGCACCCGGAGGCCGGGGCGCGGCGGCTGGCGGCGGCCGAGGCGGCCGTCCGGGCGGCTGCCGCGGGCCCGGAGCCGCTGCGGGTGCTGGCCCTGTCGGCGGCGGGCCCCGACCTGGTGCACCTGGCCCGGCCCTCGACGTGGCCGGACCTGGACCGGCTGGCCGGGCTGGGGGTCCGGATGGTGGAGCCGCCGGAGGGCGCGGGGGTCAACTGGCTGACGACGGACTGGGCGGCGGCGGCCGCGCTGGGCGCCGACCTCGTCCTCGCCGACTCCCGGGCGAGCGCGGCGCAGCCGCACGACCTGGCGCAGGCGCCCGGCTGGCGGGCCCTGGCCGAGCACGCCCCGGTGGAGCCCTGGAACCCGGAGGTGCCGTGCAGCGCCGCGGCCTGCGCGGCCTTCTTCGCCAGGACGGCGGAGGCACTGGAACTGCTGGGCTCGAAGCGGGCGGGCACCCGGCCGCCGGCCGGCGGCCCGACCGGGGCGGCCTGAGCGCGCACGGCCGGGGCGCCGCGGCAGGCCGGGGCGCGTACGCCGGCCGGCGCGGCGCGCTGCGTGCGCGCCGGACCCGCCGCGCAGGCCGGGCGCATGCGCAGGCCCCGCCGTGCGGCGGGGACGGCGGCACGTCGGTCGCATGTCTGTAGCGGGCGTGGGAGAGCCCGGAGCCGGTGTTCCGGCCCCGGGCCCCTTCTCCCCCGCGGCCGCCCCGCCCTCGCGGGCGGGGCGCCGCCGTCAGGCGCGGTGTTCCATCCCGGTGTAGTAACCGCCGACCGCGCGGTGGTACTCCTCGTTGTGGAGGTGCACTTCCCGGTCGAATTCCGGTGCCGCCTTGATCTGGTCCTTGAGCAGACCGATGCGGACCTTCTTCGCCTCGCTGTCGATCCGGGAGATGGTGCCGGCGGGCAGGAGGACCTCCTTGCCGAAGATCCACGGGCCGGTGTCGACGACGATGTACGAGCCCTCGGGCTCGTCGAAGTGCGAGACGACCTTGCCGATGCCGCCGTCTTCCGCCTCCGCCTTGTACCCGGTGAGGTTGCCGGCTGCCAGGCCTCCGGGCAGTTCGCGGTAGGCCCAGATGTTCGCGGACATGGACATGGGGGACCTTCCCTTCGGGGTGCGGATCGCCCGTCCTCGGGTCCCGCGTCTGCCCCGGATCCCGTGCGCCACACCTGCTGCGGCGGCCCGCCAGGGCCTCGCGTACCGCGGCCGCGGTTCAGGAGGTGTCGCGGTTGCCGCGCGGGAGGGTGGCGACCAGCTCGGCGAGCTCCTCGCAGGCCTTCTCCACCTTCAGGCGGATGTTGTTCTGCTCGGTCACCAGGGCGGACAGCAGGAGGGCGGTGAGCGCCGCGGAGCCGTTGAGGGCCTGGAGGTTGACCATGACCTCGAAGAGGCTGTGCCGGGCGAACGGGCCGTCGTGGTCGATGGCCGAGGAGATCGCCAGGACGGACGCCAGCAGCACGCAGGGCGCCGCCCCGGCCAGCTGGAAGCGCACCGCGGCCCAGATGAGCAGGGGGAACACGAGGAAGAGGATCGAGAGCTCGCTGCGGGTGGCCAAGGCCGCCACCAGGGCCGTGGCGGCCAGCAGGGCGACGCCCTCGGCGGTCCGGAGGTGGTCCCGGGATGGCCTCAGCCGCGGCAGCACGAGCAGCAGCGGGGTGCCCACGAGCACGCCCATGGCGTCCCCGGCCCACCAGGCCCACCAGACGGGCCAGACCTGGTCCGGGGGCAGTCCGCCGTCCAGGACGATCACCCAGGTGCCGATGCTCGCGCTGACCAGCATGGGCAGGAGCCCGCCGAGGAACACCAGCGCCAGCCCGTCCCGCAGCCGGTCCAGCTCCACCCGGAAACCCGTCCGCCGCAGCAGGGCGTACGCGCACAGCGGGCCGAGGGTGTTCCCGGCGACGATGCCGAGGTCCACGGGTTCGAAGGCGCTGAGGGTGTGGATGACGAAGCCCGCGCCCGCGGCGATGCCCGGCCAGACGCGGGGGCCCAGCCGGAGCAGGGCGGCCAGCGCGATGCCGGTGGGCAGCCAGAGCGGGGTGACGGACGCACCCGCGACCTCCACCCGCTGCAGCAGGCCCAGCAGGCCGGTCACCGCGTAGGCGAAGGCGACGGCGCAGATCCACAGCAGGGATGTGGCGAGGCCTCGCCACCGCTCGGTGGGCACCTACCGTATGAGACACCGGGCCCCGCCCGAGACCGGGGCGTGACACGCGCTACGCGTCGGGCGCGGCCGCGTCGTGGCGCAGGACGAGGACCGCGGCGTCGTCGGCGTGGCCGGTGGAGTCGGCCACCTTCATGATCTCGGCGGCCAGTTCGTCGGGGTCCTCCCCGGCGCCCTCGCGGACCACCCGGGCCACCTCGGCGAGCCCCGTGTCGATGGGGAAGTCCGGGCCCTCGACCACCCCGTCGGTGATCAGCACCCAGGCCCCGGCCCGGTCGAGGCGGCGGCGGGTGACGGGGTAGCCGCCGCCGGGCAGCATGCCGAGGGGCAGGCCGCCCTCGTCCTCGACGATGCCGTAGCGGCCGTCCACGGTGGCCCAGACCGCGGGCACGTGGCCGGCGCGGGCGCTCTGGAGCTCCCAGGTGTCGGGGTCGAAGCGCAGGAAGGTGCAGGTGGCGAAGAGGCTCCAGTCGATGGACAGGAGCAGTTCGTTGGCCCGGCTGAGCACCTCGCCGGGGTCGCCGGCGGCCGCGGCGACGGCCCGCAGGCCGAAGCGGATCTGGCCCATGAAGGCGGCCGCCTCCACGTCGTGGCCCTGGACGTCCCCGATGGAGAAGGCGAGCGCCCCCTCGGGCAGCAGGAATCCGTCGTACCAGTCCCCGCCGATGTCGAGGCCGTCCCGGGCGGGTGCGTAGCGGGCGGCGGTCCGCAGTCCGGGTATGCCGGGCAGGGCTTTCGGCAGCATCTCGCGCTGGAGGGCCTCGGCCAGCTCCACGCGGGCCCGCTGGAGTTCCGCGCCCTCCCGCGCCTGGGCGGTGAGCAGCCCCAGCGTGGCCAGGAGGTCGTCGGCGCTCGCCGACCGGGGAGGACGACGCGGGGTCATGTACCGCTCCGATGGCTGTCCGGCTCCCCCGCCGTCCCCATGGTATTTCCGCTCGTGGACCCGCGCACCGGCTGGCGGGCCGGGCACCGGCCGGGCGGGGGCGCGCCCGGGTGGCGGAAACCTTCGCCCGGACGGGCGGGCGGCCCGCAGACTGGCCGGATGGATCTTGGAATCGCACTGCCGCAGTACGGGAGCCACGCGCGGCCCGAGGAGATAGCCGCGTTCGCCCGCGCCGCCGAGGAGGCCGGGTTCGGGTCGCTGTGGGTCGGCGACCGCTCGCTCGCCCCGGTGGACCCGGGCGACCTCTACCCGGGCCACACCCGCGAGGACCCGTACCCGCCGGGCTTCCGCACCTTCCTCGACCCGCTGACCGTGCTGACCGTCGCCGCCGCGGCGACGACCCGGGTGCAGCTGGGCACGAGCACGCTCAACGCCCCGTGGTACCCGCCGCTGCTCCTCGGCCGCTCCCTGACCTCCCTCGACCGGGTCAGCGGGGGCCGGCTCGTCGCCGGGCTGGGACTGGGCTGGCTGCGGGACGAGTACACGGCGGTCAACGCAGACTTCGGGCGCCGCGGGGCCCTCCTGGACGAGGCCCTCGACGTGCTCCACGGCATGTGGACGGAGGAGGAGTTCGGCCACGAGGGCCGGACCTGGACGATCCCGCGGGCGTACGTGGGGCTGCGCCCGGCCCGCCCGGCCGGGCCGCCGGTCCTGCTGGGCGGGCTGAGCCCGGCGGCCATGCGCCGGATCGGCGCCCGCGCGGACGGCTGGGCCGGGGTGGTCCTGCCCCCGGAGCCGATGGCGGCGCTGTGGGACGTGGCCCGGCGGGCGGCGGACGCGGCCGGGCGGGACCCGGAGGGCCTGCGCCGGCACCTGCGCCACAACGCGCGGCCGCAGGACACGGCGGACGGCCTGGCCGCGGTGGTGGCCGGGGTGCGGGAGGGCGGGGCGGACGGCTGCTTCCTGGACTTCCAGCAGTGCGTGGCCGAGCCGGCCGAGGCGCTCGCCCTCGGGGCCGAGGTCCTGGAGCGGCTGCGGGCGGGCTGATCCGGGGGCCCGGGGCGGGGCGCCGGGCCTGGCCCCGGCCCCGGGCGCCCGTCCGGATCAGGTCGGGTCGGCCGCGTGCCAGACGGTGGTGATGTTGCAGAACTCGCGGATGCCGTGGCCGGAGAGCTCCCGGCCGTATCCGGAGCGCTTGACCCCGCCGAACGGGAACGCAGGGTGCGAGGCGGTCATGCCGTTGACGAAGACCCCGCCGGCCTGGAGGTCGCGCACGCACCGGTCCACGTCCTCCGCGCTGGTCGTCCACACGTTGGAACTCAGCCCGAAGGGCGTGTGGTTGGCGCGTTCCACGGCGGCCTCCAGGCTGTCCACCCGGTAGAGGGTGGCCACCGGGCCGAAGGTCTCCTCCAGGTCCACGCGCATGGCGGAGGTCACCCCGGCGAGCACGGTCGGCTCGTAGAACCAGCCCTTCGGCAGGGCCGGGGGCCGCCGTCCGCCGCAGAGCACCTCGGCGCCCTGCCGTACGGCGTCGTCGACGAGCTCCTCCACGTCGGCGCGGCCCTGTTCGGTGGCGAGCGGGCCCACGTCGGTGCCCTCCTCCATCGGGTCCCCGACGCGCAGTGCGGCCATGCCCGCCGTGAACCGCTCGGCGAACTCCTCGTACACGTCGGTGTGGACGATGAAGCGCTTGGCGGCGATGCAGGACTGGCCGTTGTTCTGGACCCGGGCGGTCACGGCGGTCTTCGCGGCGCGTGCCACGTCCGCCGAGGGCAGGACGATGAACGGGTCGCTGCCGCCCAGTTCCAGGACGGTCTTCTTCACCTCGTCCCCGGCGACGGAGGCGACGGCCCGGCCGGCGGGCTCGCTGCCGGTCAGGGTGGCCGCCGCCACCCGAGGGTCGCGCAGCACCCCCTCGACGGCGCCGGAGCCGATGAGCAGGGTCTGGAAGCAGCCGCGCGGGAATCCGGCCCGGTGGAAGAGCTCACCGAGGTAGAGGGCCGTCTGCGGGACGTTGGAGGCGTGCTTGAGCAGGCCCGTGTTCCCGGCCATGAGGGCGGGCGCGGCGAACCGTACGACCTGCCAGAGCGGGAAGTTCCACGGCATCACCGCGAGGACCACGCCGAGCGGCCGGTAGCGGGTCCGTACCGCCGAGGCCCCGGAGTCCGCCACGTCGGAGGGGTCCGGGTGCTCGTCGGCGAGCAGGGCTTCCGCGTGGGCCGCGTACCAGCGCAGGGCCTTGGCGCATTTGGCGGCCTCGGCGCGGGCCGCCCCGAGGGGTTTGCCCATCTCCAGGGTCATGGTGCGGGCGATCTCCTCGCCGTCCGCCTCCAGCAGGTCCGCTGCCCGTTCGAGGAGGGCGGCGCGCTCGGCGAAGCCGGTGGTGCGGTAGGAGAGGAAGGCCGAGTGCGCCTCGGCGAGGCGCTGCTCGATGCCCGCGGGGTCGAGCGCCTCGAAGGTGCGCACTGTCTCGCCGGTCGCCGGGTTCACGGTCGCGATGGCCATGGACGCCTCCTGCTCGGGGTCGGTCGCCTCGACCACCCTCGCCCCGCGCCGCCGCCCCCGCAACGCGGCGGGGCGGGCGGGTGCGGCGAAGGCCGCGCTGCGGTGTCCGCTCCCGGACGGAACCGGCGGAAGGCTGCGGTCCGGTGTCCGCTCCCGGACAGAACCGGCGGAATGCCGGTGTCCGCCGGGGCCGTGTGCTGGAGTGGCCCCGTCATGCGCACGGTCCCTGTCCCCCGCCGGAAGGAAACACCTCCCGTGGCACAGCATCCGTCCCGCCGCTTCCTGCTCGGCGCCGCCGCAGCCGTCGGCGGCGCCGCACTCCTCGGCCCGCTCGGCCCGCTGCCCGCCCCCGCCGCCCGGGCGGCGGGCCCCGGACCCGAGGCCCCGCCCGCCGAGATCGCCACCCCGCCCGGATTCCAGCCCGAGGGCATCGCCGTCGGCCGCGGCGGCCTCGCCTACACCGGCTCCCTGATCGACGGCTCCCTCTACTGCTTCGACCTGCGCACCGGGCGCGGGCGGCTGCTCACCAGGGGCACCGGCCCGGCCTCGGTGGGCCTCAAGACCGACCCGTACGGGCGGCTGCTCGTGGCCGGCGGGGCCAGCGGGCAGGTGCGGGTGGTGGACACCCGGACCGGCCGGGTGCTCGCCACCCACCAGGCCGCCACCGGCACCGCCTTCGTCAACGACGTGGTGGTCGGCTGCGGGGCCGCCTGGTTCACGGACTCCTTCAACGACGTCCTGTACCGGCTGCCGCTGATGCCGGGAGCGGCGTCCGGGCGGGCCGGGGTCACCGCGCTGCCGCTGACGGGCGCCTGGGCGCCGACCAGGCCGGGCGGGGAGTACTGGGGGGCGAACGGGATCGCGCAGACCCCGGACGGGCGCGCCCTGCTGGTGGTGTCCGACCATGCCGAGGCCCTGTACCGGGTGGATCCGCGCACCGGCGAGGCCACCCGTACCGTGCTGGACGGGGGTGCGGTCGGGTTCGGCGACGGCCTGGTGGTGCACGGGCGCACCCTGTACGTCGTACGGAACTGGGAGTACGCGGTGGAGGTGTTCCGGATCGCTGCGGACGGCCGCCGGGCGGAGTTCGTCCGGCGGATCACCGATCCGCGCTTCGACGAGCCGACCACGGCAGCCGTCCACGCGGGACGGCTGTACGTGGTCAACGCCCGCTTCGACGCGGACTGGAGCGATCCGGCGACCTCCTCGACGGTGGTGGCGGTGCCGCTGCCGGCGGGCGGCTCCGGCAACTGATCGGGAAACGCCGGCCGGTGGGCTACGCTCGCGGTCCGTGCCGTCGTCCGGGGGAGAGCACATGACCGAGTTGGGGATCTTGTTCGGCTTGCTGGGGCTGGCCGTCGTGGTCCTGGTGGTGGCCGTGCTGAGGCGCGGGCGCCGGCGGCACGACGAGGGGCACGGCACCCTCGTCGAGCTGGAGCACACGGCCCTGGCGGCGCGCGCCCGCGCCGAGTACAACTCCGCGGCGGTGCACAACAGCCAGTTCGGCGGCCGGCAGGGCGGCTACCGGCCCTGATCCCCGCCCGCGGGCGGGCCGCCGCCGGTCCAGGCCGTGAGGCGGTCCGCCGGCCAGGTGTTGACGACCCGGTCGGCGGTCACCCCGCACTCCTCCGCGCGGGCGCAGCCGTTGATCTGCCAGGCCAGTTGGCCCGGTGCGTGCGCGTCGGTGTCGATCGCGAAGAGCACGCCGGCCTCGACGGCCTCGCGCAGCAGGCGGCGCGGCGGATCGAGGCGTTCGGGACGGCTGTTGATCTCCACGGCCGTCCCGGACGCGGCGCAGGCCGCCAAGACCTCGGCCGGGTCGAAGTCCGACTCGGGCCGTCCGCGGCCGGTGACCAGCCGGCCGGTGCAGTGGCCGAGGACGTCGGCGCGGGGGTCGGACACCGCGGCGACCATCCGCCGGGTCATCGCACGGCGCTCCATGCGGAGCTTGGAGTGCACCGACACCACCACGAGGTCCAGCCGCTCCAGGAGTTCGGGCTCCTGGTCGAGGGAGCCGTCGTCGAGGATGTCGCATTCGATGCCGGTGAGCAGCCGGAAGGGCGCCCACTGCGCGTTCAGGGCGGCCACGGCGTCCAGTTGTTCGCGCAGCCGTTCCGGGGACAGCCCGCGGGCCACCGTGAGCCGGGGCGAGTGGTCGGTCAGCACGGCCCATTCGTGGCCCAGTCCCGCCGCGGCGCGGCCCATGTCCTCGATGGTGGCCCCGCCGTCGGACCAGTCGGAGTGCAGGTGGCAGTCGCCGCGCAGGGCGGCCCGCAGCGCGGCCCCGAGGGCGCCGTTGTCGAGCGGCGCGTCCGCCTCGGCCTCCAGGGCCGCGAGGTAGTCGGGGGTCCGGCCGGCGAGGGCCTGCACGATCACCGCGGCGGTCTTGGGGCCGATGCCGGACACCGATTCGAGGGTCCCGGCCGCGGCCCGCTGCGCGGCCTCCCCTTCCGCCATGGCGGCCACCCGCTCCGCCGCGGTGCGGAAGGCCTTCGCCCGGTAGGTGGGTGCCTGGGCCCGTTCGAGCAGGAAGGCGATCCGGCTCAGGGCGGCCACGGGGTCCATGGTGCCTCCGTGAGGACGAGGGGGGGGCGGGCCGCGCGGCCCGTCAGGCGCAGGGGCGGCGGGGCGGCAGCAGCCGGTGCAGGGCCGTGCGCCAGGCCCCGCGGCCCGTGACCGGCCGGCCTTCGAGGACGGCGTGGAAGCGGCGGTAGGTCCGCAGGGACCGCAGGGCCGCGAGGTCCTCGCAGCCGGGCTGCGGGGGCATGGGGGTCCGGTGCTGTGCGGACCGGTAGGTGTCGATGAGGTACTGCTCGATCGCGCTCATGACTCCAGCCTGGACCGGTCCTCCCCGGCTCGCCCGCCGATTGACGATCGGCGTCAATCGTCCAGGTCAGCGCAGTGCCGGGCGGCCCCCCGGGGCCCGTGCCGGACCTTGCGTGGCCGAGAATGGGCGCATGAGCGTGACCATCGACATCGCCGGGCTGCCGCAGGAGCGGATCGCCTTCGCGCCCTCGCCGCTCGGCGAGCTCTGCATGGCGCTGCACGCGCTCGCGCAGCCCGCCCACCACCCCGGGCTCGCCTCCTGGGCGGCGGAGACCTCCGCCGCGCTCGACCCGTGCCTCGCGGACCGGCTGCTGGAAGCCGAGTTCATGTGGCGCAGCACCTTCTCGGACATCTTCATGCCCTTCGCGGGCGTGCCGGGCGGTACGGGCCTGCCCGGGGCGACGCTCGCCGAGGAGCTCGACGTACTGGACCGGATGGACGACGCGCGGTTCGTGACCTCGGCCCTGGAGCACTGCCAGCCCGTGCAGTACAACGGGGGCGGCGCCGCCTCGCCGCTCACGGACCCGGACGCGCGGGCCCGGGCCCTGGAGACGGCGGCCGCGCGCGGGCCGCGCGAGCGGGACTTCTCGCTGTGGCTGCTCGACGATCCGGCCGGGGTACGGGCGTGGCTGCGGCGGCTGTTCGAGGACTGCGAGGAGGCCTTCTTCGGGGCGACCTGGCGGCGGATCGCGCCGCAGCAGGCGGCCGACGCCCGGCACAAGACCCGGGTGCTGCGGCACAAGGGGCTGCCCGCGGTGCTCAAGGAGGTGTCGGCCGCGCTCGGCGTGGACGAGGCGCAGACGGTGATCACCGCCGACAAGATGGTCCACGGCGCCACCAGCGCCACCGGTCCGGAGGCCGGGCCCGGCCTGGTCTTCGTACCGACCCACTTCGGGTGGCCGCACCTGCTGGTGCTGCACGCGCCGGGGTGGATCCCGGTGGTGCACTACCCGCTGGGCGTGCCGGAGCTGACCCGCGAGCCGGGCTCGGTGGAGCAGATGCAGCGGCGGATGGAGGCGCTGGCCCATCCGATGCGGATGATGCTGTGCCGGTCCCTGGCGCGTTCGCCGTACACGACCAGCGAACTGGCCTCGGTGTACGGGATCAGCGCCCCGGAGGTGTCCCGGCACCTGACCGTGCTGCGCAAGGCGGGGCTGCTGCACACCCGGCGCCGCGGCCGGTACGTGCAGCACCAGCTGGACCTGGGCACGGTGGCCCGGATCGGCTCGGACTTCATCGAGGGCATCCTGCGCTGACCGCCCGGGGCCCGCTCAGAACGGGCCCGGGAGCCGGGTGCGGCCGGGGGTGCCGGGGACGGCGCGGAGCAGTCCGCGGCAGGCTTCGGCGACCGCCGGCAGGCCGGTGGTGCGGACGTACTCCTCCGCCGCCCGCAGCCAGTCGGCCGGGACGCCCCGGCCCGCCGGGGTCCCGGCCGGGCCGGTGCGGTCCGCGGCGCGGCCCGGTGGCACGGCGGCCTCGTACCGGGTGCGCCGGATCGCAGGCCGGGGCGGGTCGGGGCGGCCGGGGGGCCGCAGTTCGAGGATCCCGGCCCCGCGGCGCCGGGCCCGGGCCGTGAGGGCGGCGGCCGCCCCGGGGCCGGTGCGGGCGGTGAGCAGGAGCAGCACCGGCAGGCTCCCGACCTGCTCCAGCAGGCGGTCCAGGCTCACCAGCGTCCCGGGGTCGGCCTCGTGCAGGTCGTCGAGGACGAGGAGGCAGCCCCGCCCGAGGCCGGCGGCGGCGAGCAGGCCGAGGAGGGAGTCGGCGACGGCCGCGGGCGGCGGGCTGGCGCTGCCCGGGTTCAGCTGGTCGGCGAGCAGCCCGGCCATGAGGTCGTGGAGGCGGGCCGGCGGGTCCGCGGGCCCGGCCGGCGCGCTGTCGTGCTCCGGCTGCCGTGCCGCCAGCCCGGCGCGGGCCAGCGAGAGCAGGGCCTCGATCAGCGGGCGGTAGGCGATCACGGGCCCCGGCGCGCCTGCGCCGCCCCGGGCCGTGACCATGTCCGCGGCAGCCGCCGCGCCCAGGGCCCCGGTGGTGAGGCGGGTCTTGCCGGCCCCGGGCCCGCCGGTGACGAGCAGCGCGCCGCCGCGCCCGGCGCGGGCAGCGGCCAGGGCGGTCCGGATCCGGGCCGCTTCGGCCTCCCGGGCAGGAGGCTGCCCCCGGTGCACGTGCCGGCAGCCGTCGAAGTCGGGGGCGGTGCGCGGGTTCGGCTTGGTCATCTGCCACTCCTGAGTGCAGGGAGGGGGAGGCAGGCCGGGGGGCGGTGCGCCGTCGCACACCGCACCCCGGGTCGGGCGGGTGCAGGGGGCCGGCCGTGGCCCGCCCCCACGGGCCCCGGCCGGTCCCCTGCACCGCGCGGGCCGGTGCTCCGCGCACGCGTCCCCACGCGTGCACGGACCGCCGGCCGGGCGGGCCCGGTTCCCGCGGGCCCGCCTTCTCGGCACGTCCTGCGCCCGTTCCCGCCGCCCGTTCCCCAGCGGGCGGTGTGCGTCCTGCGGCAGCGCCGACCGGACACGGAACAAAGGCCTTTCCCCCCGGCGGGCCGTCCTGGCACCACCGGCTGCCGACGGTACCGCGGGGGCCCGCCGGGGTACAGCCGCCCGTTTGGGGGGGTTGTGGGCGGCGGGCCCGCGCACCGGCCGGAAACGGCCGGTGCGGAGCGGGGGTTCAGTGGCCCAGGGCCCGCTTGAGCTCGGCCTTGTCCATCTGCGAACGGCCCTTGATGTTGCGCTGCTTCGCCTCGTTGTAGAGCTGCTCCTTGGTCGGTCCCTCGGAGCCGCTGTGCGAGCGCTGTCCGCCGCGCTTGGACGAGGACATGTCCTGGGTGGAGGAGCGGCTGGCGGTCTTCGACTCGCCGGAGCGGGCCCGTTCCTTGTTCACGGTCCGGGCGGCGATCTCCTTGGCGCGCTTCTCCGACTCGCCGCGGTCGCGCGCGGATTCCTTGATGTGCTCGTACTGTCGTTCCCTCTTCGGGGAGGAGCCTCGGGGCATGGTGTTCTCCTTCCGTCGCGCCGGTACTCCGTGTCCGGCGGCTACCCGGTCCGGCCGCGGTCATGGCGGGCACGGCCGGTGGTGGTCAGGGGGGTGCAGAGGAAGCCGCTGCGCGGGCGGGTGGGGACCCGCCGGAGCGGGATCCGCAGGTCCTGGGCGGGCACCCGGAGTTCCGTACGGGCCAGCTCGGTGCTCAGGGCGGCCAGGACGCGCACGGCGATGGCCTCGCCGGGGCAGCGGTGGCCGTGGCGGGGGTCTCCGCCGCCCTGCGGGACCAGCGCGTCGCGGGCGGGCGGGCGGCCGAGGAAGCGGGCCGGCTCGAAGCGGTACGGGTCGGGCCACAGGGCGGGGTCGTGGTTCTGTCCGAAGAGGTCGAGCAGGACCAGCGTGCCCTCGGGGATCGTCCGGCCGTGCCAGTCCAGGTCGGCGGCGGCCAGCCCGGCGGTGAACGGGGCGAACGGGTAGAACCGGCGGACCTCGTGGGCGAAGGCCGTCTCGTGGGCCGGGGTGTCGGCGGCCCGGAGCTCCGCCCGCAGCTCGGGCTCCCGGTGCAGGGCGTGGGCGGCGAAGGTGACGAACCAGGTGAGGGCGACGGTGGGGCGGATGACGTTGAGCAGTTCGACGGCCGCGGTGTGCGGGTCGAGCAGCCGGCCGTCGGCGTCGCGGTGGTCGGCGATCCGCTCCAGCACGGTGGCCGCCCCTGCCGGGGCGGAGCCCGCCCCGACGGCGGTGCCGGCCCGGGACCGGCAGCGGGCCACGGTCGCGGCGAGCCGGGCCTCCTGGCGGGCGCGGGCCCGGCGGGCCCGCGCGTGCCGGGGCCCGGCGGCGGCGAAGCCATCGACCATGGCCACGCAGTCCTCGGCGGTGCCGCGGGCCAGGGGGGCGGCCAGCGGCACACCCGCCCATTCCCCGACGGCTGCGGCCAGCACCACGGCCGCCTCGTCGAACAGGACGACCGGCCCGCGCTCCGCCCACCCGGCGGCCGCCTCGCGCCAGTGCCGCAGCACCAGGGCGGTGAGCCGCTCGACCTCGTCCGCGTCCATCAGCATGCCGGTGAACAGGCCTTTGCGGACCCGGTGCGGCGGGCCGTCGAGGGTGTGCACGGCGCCCCGCCCGAAGAGGGTGTCCAGCACCGGGCCGGGCAGCGCGTCCCGTCGGCGGACGTGCTCCTCGTCGTAGAAGAAGGCCACCGCGTCGGGGCCGCTGAAGGCCACCGCGGGCCGCCCCAGCAGTCTGGTGTGCACCAGCCCGGCGGGGTCGCGGGGCTGCGAGGGCAGCCAGGCGTACCCGCGCAGCAGCAGCGGAATGGTCCGGTCGAGGAGGGTCATGCGGCGCGGGTACCCGGAGGGCGGGTGCGCATGCCGTTCCGCGCGGCGTACGTCCCCGGTGCGCATGCCGTTCCGCGCGGCGTGAGTCCCCCGTGCAGGCGGCGTGAGTCCCCCGTGCAGCGGGCAGCCGCGGGGCAGAGCACTTCCGGCGAGGCAGAGGAGAACGCCATGTCCACCGACGCGATCGTGATGCTGCGGGAGGACCACAAGCGGATCCGGAAGCTGATCCGCGCCTACCGGACGGCGCAGAACGGCGGGTCCGCACGCCCGGCCGAGGGGCCGGCGGCGGAGACCGGCCGGGGCGGGGAGATCATGGACGAGCTGCTCCACGAGCTGACCGTCCACACCTTCGTCGAGGACGAGGTCATGTACCCGCGGGTGCGGCTGCTCGCCCCCGAGACCCTGCCGATGGTGCTGGAGTTCCACGAGGAGCACCACGTGGCCGAGGTCCTGGCCCGGGAGCTGGCGGACCTGGACCCCGGTGACGAGTCGTACGGCGCCAAGGCGCGCGTGCTGACGGACGCCGTGGTGCGGCACATGGACACCGAGGAGAACGAGTGGTTCCCGCAGGTGCGCGCGGCGCTGGGCCGTACCGCCCTGCGGTCCATCGGCGCCCGGATGGCCGAGATGCGCGACCGCGCCCCGCAGCGCCCGCGCACACCGCTGCTGCACAAGCTCGCCGATGCGGTCGCCGCGTAGCGGGAGCCGGGAGCAGTGATGGGCACCGTGCACCGAGGGCGGCCGCGCGCCGCCCTGTTCGACCTCGACGGAACCCTGGTCGACACCAACTACCTGCACACGCTGACCTGGTGGCAGGCCCTGCACCAGCACGGCCACGACGTGGCCATGGCCGAGATCCACCGGACGGTGGGCATGGGCGCCGACAAGCTGCTGGACCGCCTGCTGGGGCAGGGCCGCGACCGGCGGCAGGACGAGTCCCTGGACGCCGCCCACCACGCCCTGTACGCGGCCTGGTTCGACGCGCTGCCGGTGCTGGAGGGGGCTGCGGACCTGCTGCGGGCGGTGGCCGCCCGGGGCATCCGGATCGTCCTGGCGAGTTCCGCCTCGGCCGACGAGGTGGCGGCGATCCGGCGGGCCCTGGACGCGGACGAGGTCATCGCCGATGCCACCTCCGCCGACGAGGTCGAGGCCACCAAGCCGGCACCGGACCTGGTGGAGCAGGCGCTGTCGCTCGCCGGAGCGGAGCCCGGCGAGGCCGTGTTCATCGGTGACACCGTCTGGGACGTCAAGGCGGCGCACCGCGCCGGGGTCCCCTGCATAGGGCTGCTCACCGGCGGCATCGCACGTGCCGAGCTGGAGGCGGCCGGACCGGTCACGGTCTACGAAGGCCCGCTGGAGCTGCTGCAGGGGCTCGACGCGAGCCCGCTGGCGGGACACCGGGACGGGCCGGCGGCCGGACACGGGCCGGGGGCGGCGGACGGAAGCGCCCCGCGGCCCGCCGCCGCCTCGGGCGCGTCCGGGCTCCTCGGCGCCGCGCAGCCCGCCGGAGAGGTGGTCTGCGGCACGGGACGGGCGGCGGCCGAGGCGGCCTGAGGACGCTGCGCCAGCCCACCGGAACGCCCGGGTCCGGCGATTGAACGGCCGGGACCCGGGCAGGCGCGTACGGCAACGAAAGGAGTGGCCATGCTGCTGCTCGGACTTCTCCTCCTCGCCGCCACCGGGGCCTTCGTGGGCCTGGTGATCAGCGAGAACCTCTCCGGCGGGCCGGACTACACGGTGATGCTGTTCGACGAACCGCTGGCCACCCTGAACACCCTGGGCGTGTTCGCGGCCGGCATCTGCCTGGCCCTTCTGTTCTGTGCCGGGCTGGCGCTGGTGTCCGGCGCGGCCGCGCGCCGCCGGTACCACCCGCCCGCCCGGCACCGCGCCTGGGACCGGGGGCCGGACCCCGACGCCGATGCCGACGCCGGGGTGGACGCGGACTACGCGGACCGGGCCGGACGCCGTACCACCCGCACGGGCCGGCTCCGCCACCGCTTCGGGCGGTGACCGCCTTCGGCCGGTGGCCCCGGGCCGCGGACGGCCCCGTGGACCGCGCCCCGCCCCGGCCCGGACCCGCCCCGGCCCGCCTGCGGTCTCAGCCGCCGGCGGGCCGGGGCGGGTCCGCCGGGGGGTCCAGCAGGTACACGGCGAACGCCCGGTCGATGACGGGCATCGCCACGTTGCGCACCCGGATCCCGCCGGCGGTCATGCCGCGTTCCGTCCCCATGTGGGCATGCCCGTGGACCGCGAGCTCGCAGCCGGCCTCGTCCATCGCCTCGGCGAGCAGGTAGCTGCCGAGGAAGGGGTAGATCTCCAGGGGTTCGCCGGCCAGGGTGTCCGGCACGGGCGAGAAGTGGGTGAGGGCGATCCGCGCGGAGCAGCCCTGCGCGGCCAGTTCCCGCAGCGAGCGGTTCAGCCCGTCAGCGCACCGCCGGGTGAGCCGGATGAAGTCCTTCATCTCCGGCTCACCGAACTCGGTGGCGCAGCGGCCGGCGAACCCGCCGCCGAAGCCCTTGGTCCCGGCGACCCCGAGCCGGCTGCCGTCGAGGTCCAGCCGGACCGCGTCCCCTTCGAGGACGGTGATCCCGGAGTCGGTGAGGACGCGGGTGACCCGGTCCTGGCAGTTGCTGTCGTAGTCGTGGTTGCCGAGGACGGCCACCACCGGGACGGGCAGTCCGGCGACCTCCGCGGCCACCACCCGGGCCTCCTCCTCGGTGCCGTGCCGGGTGAGGTCCCCCGCCAGCAGGAGGGTGTCGGCGTACTCGGGCAGTGCGGTGAAGGCGGGCCGCAGCCGCCCCTCGGCCCCCGGCCCGAGGTGGATGTCCCCCACCGCGGCGACCCGGATCACGGGACGGCCTCCGGCCGCTCGGGCGGATCCGCGCAGCTGACCTGCACGTCGTGGTGCCAGCTCATGCCCTCGAGCACCTCGGCGGCGATCCGCAGGACGGCGTCCAGGCTGCCGGGGTCCGGCACCCGGCCGCGCAGGACGGCGGTGCCGCCGTGCAGCTCCACCAGCAGGCCGAGCTCGCCCACGTCGTCGTGGGCGAGCCGGTCGCGCAGGCTCTCGATGCGGTATTCCACCAGGCGCGGGCCGGGGGTGCCGGGGGTGGTCATGGTGTGCGCTCCCGTGGGGCGATGACGCCGAGGCGTTCGAGGAGGTAGAAGAAGGCATCGGGCAGCGGGGCGTGCCCGTGGGCCGCGTAGAGGGCGTCCCAGTCCATGCGCTCGCGCAGGGTCCGGGCCATCGGGAGCAGGTCGCCGAAGTCGCAGTAGTGCTCGGTGAGGGCGGCCAGGCGGCTGTCCATGAGGTCGGTGGGCGACAGGACGGGCATCCGTACGGAGTCCACGGGGAGGATCTCGGCCCGGTCGAGGAGTTCGTCGCTCACCGGGCGTCCGGCCAGCTCGAAGATGAGGTCGATCTCCTCGACCCCGTCCCGGCCCTTGATGAGCCAGTCCTCCGGGGCTCGGCGCATGGTGATGCCGCCGCTCTCCAGGGCCGCGACGACGGTGTCGGCGTCCTCGCGGCGGACGCAGAAGTCGGTGTCGTGCTGGAAGCGGGCCGGGACGCCGTGCGCGAACGCGGCCACGCTGCCCGCCAGGGCGAAACGCTCGCCGGACGCCTTCAGCAGGCTCGCCACGCGTTTGGTGGTCTCCAGGATCGCCTGAGTGTGGTCGTGCGGCAGATCGTGCTCCGAGCGGCCCGCAGGCGGCCCGGCCACCTCGTGCACGGGTCTCTTCACGGATCGGCCTTCCTGTCGCCTTCGACGGATAGCGGGTGCCCCTTCGGAGGACCCGGAAACGCATCCGCCCCCGCGCCGCCCGCGCACGGCATGCGGGCGGGCCGGGCGGGCAGGCGCGGGGCGGGGGACGGGGCGTGCAGGCCCACGGGGGCATGGGGGGCCGGCGCCCTCCGGGGGCACAAGGACTGCCGTCGGCCGGTCCCCCGGGGCCGGAACCGAAAGGACCTCTCATGGAACGCATGCGACCGGGCCGCAGCGCGGGCCGGAACCCCTCGGGACGCAACCGGGCGCGGCCGGGGCGGAGGGGCGGCCGGACGGTCGTGGTCACCGGGGCCAGTGCGGGGGTCGGGCGGGCCGTGGCGCGGGCTTTCGGGGCGCGGGGGGACCGGGTGGCGCTGGTGGCGCGGGGGCGGGCGGGGCTGGATGCGGCGGCGCGCGAGGTGGCGGAGGCAGGCGGGACGGCGCTGGTGCTGACCGCGGACGTGTCCGATCCCGCGCAGGTGGAGGCCGCCGCGGATGCCGCCGAGGCGGCCTTCGGGCCGGTGGACGTGTGGGTGAACACGGCTTTCACCACCGTCTTCGCCCCCTTCGACGAGGTCCGGCCCGAGGAGTTCCGCCGGGTCACCGAGGTCGCGTACCTCGGCTACGTCAACGGCACCCGGGCCGCGCTGGCCCGGATGGTGCCGCGGGAGGCGGGCACGGTGGTGCAGGTGGGCTCGGCCCTCGCGGAACGGGCCATCCCGCTGCAGTCGGCGTACTGCGGGGCCAAGCACGCGGTGCAGGGCTTCACTTCGGCGGTGCGCACGGAACTGCTGCACCGCGGGAGCGGCGTGCGCATCACCGTCGTGCAGCTGCCCGCCGTGAACACCCCGCAGTTCACGTGGGGCCTGTCCCGGCTGCCGCGCCGCCCGCAGCCGGTGCCGCCGATCTTCCAGCCCGAGGTGGCCGCCCGTGCCGTCGTGTACGCCGCGGACCACCCCGGGCGCCGGGAGTACTGCGTGGGCGCGGCGACCCTGGCCACCGTCCTCGCCAACCGGCTGGCCCCCGGGCTGCTGGACCGCTACCTGGCACGCACCGGGTTCGCCTCCCAGCAGACCGGGGAGCCGGACCCGGGGCAGCGCCCGCACAACCTCTGGCAGCCGCTCGACGGGGAGGGCGGCCGGGACTACGGGGCGCACGGGGTCTTCGACGCGCGTTCCCACCCGCGCTCCGCGGAGGCCTGGGCGGCCCGCCACCGGCTCCTGCTGGCGGGCGGCGCGGCCGCGGCGGCCGGCGGGGCCGCGCTGGTGCGCCGTACCCGGCGACGGTGAGCGCGGGCCGCGCCGGTCAGGCGAGCAGGCGCCGGACGGCCTCCTCGGCCGCGCCGTGGGTGGCGGGCCGGTCCTCGGCGGCGCCCAGCCGCTCCAGGGCGGGCGCGATGGTCCTGCCCTCCTCGTAGAGTTCGACGACGCGCGGGTCGATGTACGAGGCCCGGCACACGGCGGGGGTGTTGCCGAGGTAGCCGCTCACCTCCTTCACGGCGCGGGTCACGGCCTTCCGGGGGGCCTCGGCCCGCCCGGAGACCGCGAGGGCGACGGCGGCGAGCACGGTCGCGTTCCAGGTGCGGAAGTCCTTGGCGGTCAGCTGCGCGCCGGAGCGTTCGCGCAGGTAGGCGTTGAGGTCCTCGGCGCGCAGCTCGTGCCAGGCCCCGCCCTCGCGGTACGCGAACAGGGCGGGGTCCGGGTCCCGGCGCCGCAGCAGCGCCCGTACGACGGCGTGGACGGCCGGGTCGGACACCCGGCAGGTGCGCCGGGTGCCGTTCTTCGCCGGGTAGGTGAAGCAGATCGTGCCGCGGGTGCAGGCGATGTGCTCGCGGCGCAGGGTGGTGAGGCCGAAGGTCTCGTTCTCGCGGGCGTAGGCCTGGGATCCGACGCGGAAGAACCCGAGGTCCAGGAGGCGGGCGGCGCATGCCAGGACCCGCGCCCGGGACAGTCCGCGGCCGTCCAGGTCGCGGGCGACGGCCCGGCGCAGCCGGGGCAGGGCGGCGGAGACCTCGCGCACGTGCGCGTGCTTGGCCTCCTCGCGCAGCTCGCGGAACCGCTCGTGGTAGAGGTACTGGCGGCGCCCGGCGGCGTCGGTGCCCATGGCCTGGATGTGCCCGTTGGGCCAGGGGCAGATCCACACGTCCCGCCAGGCGGGCGGGATCACGAGGGCGGTGAGCCGGTCGCGCTCGGGCCCGGGGGGCACCGCGCGGCCGTCCGGACCGGTGTAGCGGAAGCCGCGGCCGCACCGGATCCGCCGGTAGCCAGGGCCCGTCGGGTCGCTGGTGCGCAGCCGCCCGCGGCGGGTCATGCCGCCCGGCCGGGCGGTTCGGCCCGGCCCGGACCGGCCCCGCCCGCGGGGGTCCCGCTGCCGCGGCGGGCTTCGCGTACTCCCCCGGCTCCGGCGGCGGCCCGGCCGCGGGGTCCGCGCGCCCTGCCGCGCCCGGCGTCCGCGTGCAGCGGCGGGGTGGGCAGGCCGGCGCCCTCGCGCAGGCCGCGCAGGAAGGCGGCCAGGGCCTCGGTGGCGGTGTGCCGGGGCTGCCAGCCGAGCTCCGTGCGGGCCCGGGCGGTGTCCAGGAGCGGCAGCCGCAGGACCGCGTCGAGCAGACCCGGCTCGGCCGGCACCAGGTGCAGCCGCCAGGCCGCCGCCAGGGCGGCCCGGACCGCGGCCCGGGGCAGCCGCACGGTGGGGGCCTCCAGCAGCCGGGCGAGGGCCTCGCCGTCCACGACCGGGTCGGCGGCCAGGTTGAACGCCCCGCTGACGGGGCGCAGCACCGCGGCGGCGTAGGCGGCGGCCGCGTCGTCCGTGTGCAGGGCCTGGAACCTCAGGCCGGGCAGGTCGGGCACGGCCGGCAGCAGGCCCGGCCGGACCAGCCGCCCGGGCAGCAGCGGGCCGGCGAAGATCCGCCGCTGTTCGGAGGCGGAGGTCTCCTTGAAGAGGAAGGCCGGCCGCATCCGGACCACCCGCACACCGGGATGCGCCGCCTCGAAGGCGTCGAGGCAGCGTTCCACGTACGCCTTCTCCCGGGTGTACGCGGCGCCGGGCCAGCCGTGGGTGGGCCAGGTCTCGTCCACGGGGCGCCCGTCCTGCGGGCCGGGGGAGTACGCGCCGACCGAGGAGGCGTACACCAGGGCGGGCACCCCGGCCGCGGCGGCCGCTTCGAACACCCGCAGGGAGCCCAGCACGTTGGTGCGCCAGGTCTCCACCGGGTCGCGGGTCGGCTGGAACTTCCAGGCGAGGTGGACCACCGCGTCGGCGCCCTCGAAATGGGGCTCCAGGGCGGGGCCGCCGGGGGCGACGTCGGCGGCGGCCCAGCGGACTCCGTCGGGGCGCCAGTCCGGCACCCGGCGGGCCAGGCCCAGGATCTCGGTCACGGCGGGCTCGGCGGCCAGGTGCCGCACGAGGCTGGTCCCGGCGTTGCCGGTGGCACCGACGATGACGGCCTTCATGGGATCAGGCCGCCCGGGACTGCCCCGCGCCGCCGGAGTCGCCCTCGTCGCCCCGGTGGTCCTTGCCGCGTCCGGTGATCAGGTCGCGGACCCGGTCCACGAGGGCGACTCCGGGGCCCAGCAGCTTGTTGGCGGGCGGTTCGGAGGGCATGCCGGGGTGCGGGCGGGTGGGTGCGGTCTTCTTGGCCGTACGGACCTTGTCGCCCAGGTTTCCGAGCACGTCGGCCGAGCAGGCCCGGCGCAGGGCGGGGAAGAGGCTGGTCTCCTCCTCGCGGATGTGGGCCAGGACCTCGTCCTCGATCTCCCGCATCAGGGCGGTGAACTCGGCGCCCGAGGCGTCGAGGTCCTGGAGCTTCTTGAGGAGCTCCTCCACCTTGGTGTGGTCCTCGATCTCCTTGTCGGCGAGCGCGTCGCCGCCGGCGAGGTGCTCGCGCACGGCCGGGTAGAGGTACTCCTCCTCGGCGACCGAGTGGCGCACCAGCTCGATCGTCATCTTGTCCGCGAGGGTCCGCCGTTCGTCACCGGGCGTGGTCTGCCGGATCTGCCGGAAGAAGTCCTTGACCTCGTCGTGGTCCGCGGTGAGTTCCGCGATGACGTCTCCGCCGTGCCCCATGGCCTTGCTCCCTTGCCGCTCGTTCCGTGCCGGCCGGCCGCCCGTGGGCGTGCCCGTCCGGCCCTTCGGCTACGCGCTTGCCCGGTCCGCCCGCGGGCATGCGCGGGCGGGCCGCAGAAGATCGCCCGGTTTTGGCCGGACCTCGCCCTGGTCCGGTCCCGGCGGGGCCTCCTAGGATTCCGGGCACCCGCTCCGCACGGGCCGGCCTCCCCCGTGGCGCCCCGGCACCACACCCCTGCCCGTTCGGCTCCGTTCCCGGTCCCCGCCCGCCCGGGGGCCGACGTCGTCCGGCCGCACGTTCGCCGGCCGCACCCCTCCCCCACCCGTCGGTACGCCGGGCTCCGGCGTGCCGTCCGCCGCGATGCACGGATGGGAGAACACCCATGGCCGGTGGATTCCTGGTGAGCGGGGCGATCGGTGCCCTGCTCACCGCCGCCCTGCCCGCTCTGCCCGCCCAGCACGGCCCCTCGTCGATCGTCGACCCGCCGCCGGACCGCATCGTCATCGACGTGGCCACGGTCAACGGCTCGGGCTGTCCCCGGGGCACGGCGGCCGTCGCCGTGTCCGCGGACAACACGGCGTTCACGGTGACGTACAGCCAGTACCTCGCGCAGACCGGCGGCGGGGCACCGCCCACGGCCGCCCGCCGCAACTGCCAGCTCAGCCTGGTGGTGCACGTGCCCCAGGGGTTCACGTACGCGATCGCCAGCGCCGACTACCGCGGCTACGCCTCGCTCGCGCCCGGGGCGAGCGGCACCGAGAAGGCCTCGTACTATTTCCAGGGCTCCCCGCAGACCGCGGCCCGCTCCCACCGGTTCAACGGCCGCTACGAGGACAACTGGCAGGCCACGGACGAGACCGACTGGGCCCAGTGGGTGTGGGCGCCGTGCGGGGTGCAGCGCAACTTCAACATCAACACGGAGATCCGGGTGGACCCGGGCACGTCCGCCCCGGGGTCGGCGAGCTACATGACCATGGACTCCACGGACGGTGACATCAACACGGTCTACCACCTCGCCTGGCGCGAGTGCCCGGACCGCTGACCAGGGGCCGGGGGGGGGGGGGTTTTCCCCCCCCCCCCCCCCCCCGCCCCCCGGTCCCGATCCCGACACGATCCCACCTCCGCTCCCGGGCCCGGGCCGGGTCCGGGCTAGGCCCGGGAACGGCGGGTGCGGGCGGCCGGCTTGCGGCGCCTGGGCCGCTCGGGCTCCTCCTCTTCCTCTTCCTCGTCGTCCTCGTCCTCGTATCCGGCGTCCGCCTGGTCGTCCTCGTCCTCGTCTTCGTCCTCGTCCTCTTCCTCGTCCGGTTCCTCCGGGCCGGCCTCTTCGTCTTCCTCGTCCCCGCCGGCGCCGTCGTCGTCCTCGTCGTACTCCCCGTCCTCGTCCTCTTCGGCTTCCTCGTCCTCGTACTCCTCCGGCTGCTCCTCGGAGGACTCCTCCTCCAGCGCCTCCTCGTGGGTGCGGACGACCTCCCCGTCGCGGATCTCGCCCCGCCAGCCCTCGGGCTCCTCGTCGGAGAGGCTCACGTAGCGCAGGAAGTGCTTGAGGTCCAGGCGCATGCGGCGGCCCTGGGCGCGCCAGAGGTTGCCCGTCCTCTCGAAGAGGCCCGACGGGTAGTACTCGACGACGAGCAGCACCCGGGTGAGGGAGGGGGCGAGTTCGTGGAAGCTGACGCAGCCGCGGGTGGTCCCCTTGGGGCCCTCGGAGCTCCACACGATCCGTTCGTCGGGGACCTGCTCCTGGATGGTGGCCTTCCAACTGCGGGTGGAGGGGCCCACCTTGACCTTCCAGTCGGTCGTGGTGTCGTCGTTCTGGGAGACGCTGCGCACGCCCTTCGTGAACGAGCTGAACTTCTCGAAGCGGGTCCAGTGGTCGTATGCGGTGCGCAGCGGTACGCCGACGTCGACGGCCTCCGTGATGTGCGTGGGCTTGGAGCCGCTCTTGCGGCCCTTGCCGCCGCCGCCGAGGACGCGGCCGCCGGCCTCCTTCACCTTGTCCTTGAGACCGCCGAGCATGCTGCCCGCGGCGGCCTTGAGCGGCGAGTCGCCCTGGAGCATCCGGCCGCCGATGCCGGCGAGCGAGCCGCCGTTCTCGGCGGCGTCGTAGAGCTGGTCGGTGAGGTCGTCGAGTTTGCCGGCCGCCTTGTCGGCCAACTGGTCGGCCTGGGCGGACAGGTAGCCGGAGAGTTCGTCGAGCAGCTCCTCGAAGGCGGACCGGGTGGTGCCGCCCCCTCGGGAGCCCTTGGAGCCCGCGGAGCGGGCGCGCTGGGTGGTGGCCATGGTGCTACCTCCGTGCCGACGGCCTGCGGGCCGCCGCCTTCTTCGCGGGCGCCGCGGACTTCCGCGCCGACGCGGCCGTCTTCTTCGCCGGGGCCGCGGACTTCCGCGCCGACGCGGTCTTCTTGGCGGGTGCCGAGGACTTCCGGCCCGGGGCTGCCGTCTTCCTCGCGGGCGCCGCGGACTTCCGGGCCGGGGCTGCGGTCTTCTTCGCCGGCGCCGCGGACTTCCGCGCCGACGCGGTCTTCTTCGCCGGCGCCGCGGACTTCGGCGCGGAAGCGGTCTTTCCGGCCGATGCCGACTTCTTGGCGGACGCGGCCTGCTTCCGGGCCGGGGCGGCCGTCTTCTTCGCCGGCGCCGCGGTCTTCCGGGCCCGCGCCGGGGGCTTCCCGCCCGAGGCCGCCGTCTTCCCGGCCGGTGCGGCGGTCTTCCGAGCCGCGGCCTTCTTGGCCGGTGCGGCCCTCCCGGCCGGTGCCGCGGTCTTCTTCGCGGGGCGCTCGGCCTTCCGCGCGGGCTTCGCCGGGGCCCTGCCCCGGTCCTCCCGTTCCTCCCGGTCCGCACGCGGCTTGCGCGCCCGCCGCGGCCGACGCCCGTCCGCCTCTCCGTCCTCGGGCTCCTCTGGCTCCTCGTCCTCCGGCTCCTCGTCCTCCGCCTCTTCGCCCTCGGGCTCTTCGTCCTCCGCGCCTTCCGCCTCCTCGTCCTCGGGCTCCTCGTCCTCCCCCTCCTCAGGTTCCTCGTCTTCCGGGCCCTCGTCTTCCGGCCCCCCGGACTCGTCCCCGCGCTCGTCCTCGGGCTCCTCCTCCCAGTCCTCCTCCTGCCGCTCCTCGCGCTCCTCCCCGTCCTCGTCCTCCGGCTCGTCGGAATCGCGCCGCCCGCCCGTCCCGCGGGTGAGCTCGCGCGTCCGCTCGTGCAGGGCGTCCGCGAGGCCGGTCAGCTCGCGGTTCGCCGCCGCGGCGAGGGCCTTGCGGCCCGCCTGGAGGGCCTCGCCGCGGACCTGGTCGCCGAGCTCGGCGACCTGCGGCATCTCGCCCAGCTTGCGCAGCCCCTGGGCCGCGAGCTGCCCGGGCCGGAGCCCGAACCTGCGCCCGGCGAGATAGGTGGCCAGCGACAGGGCCATCCGGCCCTTCTTCACCCGGCCCAGCAAGTAGCCTCCCGCAAGTGCCACCGCCAGGGCGGTCCTGCTCGTGTCCTGCATCAGCCTGCCCCTTCCAGCGGCTACGGGTCGCCCGGGCCGGACCGTCGGCTGCGTGCCGGGCCGGCCGGGCGTTACCTACAGGGCTGCTCGCACCGGCGCCCGATATGCACGCATATGCCAATAAATTGCCTCGGCTGCGCATGCCCGGCCCGCGGGTGGGGAGTGGCGTAAGTCCATGGAGATCCGGCTGACGAGGGGAGCAGATGACCGCGTCAGAGCCCGCCCGCCGCCGACGCCGTCCGGAACGGGACGACGTACGCGGAGAGCCCGCCGCAGGTTCCGCACGCCGGACCGCGGCGGGACGCCGGCACGGGGTCCGCACCGCGGCCCCCGTGCTGCGGGCCGCCGTCGAGCAATTGGCGGAGCTGCTGGGCCGCAGACCCGATTCGGTGTCCTCGCTGAGGCCGACCGAGGAGGGCTGGGAGGCGGTGGTGGAGGTGGTCGAGCTGCCTCGCATCCCCGACACCACCAGTGTCATGGGCAGCTACACCGTCACCCTCGACGAGGACGGCGAACTGGTCTCCTACCAGAGGACCCGGAGGTACAGCCGGGGCATGATCGACCGGCCCGGAGGCTGACGCCGTACGGGACGGGAAGGGAAGCGCCATGACGATGGTGCCGCAGGGAGCGGGCGGGTCCCTCAGCCGCAGCGGCGGGGGCAACACCAGCAGCCTCTACGACGTCCTGGAACTCATCCTCGACCGGGGACTGGTCATCGACGCGTTCGTCCGGGTCTCCGTGGTCGGGATCGAGCTGCTGAAGATCGACGCGCGGATCGTGGTCGCCAGCGTGGACACCTACCTGCGCTTCGCGGAGGCGTGCAACCGGCTGGACCTTGAGGCGGGGCCCGGCGCCCCGGCCCAGCTGCCGGAGGTCGTCGGCAACGTGGTCGAGGGCGGCAGCAAGGGCAAGGCCAAGGGCGCCCTCGGCGGGGCGCTGGAGGCCGTCACCCAGTCGCTGACCGGCCGCCGCGACCAGGACGCGGAGGAAGACGAAGGCGGGGACGAGGACGAGCAGGGCTACGAGGACGAGGAAGAGGAGCAGGGCGGGGACGAGGAGTCCGAAGAGCCCGAAGAGGAGTACGAGGAACGACCGAGGCCGCGGCGCCGGCAGTCCGCCCGCCGGACCGCCCGCCGGGACAGGGAGTGACCCATGGCCGTCCACATCCACGCCCTCACCCTGCGGGACCATCCCTGCAACGTGGCCGGGCTGACCGGGATGGGCGCGGACCCGGCCCCCGTACGGGTCCTGCGCGCGGGCGAACTGCGCGCCGTGGTCAGCGACTGCACCGAGGACATCCGGCCCAAGCGGCGTGACGTGGCGGCCCATCAGGCGGTCCTGGACCGCCTGATGGCCGACGGGACCCCGCTCCCGGTGCGGTTCGGCTACACCGCCCCCGACGACGACGCGGTCCGCGAGGTCCTGCGCGAGGAGTCGGACACCTACCTCGGCGCCCTGATCCGCGTCAGCGGCCGCGCCGAGTACAACGTGAAGGCCTGGCGGGACCAGGACCTCCTGCTGCGCGAGATCCTGGAGGAGTCCCCCCGCGCGCGCCGCCTGAACAGGGAGATCGTCGCCGGGGCCTCGGATCCGCGGCTGGCGCTGGAGCTGGGAAGGCTGGTCGCCGCCGAGGTCGAGTTCCGGCGTACGAACGCTTCCGGGGCGCTGATCCAGGCGCTGGTGCCGATGGCCGACGAGCACGTGGTCCATCCGCCCGCCGGCGAGGACTTCCTGAACCTGTCGCTGCTCGTCCCCCGGGACCGCGGCGGCGCCTTCCTGGCCGAACACGCCCTGCTGGCCCGGGACAACGACGCCGGGATCCGCACCCGGGTGGCCGGACCCCTGCCGCCGTACAGCTTCGTGCCCTAGCCGGGCCGGGAACGTACCGAGGAGAGACCATGGGCCTGTTCAGCGCACTCGTCACCGCACCCCTGCTCCCGGTGCGGGCCGTGGTGTGGGCCGCGCAGCGGGTGGCGGAGCGGGCGGAGGCCGAGTACTACGATCCGGCCCCGGTCCTGGCGGAGCTCGTCCTGCTCGAACGGCGCCTGACCGCCGGGGAGATCGGCGAGGAGGAGTTCGACCGGCAGGAGGACGCGCTGCTGGACCGGCTGGACGCGATCGAGGAGTTCCGCCGTGGCCGCCGGTGAGGGGGCCCGCCGCCAGGGCGCCGGGAGCGGCCGGCCCGCCGGGAGGGGGCGGCGGCCGTGAGCGACTACCCGGCCCGGCCGTTCGACTCGCGCCCCGCGATGGCCGGCTACCCGTCCGGATCCTCGGCCAGTCTGGCCGACATCCTCGAACGGGTCCTGGACAAGGGGATCGTGATCGCGGGCGACATCCGGATCAACCTGCTCGACATCGAGCTCCTCACCGTCAAGCTCCGGATCCTGATCGCCTCCGTGGACAAGGCGAAGGAGATGGGCATCGACTGGTGGGAGCACGACCCCTCGCTGTCCTCCGGGGACGGGAAGGCCGGGCAGCGCTCGCTGGCCGCCGAGAACCGGCGGCTGCGCGCCGAGATCGAAGCCCTGCGGCAGGGCCGCTCCCCCGGCCCGGAGCAGCGCAGGCCCCGGCCATGAGCACGCCCGCCGCCCCCGCCGCCCCGCTCACCTACGTCTACGCCGTCCTGCCCGCGGCAGCGCTGCCCACCGACCCGGGACTCGCCGGAGTCGGCGGCAGCACCGTCGCCTTCCTGCACCCGCCGGGTCCCGACCCCGGGCCCGTGGCCTTCGCCATCAGCGACGTGCCGCGCGCCGACTGGGACGCGGAGGCGCTCCGGACCCGCTTCGAGGACCTCGGGTGGCTCCAGGAGACGGCGCGCGCCCACCACCGGGTCGTCGAGTCGCTCGCCGCCTCCCACACCGTCCTGCCGCTGCGGATGGCCACGCTGTACGAGGACCACGACCGGGCCCTGGAGTGCCTGCGCGAGCAGGGCGGGAACTTCGCGGCCCAGCTGGACCGCCTCCGCGGCCGCACCGAGTACGGAGTCAAGATCTATGTACGCCCGGTCCCGGAGCCGCCCGCAGGGCCGTCCGCAACGGCGCCCGGAACCGGTGGCGGCCCCGAGCCCGGACCCGGCAGGGCGTACCTGCAGTCCCGGCGCAGCCGGCGGCACGCCCTCGAAGAGCACTACGCGCAGGCCCGGCTGGCCGCCGACCGCATCGCCGGCCTCGCCCGCGGCCGCACGGCGGGACACGCCCGCCATCCCGTCCAGAGCGGCCCGCTCGCGGCGGGCACGGCCGAGGAGAACGTGCTGAACGACGCGTACCTCGTGCCCGATGCGGAGGCCGAGGGCTTCCGGGCGGCCCTGCGCGCGGCCGCGCAGGACCTGCCGGGCATCCGCGTGGAGGTCACCGGGCCCTGGGCCCCCTACTCCTTCGCCGCCCCGCCCGCCCCCTCGGGAGCGCCGTGAACACCCCCGGCGTCCCCGCCACGGCCGCTTCCCGCGACCCGGCCCTGCCCGGCCGCCAGGTCGCCCTCGTGGACCTGCTCGACCGGCTGCTGGCCGGCGGGGTGGTCCTCACCGGCGACCTGGTCCTGTCCATCGCCGGCATCGACCTGGTCCGGATCTCCCTGCGCGCCCTCATCAGCTCCGTCGGCACCGCCGACGACCTCCGGCCCGCACCGGACGGCCCGCCCCATGCCCGCTGAGACCCCCGGCCCGCCGCACCCCGCCGAGCCGCCCCGGCCGGACCTGCGGGGCGTCGGCCGCGCCATGGCGGACGCCGTACGGCTGCTGCCCGCCACCCCGGCCGAGACGGCCGCCGCCGGGACCGCCGGCCCCGGGCACCGGATGCACACGGGCCCCGAAACCGCCGCGGAGGACCTGGTCAGGCTGGTCCTGACCCTGGTCGAACTGCTGCGCCAGCTCATCGAGCGGCAGGCGCTGCGGCGCGTGGACGCCGGAGACCTGAGCGAGGAGCAGGAGGAGGAGCTCGGTGCCACCCTCCTGGCCCTCAGCGAGGCCATGGAGGAACTCTGCGCCCGGCACGGCTGCACCCCCGCCGACCTCAACATCGACCTCGGCCCGCTGGGCCCCCTGCTGCCCCCGTCGCCTTGACCCCCGTCGGCTTGACCCCCGGACCCTCGGCCCCCAGGGCCTCGGTCGCCAGGGCTTCGCGACCGCCGGCGGTCGCGGGCACCCCGGCCGGGTCGGCGGGTGCCGAGGCCGTCGTGGTCGGAGCGGGGGCGGGGGTGCCGTCGCCGCGTTCGACGAGCTCGACCCGGGCCGCGGTGACCTTGTAGAGGGGCTGCTTCGAGACGGGGTCCCAGTCGGTGACGGTGGCCTCGTTGGCGGCGCGGCCCTCCTGTGTGCCGCCGCCGGGCCGGTCCCAGTAGCCGTAGTGGAAGGGAAGGAAGACGACCCCGTCGCGGATGTCCGTGATCCGCAGCCGCGCCCTGATCCGCCCGCGCCGGTTGGAGACCTCCACGAGGTCGCCCTCGTGCAGGTCCTGCGCGGCCGCCTCGGCCGGGCTGAGCTCCGCCCACACCTCGGGGGCGGCCGCGTTCAGCTGGGGGGCGCGGCCGGTCTTGGTCCGGGTGTGGAAGTGGTAGAGGGTGCGCCCGGTGGTGAGCAGCAGCGGGTGCTCCCCGTCGGGCTGCTCCTCGGGCGGCACGTACGGTGCGGCCCTGACGACCGCCTTGCCCGCCGGGTTGAGGGCCCGGTACTCCTCCGGGCCCACCGGGTCCCCGGTCAGCAGGTCCTTGCCGTACGTCTCGCAGGTGTCGGGCCCGGCCCAGGTGATGCCGTCGGTGTACAGGCGCTCGGTGCCCTGCGGCCGGTCCTGCGTGCAGGGCCACTGGATGCCGGTCGGGCCGCGCAGCCGCTCGTACGAGAGTCCCGTGTAGTCGCAGGGGCGCCCGGCGCTGCACCGCTGCCAGGCCCGGAAGGCCTCCTCCGGGGTGCGCCAGCCGATCAGCGGGCGGCCGTCGCGGTCGCGGAAGTCCATGCGGCGGGCGTAGTCGAGGAAGATGTCGAGGTCGGGGCGGGCCAGGCCGGGGGGTTCCACGGCCTTCTCCGCGAGGTGGACGGTGCGGTCGGCGTTGGTGAAGGTGCCGGTCTTCTCCCCCCAGGTGGCCGCGGGCAGGACCAGGTCCGCGAACCGGGCGGTCTCGGTGAGGAACAGGTCCTGGACCACGGTGAAGAGGCCTTCGCGGCCCAGCAGCCTGCGGATCCGGCCGAGTTCGGGCAGGGAGACCGCCGGGTTGGTGCCGCTGATCCACAGCAGCCGGACCGCGCCCTCCTCGGCGAGGCGGAAGATCTCCATGGCGTGCGTGGGCGGCCCGTCGTGCGGGATCGTGCCGGGGGCGACGTTCCAGATCTCGGCGAGTTCTGCCACGTGGCTGTCGTTCTGCCAGTTGCGGAAGCCGGGGAGGTCTCCGTTCGCCCCGGTCTCGCGGGTGTTCTGGGCGGTGGGCTGCCCGTTCATCTGGAGGATGCCGCAGCCGGGCCGGCCGAGCATGCCGCGCACCAGGTGCAGGTTGTTGACCTGGACGGCGGCCGCGGTGGCCTGGTGGGACTGGTAGACGCCCTGGAGCACGGTGGACAGCAGCCGCCGGGCCCCGCAGAGGAGTTCGGCGGCCGCGCCGATCGCGGCGGCGGGCACGTCGCAGATGCCGGCCGCCCAGGACGGTGTGCACGCGGCGGTCTCCCGCACCAGGTCCTCGAAACCGACCGTGTGCTCCGCGAGGAAGGCGTGGTCCACCGGGCCCCGCCGGAGCACCTCGTGCAGGAGCGCGTTGAGGAGCGCGAGGTTGGTGCCCGGGCGCGGGGCGAGGTGCACGTCCGCGCGCCGGGCCACGGCCGTGGGGCGCGGGTCCACGCACAGCAGCCGCGGCGGGTCGGCGCCGTCGAGCCGGTCGAGCACCCGCATCCACAGCACGGGCTGGGTCTCGGCCATGTTGTGCCCGAAGAGCGCGAGGGTGTCGGCGTGGTCCACGTCCGTGTAGGAGCCGGGCTGCCCGTCGCTGCCGAAGGTCTCCTTCAGGGCCTCGGCGGCGGTCGCGGTGCACAGCCGGGTGTTGCCGTCGAGGTGCTTGGTGCCGATGCCCGCGCGGGCGAGGACGGCGAGGGTGTAGTACTCCTCCAGGAACAGCTGGCCGCTGGTGTAGAAGGCGACCGACTCCGGGCCGTGCTCTGCCAGCAGGGCCCTGGTTCGGGCGGCCAGGGTGTCGAGGGCGGTGTCCCAGGAGCAGGCTTCGAGGCGGCCGCCGCGGCGGACCAGCGGGGTGTGCAGCCGGTCGGCGGAGTGGTTGGCCTGCCAGCCGAAGAGGTCCTTGGGGCCCAGGCGTCCGCGGTTGACGCGGTCTCCGGCCCGGCCCCGGACCCCCACGATGCGGCCGCCGCGCACGGCGATGTCCATGGCGTCCCCGTTCGAGTGCAGCAGGGAGGCGGCCGGCACCCAGGCCTCGACCTCGGCGGGTGCCACGCCGGGCGCGAGGTGGCAGTCCGTACGGGCGGGCCAGGTCCCGCCGCTGCCGTAGGGGGTACGGGTACCCCACGGGCGGGCGATCCGGTCGGTCGCGCGCCCCTGGGACTCCGGGCTGTCCATGGCCGTTCTCCCTCCGCGGTACGGCTGCCCCCAGGCGTCTGCCCGGCGCACCCGAGGCCAAGCCCGCCGCGGCAGCGCGCCGGCCTTCAGCCTTCGACGCCGGTGGCGGAGTGGGCGGAGCCGACCGGCTTGGACTCCGGGGAGCCGCGCTGGCGCAGGTAGACGGAGAGGATGGCCATGGCCGCCACCGCGAGCAGCTCGGACTGCCAGTTCTGCAGGGACCGGTTCCAGAAGTCGGCCGAGGCGAGGTAGGCGCCCCAGCCCGGCGGTTCCTGGAGCTGCCTCAGCTGCTGTTCGCCGTACGCGGCCGCCCCGCTGATGGACTGGGCGAGCCAGGACAGCAGGAACAGGCAGGCCATCACGGTGCCGAGCGAATGGGCGTACAGGTCCTGGCGCCAGTCCTTGGTGCCCGCCCAGCGCGGGGACCGGGCCGTGGCGTGGTCGCCCATGCGCTGCTCGCGCTCGGTCTCCGGCCCCGCCTTGTGGAGCTCCTTCGACTCCGGTGAGCCGCGCTGGAGCAGCCACACCGTGCCGAAGATGTAGAGGAAGAACTGCAGGAACTCCGACTGCCAGTTCTCGGTGACGTCGACGGCGAAGTCCGAGGACATCAGGTACTCGCCGAGGGAGAGCTGCTGGAGCCCGTCCACGGCGAGCGCCTCGTTGAACTCGGCGTGCCCGGCGAGCGCCTGTCCGGCCAGGACGAGGAGGAATCCGGTGCCGAAGGCGAGGGTGAGGCTGTTGTCGTGCCAGAAGCCGCGGCGCCCCTCCTCCCGGCGGCCGCCTTCCGCCGCGCTCACCGGTGCATCGCCCCGACCGCGATGAAGTACCCCAGCCCTCCGACGGTGACGAGCAGGCAGGTGATGAACAGGCCCCGCATCTCACTCACTCCCCTTTGACCGTGCACGTGTACGGGAGCTCCCCGCGCGGTGTGCAGCCGGCGGCGACGACCTTCCAGCCGCCGCGGAACTGCGACAGGAACAGGGTGTCCGCGGCCAGCCTCAGGAGGGCCTGCCGGCCGTACACCTCGGTGGCCCGTACGCCGCCCCCGCGCGGGAGGTCCTGTCCGGCGAGCGCCTCCGGGCAGGGCTTCTCCTCCTGCTGCTCCAGCTCGTCGCGGGTGGCGGGGGCGAGCAGGGCGCAGGCGGCAGTGTGGTCCGAGGCGGCCAGGGCGCGTTCGAAGGCTTCCGCGGCGTCCCGGGCCGCGTCCCGGCGGGCGGCCGGTGCCCCGCAGCCCGCCAGCAGGGCGGCTGCCGCCGCGCCGGCGAGGGTGCGCGCCAGGACGCGTGCAGGACGCCGGGCCCGCCGCGGTGGTCGCCGCGGGGGGCGGGCGGGCGGCGCCGCGGTGATGGCCATGTGCTCCTCGTTCCTGCGGGCGGCCGGACCCCGGTGGCGGGCCGCTGCCGGGGTGTTCCCCGGTCCGCGCCCGATGCGGCGCCGCGGGGCGGGAAACCACCCGTGCGCGGGACGCGGTGCGGCGCGGACGGCGCAGGGGGCGGCCCGGAGGGGGCGGGATCGGGCGAGGGAGCGCGGCGGGGCCGGCGGCGGCGCCAGGAGCCCGGGCCGGTCACGCCGCGCAGTCTGCGGACACGCCCCAGGGCCCGGCGGCGCCCAGGTCCCCGGGGAGCGGGTCGGAGGCGAACACGTGGACGCTGACCGTGGGCCCGACGTCCTGGGTGGCGTGCATGCGGTGGTAGAAGGTCTCGTCGAAGCAGAAGCCGCTGCCCGCGCAGACCGCCCGGACGTGCGGGGCACTGCCGAGGCGGACGCGTTCGTGGGTGAGGGTGCCGCGGGCCACGTAGACGGCTCCCCGGACCTGCTCGTGGTCCAGGTAGCAGGTTCCCGGCGGCATGTGGTGCCAGCCGACGGCCCACACGCCGAGACGGTCCGCCCGGTACAGCTGGATCCAGTTCCCGTCGGTCTCCGCATCGGTCAGCCGGGCGCGCCAGCGGGGGTAGTCCCGGCCCACTTCCCGGGCGATCGCCAGCAGGTCTTCCGGGGCGGGCAGCGGCCCGGAAGCGGACAGGCTCAGTCGTCGCTCCATGGGCTGCCACTGCCCCGATCCGGGCCGCGCAAGCGGGCATCGGGCCGGGGGGCGGGGGGTATCCGCCGGGGAGACCGAGGAGTGCGCGATGGACGCGATCAAGAGGCTGGCCGTCGGAATCAAAGAGGAGTACCTGCTGGTCGACACCCGGACCCGGATGCCCGCCGACCGGGCGGACCGGGTCCTCGCCGCCGCCGGGCCCGAACTGGGCGACCAGATACGGGCCGACCTCCACACCGCTCAGGTCGGGGTGGCCACGGGCCCCACGGCCGACTCCGCCTCGCTGCGCGGGGAGCTGGACTGGCTGCGGCGCACGGTCGCGGCGGCCGCGGAGGAGGCGGGCTGCCGGAGCATCGCGTCCGGGACCTCCGTCCTCCCGTCCGAGGGCGGGCCGGGGTCCCCGGTGCCGCCGGGCGCGGCCCGTCCGCGGGGGCGCTGCGCGGCGGCCTCGGCGGCCCCGGCCGGGGCGCCGGACGGCGGCCTGGTCTGCGGCTGCCACGTGCACGTGGGCCCGCTGGACCGGATCCTGGCCGCGGAGCTGGCCCGGCACATGCAGCCGTGGCTGCCCGCGATCGTCTCGCTGGCCGGCAACTCCCCGTACGCGTACGGCCGGGACACCGGGTTCGCGAGCTGGCGCTCGGTCGGGTTCCGCCGGCCGCCGGGGGCCGGTCCGGTGCCGGTGCTCGCCACCCCGGAGTACGAGGCGGTGATGCGCGCACTCGTCGGGCGGCTGCCGGGCGTCGGGACGCCCGCCCGGTACGCGCGCCCGGCCGACGGGCTCCCGGCCCTGGAGGTGCGCGTGCCCGATGCCAACGCGGACCTGGACACCGTGGTCCTGCTCGCCCTGCTGGTGCGGGGGCTGGCCGCGGCCCTGCTCCCCGCGGTCCTGGCCTGCGAGCCGGCCCCCGAACTGCCCGACGGATGGCTGGACCGGGCGCACGCCGGGGCCGCCGTGCACGGCCTGTCCGGTCCGGCGCTGGACCCGGGCACCCGCGTGGAGGCCCCCGTCGGGCGGGTGCTGGACCGCCTGGTGGAGCGGGCGGCACCCGGTCTCGACGCCTCGGGCGACCTGCCGCTCGTGGAGGACCTGGTCCGCCGGGTCCGGGTGAGCGGCGGCGGGGCGGCCCGGCAGCGCGCGGTCCGGCAGCGCTGGGGCAGCCTCGGCGCGGTGGTGGACGCCCTGGCCCTGGCCACCTCGGGCGCGGACCCCGGCCTCCTGGCGGCCGCCTGACGGCGTGGCCGGGGACGGACCGGGTAGCCGCCCGGGCATGAGCCGCGAGAACCGCAAGCACCCGGGCACCGCCGTGGCCGGCGAGCACGGGCAGCAGCGCGGGCACGCCCTGCCCACGATCGGATCCCTGGACGCCCTGGCCGGCCTGCTGGCCTCCGGGCCCGGGCTGTACGTGCGCTGGTCGATGGGCCCGGGCACGGACCTGCCCGCGCTGGCCAGCCGGGACGACCTGACCGGGGTCGCCCTGCCGGGCCTGTCCGCCAGCCCCCTGGACGTGGAGCCCTGGTGGGGCGACCGGCCGCTGCGCACGTGGGTGGCCCGGAGGCTGCACGACTACTCGCACCTGCCCCGCGTCAAGGACCGCAGGGTGCGTCCCTGGCTGCTGCGCGGGTCCGAAGCGGGGCGCGGGCCCGACAACGAGCCCCTCGTGCGGGCGGTGGAGCCGCTCGGCTGGATCGACGAACGGGTGATCGCCGAAGCCGAGGAGGAGATCGCACGGCAGCAGGGGCGCTGGGGTCCGCTGAACCGGCACGGATGAGCGGGCGGTCCGCCTCGCCGACCCGGGCCGCACCGGACCGGTCGCGCCCGCCTCCGCAGGCGGGCGCGCGGCGTCGGGCGCACGACGAACGGGTGGCGCCGTACGTCTTCGTACGGCGCCACCCGTCGGGGAAGGGGCGGGGTGCCGGCCCGATGCGGCAGAGCCCGCCCGGGTCGCCCGGGCCGGAGAGGGGTTTCCCGGTTGCCTGGGCGGCCCCTTCGCGATGGCCTGTTGGAGGTGCCCTCCGTCTGCCCGCCGCCGGCGCCGCCACACCCTCGCCGGAGTGTCCGCCGAACGCAACGGGCACTCGCTGCTTCGCGCCGCGGCCCGGACGCCCGGCAGCGCCGCAGGTCGCGGCGCCCGTCGTCCGTCGTCCGGGAGACGAACGGCTCGTGCCGCGGTTGCGCAGAGGCCGCGGCGCCCCGCATACCGGGGCGCGCCGCGGGTAGGGGCAGCGTGAACGCGGTCCTGACAGGGCCGGCAGTCCGGCAGCAGGGGCGTGCACCGCAAGGACGTCGCGCCGCACGGGCAGGCGATGCGTGGGAGGTTCTCGTCATGGACGCGACGGCGCCGGATCCGCAGCAGCGGGGGCCCGACGAACAGGACAAGCAGTTCGCCGTCGAGGTGCGCCCGTGCCGGGGGGCGGTGCTGCTGTGCCTCACCGGGGAGCTGGACCTCGACACCGCCGAGCCCCTGCGGCAGGTGCTGGACAGCACCCTCGCCGCCCACGGCCCGACCCGGGTGCTGATCGAGTGCGGGGACCTGGATTTCTGCGACTCCACCGGTCTGAACGTGCTGCTGCGCGCCCGCCAGGACGCCCGCGGGCAGGGCGGGGGCGTGGAGCTGATCGGGGTGACCGGGACGGTCGCCCGGATGCTGCGGCTGACCGCCGCCGACACGGTGCTGCCGGTGCACGCCGACCTCGCGGCCGCGCTCGGCGCCCCGCCCGCCTCCCGAGCGGCCTGATCCTGAGCTCCTCCGGCGCCGGGCGGGTGCCGCCTGCGTACGGGGGTCCGTCCGCCCGTCCGGGCCGGGGCCTGCCTCCTGTCCGCTCCAGGCAGGGCCTGCCTGCCGCCCGCACGTTCCGGGGTACTGCATACCGCCCGCGCAACGCGTCGTTCCGCTTTCGGGTTCCGGGCCCGGTGGCCGGGGACGGGGCGGCTGCCCGCCCCTGCTCCCCCGCATGCCTCGGGCCGACGCTCCGCTACGAGGGCTCCGGCCGGCCGTCCTGCGGGCCGTGGTTCTGGAACCGCCAGGCGGCGGCCGCTTCGAGCTGGATCAGGTTGAGCCCCGTCTCGGCGGCGAGCTGCCCGAGGCTCAGCCCTTCCGGATGGCCGCGCATCGCCCGGTCGATCTTCATCGACCACAGTTCGGGGTTGACGAACGGCCGCTGCCGGTAGCGCTGCTGAAGGTCGGCCAGGTGGGCGGGCGAGCAGGCCGCGATGTCGCGCTGTCCGTCCTGCCCCGCATCGACGGGGTGGGCGAACGAGGAGTCCCGGACGCGGCCGTACACCGCGTTCCCCTCGGGGACGGCGCCGTGGCACAGGTCGCAGATCTCGGGCAGCGGGGCCGTGATGCTGCCCGCCTCCGGCCCGCCCCGGGTTTCCGGCAGCCGCTCACGGCCTGCGCCGTCGTGCGGCGTCCTCCGCGGTGTCATGATCGCCACCTCACTCCCCGGCCGGACGGACCGGGCCCGGTGCCGGGTCGGGGCACACACCCCGTACGAGTCGGGTGTACCCCGCATCCGGCCGGTCGAGCCCCGCCCCGGCGGCGCACCGGCCCGCGGCGGCTTCGTTGCGCGGACATCCGCGCGCCGCGTCGGCTCGTCAGGGGGCCCGGCCGTCCGTGCAGCGAATTTCCGGCCGGAATCCGCCCCTTGGGCCGGACCGGTGACGTGCCGGGCCCGCCTGAGGCGGACGGCGGACTCCTCCGGTCCCCCGACCCGACTACCGGGCCGCCCGCCGGGTACGCGCCCTCCATGGGCCACGGTGTCCGCCGTACCCCTCGACGCAGGAGGTTTCCGTGGACAGCAACGCGACGACCCCCGCCGGGGCCGCCCCCGACCCCACCGGCCTGTATCCGCGGCCGGACTTCCCCGAGCAGGACCAGGAGCCGCCCGGCCGGACCCGTGCGATGGACCCGGTGCCCGACCACGGGGAGCGCTCGTACCGCGGCAGCGGTCTGCTGGCGGACCACAAGACCGTGGTCACGGGCGGGGACTCCGGGATCGGGCGGGCGGTGGCGCTGGCCTACGCGCGCGAGGGGGCCGACGTACTGTTCACGTACCTCCCGGAGGAGGCGCAGGACGCCGAGCAGACGATGCGCCTGGTGCAGGACGCGGGCCGGCAGGCGGTGGCCGTGCCCTGCGACCTCCGCGAGGAGGAGGCCTGCCGGCAGGTGATCGGGCACGCGGCGCAGGAGTTCGGACGCATCGACGTGCTGGTCAACAACGCCGCCTACCAGATGGCCCAGCCGGAGGGGATCTCCGCGATCACCACGGAGCAGTTCGACCGGGTGGTCCGCACCAACCTGTACGCCATGTTCTGGCTCTGCAAGCACGCCCTGCCGCACATGTCCGCGGGCGCGAGCATCATCAACACGACCTCGGTGCAGGCCTACAAGCCGAGCCCGCCGCTCCTCGACTACGCCATGACCAAGGGCGCCATCGTCACGTTCACCCAGGGGCTGGCGCAGATGCTGGCGGCGGACGGGATCCGAGTCAACGCGGTGGCTCCGGGCCCGGTGTGGACCCCGCTGATCCCCGCGACCATGCCGGACACGAGGGAATTCGGGAAGCAGAGCCCGCTGGGGCGGCCCGCGCAGCCGGCCGAGATGGCGCCCGCGTACGTGTTCCTGGCCTCGCCCAGGGCGAGCTACATCACCGCGGAGGTGCTGAACGCCACCGGCGGGACCCCGCTGCCCTGAGCGGCGGCCCGCCGCCCGCACCCCCCACCGCACCCCTGCCGAGGAGGACCCGATGACCGCCGCCGTCCCGAACCGGACCACGATCGCCGCAGCCGGCCGCGGGCAGCGGGACGCGCCGCCGGGGGCGGCTGCCGACGGGGGCCGGCCGGAGGGGCCCCGGGAGCGGGTGAACCGGCGCTGGGCCGAGATCCTCCAGGAGACCCGGGTGGCGCAGACCGGCGGGCAGATCCTGTTCGGCCTGCTGCTGAGCATCGCCTTCACCGCCCGGTTCGAGGCGCTCTCGCCGTTCGACCGGGGCCTGTACGTGGTGACGGTGGTGTTCGCGGCCTCCTCGACCGCCTCCCTGATCGCCCCGGTCGCCATCCACCGCTGCCTGCACGGGCTGCGCCGCAAGCACGACGTGGTGGAGGCCGCCGGGCGCATGATGGCCTGCGGGATCGTACTGCTCGCGCTGACCATCGCCTGCACCCTCCTGCTCATCCTGGACGTGGTCCTGCCCGGCCCCCTCGCGCTGGTCGTCGTGGGAGCCGTGATGGTGTGGTTCGTGCTGTGCTGGTACGTGCTGCCGCTCAAGCTGCGGCACGGGGCGCGCCCGGCCGCCGGGCGGCGCGGCCCCGCCCCCGGTGCGCGCCGGGTGCGCCGGGCCGCCGGGACGGTGGGTTTCGGCGCAGCGGCCGCGGCAAGGCGCCGGGCATGACGCGCATCGGCTACACGATGATGACCGAGCAGGCCGGACCCCGGGAGCTGGTGGACCACGTGGTGGGCGCCGAGCGGGCCGGTTTCGACTTCTCCGTCGTCTCGGACCACTACTTCCCGTGGCTGGACTCGCAGGGGCACGCCCCGTACGCGTGGAGCGTGCTCGGCGCGGCCGCGCAGGCCACCCGCCGGATCCCGCTCATGACGTACGTGACCTGCCCGAGCTTCCGCTACCACCCGGCGGTGGTGGCGCAGAAGGCGGCCACGATGCAGATCCTGTCGGGCGGCCGCTTCCGGCTGGGGCTCGGTTCCGGGGAGAACCTCAACGAGCACGTCGTGGGCGCCGGCTGGCCGGCCGCGCACGTCCGGCTGGACATGCTGGAGGAGGCGGTGGGCATCGTCCGCGCCCTGTTCGAGGGCGGGGTCGTCAGCCATCACGGCCCCCACTTCGACGTGGAGAACGCCCGGCTGTGGGACCTTCCCGACGAGCCGCCGCCGATCGGCATCGCCGCCTCCGGTCCGCGCTCCTGCGAGATCGCCGGCCGGTACGGGGACCTGCTCGTGGCCATCGAGCCGGACCGCGAGCTGGTCGGGGCCTTCGGGGAGCACGGCGGTACCGGCAAGCCCTGCGTGGGGCAGGTGGCCGTGTGCTACGACCGGGACCGGGACGCGGCGGTGGCCCGGGCGCACGACCAGTTCCGCTGGTCCTCGGGAGGCTGGGAGGTCAATGCCGAGCTGCCCGGGCCGGCCGGTTTCGCGGGGGCCACCGAGCACACCCGGCCGGAGGACCTGACCGGCTCGATTCCGTGCGGGGACGACGTGGAGGCCGTGGTCGAGGCCGTACGCCCGTTCGCCGAGGCCGGGTTCGGCGAGGTGGCGCTGGTGCAGATCGGCGGGGACCACCAGGAGCCGTTCCTGGAGTGGGCGGAGTCCCGGCTGCTGCCGGCGCTGCGGGGGCTGTGAGGGGCGCCCGGTCCGGGGCCCCGGACCGGGCGGTCAGGCCGGGTCCGGGTCCGGGTCGGCCTCGCGCTCCCCGGCGAGGGCCGCGGCGAGCGCGTCGTCGAGCAGCGGGAGGACCAGGTAGGGAGCGGAGGTGCGGCCGTGCCGCACCAGCGGGTCGGTCAGCCGGTGGGGGCCGGCGACCAGCAGCCGCCGGCCGCGTGCGGCCAGGTCGCGGCCGAGCCCGGCCAGGGCCGCGGCCACGGCCGGGTTGGGCGCCTCCAGGCCGCCGAGTTCCAGGACGTAGCAGGGGGTGCCCGGGTCGGCTGCGCGCAGTGCGTCCTCCAGGGCCTGCCGGTCCTCCGGCCCGACCGGGCCGCTGAGGAACACCACCCAGCAGCCGTCGGCGGCCTCCGGTGGTTCCAGGCAGACCTTGTGCAGCGTGAACGGGGGTCCGCCGTCGGGGCGGGGACCGGGCCGGCCGCGCGGCGCGGCGTCGGGCCGGGGCGCCGGCGCTCCGGCCGGTTCTCCGGTCGCCTGTCCTGAGCCCGCGACCGCGAGCAGCCTGCGGACGGCCGGGGCGGCGGCGGACAGCGTCAGGGGGCGTCCCTGCTCGGCGGCCCGGCGCTCGGCGTGGAGCAGGATCCTGAGGCCGGAGGAGTCGCGGAAGGCCGCCTGGGCGATGTCCAGGCTGATGCCGCCGGGCGCGGAGTCCAGGGCGGCGTCGAGGGTGCGGCGCAGTTCCTCGGCGCAGCCGAGGTCGATCTCCCCGGTGACGCGGACCGCCGCCCTGCCCCCGCCTTCGCGGGTCACCTGCACGTCGAGCGGTCCGCTGTGGCGGGTGGGGTACCGGGCGGTGACGGGCTCTTCGCGGTTGGAGTAGGCGGCCATGGGACTCTCCCGGGACTACCTCGACACCTCTTTGGCTGAGATTGTCGACAGAACGCCCTTATGCGTCAAGATTTACAGGAAACGAATTTCAGGCGATCCACTACACGAAAAAAGCGACATAATGGGACGCATGGCAGCAGGCGCCGCGCGCGGACCCGGCTGGACCTTCCTCACCAGTCACGCGAGGGTCCTCCTCGCGATCTCGCGCGACCCCGGGGTGCGGCTCCGGGACGTGGCGGCCGCCTGCGGCCTGACCGAGCGCACCGTGCAGGCCATCGTCACCGACCTGGAGCAGGACGGGTACCTGCGCCGCGACCGGGCCGCCGACGGGCGCCGCAACCACTACGCGATCCTGCCCGGATCGCGGTTCCGCCATCCCGCCGAGCTCGGACACGAGATCGCCGGCCTGCTGGGCCTGCTCTCCGCGGGTCCGCCGCCCGCCGGACCGGAGGGGCCGGACGGGGCGGGCGGTCCGGGCGAAGCCGAGGGTCCGGGGCATGGACCGGGCGCGAACGGGTAGCCGCGGTTCCACATCTGTCCCCGCACGAGGCGTGCGGGACGGAACCGGACTCAGGTCGGATGGGCGGACCCATGACTCCACGCACGGCACACTCCCCGGACATTCCCGACCCCCCGCAGCCCCCCGGCGGCACCTGGCCGCAGCGGCCCTGGCAGGCGGCGGCCCTGGGCGCGGAGTTCCTGGAGGGACTCGAGGACGCCGGCCCGCTGGCCGAGCCCCTGAAAGCCGGCACGGCCGATGCGCGGGCCCTGACGCGGGTGCTGTTCCGCCGCCTGGCCGAGCTGGACGAGGGCACGCCGGAGTACTCGTACGTCCGCAACACCCTCGTCGAACTCAACGTCAGCCTGGTGAAGTTCGCCGCCCGCCGGTTCCGGGGGCGCAGCGAGCCGCAGGAGGACATCGTGCAGGTCGGCATCGTCGGCCTGATCAAGGCGATCAACCGCTACGACGTGGCGCGCGAGGTGGAGTTCACCTCCTTCGCACTGCCCACCATCACCGGCGAGATCAAGCGCTTCTTCCGGGACACGACCTGGGCCGTGCGGGTCCCCCGCCGGCTCCAGGAGCTGCGTCAGGACCTGGCCAAGGCCTCCGACGCACTGGAGCAGCGCCTCGGCCGCACCCCCTCCGACGCCGAGCTGGCCGAGCACCTGGACATCACCGAGGCGGAGCTCGCCGAAGGCCGGCACGCAGCCAGGGTGTACTCGGCGCGCTCCCTCGACGCGGAGCCCGAGGAGCCCGGCACCGGCAGCCCGCAGGGCCCGCTGGGCCGCGAGGAGCCCGCGTACGAGCTGATCGAGGACCTGGAGTCCCTCAAACCGCTGCTGGCCGCGCTGCCGGAGCGGGACCGGGAGATCCTCTCGATGCGCTTCGGCGAGGACCTGACCCAGGCGGAGATCGGCGAGCGCCTGGGCATCTCCCAGATGCACGTCTCGCGCCTGCTCAGCCGGAACCTGAGCCGGCTCCGCAGCGGCCTGCTCTCCGACGCCCGCCCCGGCCCCCGGCCCCCCGGGCGGTGAGCGCGGTGGACCCGGCCGCCGAGCGCTACGACGCCGCCCCCTTCCTGCCCGCCCGCGGCGGTCTCCCCGCCCACCGGCGGGCCGCGGCGGACTGCCGGGGCTGCCCCCTGTACGAGGGCACGACGGGCACCGTCTTCGGCGCGGGGCCGGGGCACGCGCGGCTGATGCTCGTCGGCGAGCAGCCGGGCGACCAGGAGGACCGCCGGGGCGAGCCCTTCGTGGGCCCGGCCGGCCGGCTGCTGCACCGAGCGATGGCGGAGGCCGGGCTCGACGCGGACGGCGCGTACGTCACGAACGCCGTCAAGCACTTCAAGTACGTCCTGCAGCCCGGCGCCGGCAAGCGGCGCATCCACAAGCCGCCCACCCTGCGCGAGCTGTCGGCCTGCCGGCCGTGGCTGGCCGCCGAGCTGCGGCTGGTGGATCCCGAGCTCGTGGTGGCCCTCGGGGGCACGGCCGGCAAGGCCCTGTGGGGACCCGGCTTCCGCGTGGGCGAGCGGCGCGGCCTGCTGGTCCCGCTGCCCGCGCTCGACGGCGGGCCGCACCACGGCCGGGGGCTGGCCACGATCCACCCCTCGGCGGTGCTCCGCAGCCGGGACCGCGAGGAGCTGTACCGAGGGCTGCTCTCGGACCTGCGCACCGCCGCCCGCGCTCTGGAAGGGACGGATGCCGCGGCCGCGTGAGACGCGCCCGTCGCCCGGGCACCTCCGGAACCGGTGCCCGGCCCCGGAGGTGCATGCCCGTGTCGGGGGTAGAGGCCTGGTGAGGCGGTGAGGACATGGCTCTCCACGGACCGGAGCGGACGGCGAGCAGCACGCTCGACCCGCTGCGCGCGCAGAACCGGCTCCGGTCGGCTTTCGGGGTGGAGGTGCGCATGGAGGTGCGCATGGCGGCCGCCGAGGCGTACCGCATCACCCAGACCGACGCCGGAGCCTTCGCGGTCGCCGATTCCCTGCTCCCCGGCCGGCTGCGGCTGGCCTTCGCGCCCGCCGGGCTGCTGTCGGTCAGCTGGGTGTCCGCCGGCGGCGCGGACCTGTTCAGCGGCAGCCGCCACGAGCGGCTCGACGCGGGTTCGGTCTGCCTGGACGGCATGCCGGGCGAGGGCCGGACCCTGTACACCGAGGACCTCGGGATGTGCTCGTTCCTCCTGCCCATGGTGCTCCTGGGCCTCGCCGCCCAGGACGCCTCGCCGCGGCGCAGCCGACCGGTGCACTTCACCTCGCTCGCCCCCACCGGCGCGGGGACGGCCGCGCTGTGGCAGCGGACCGCCGACTTCGCACGGGGCGAAATGCTGGCCCCGGGGGGCACGTCCCCCCTGGTCGCGGCCGAGACGGGGCGGCTGCTGGCGGCCACGGCGCTGGTGGTCTTCCCGAACGACGTGGACACCGACGTGCTGGCCGCGGACTCGCGGGACGCCGGTCCCGACACCCTGCGCCGGGCCCGGACCTTCATCGAGTCCAACGCCCAGAACGACATCACCCTGGCCCAGGTGGCGGCGGCCGCGTGCGTGACCCCGCGGGCGGTTCAGTACGCCTTCCGGAAGCACCTGGGCACCACCCCGCTGGACTACGCGCGGCGGGTGCGCCTGGACCACGCGCACACGGACCTCCAGGATGCGGACCCCAGGGCCGGGGCCACCGTCACGGAGATCGCCGCCCGCTGGGGCTTCGCCCACGGCGGCCGGTTCGCGGCCGCCTACCGCCGGGCCTACGGCGTACCGCCGGGGACCACGCTGCGCCGGTGAGGCCCCGCGGAGCCCGGGCCGCGGCCCGCCCGCCGGCCCCCCGGTCCGGCCCGCTTCCGGTCCACGGCATTGACCGCCTCCGGCCAGGGCAGACGCGGAGCATGAGAACCATCCGTACCGCCACCTCGTTCGAGCTCCAGGAGATCGCCCTGCTCGTGAGCGGATCGGGCCGGATCTCCGTACCGCTCGACGGGGTGCCGGGCGGAGAGCCCCTCGACGTCCCCGCGGGTGCGGTGATCACGGTCGCGCTCACCTTCCGGGCGGCCGCCGACATCGACGGCCTGACCTTCACGGACACCCGCGCCCGCGAGGGCGTGGTGCTGTCCACCGCGCGCACCGCCCTCGGCAGCTACCGGACCGGGGGCCCGTACGAGATCCACCTGCCGCCCGAGCGCATCCCGAACGGGCGTACCGAGGAGGTCGCGTACGAGGTCACGGGTGTCTTCACGGACGCCGCCGGCCGGGTGCTCGCCGAGGAGCACCACCGCATCCGGGTGGTCCCCCACCCGCCGCTGCCTCACCGCGCGGGCTGAGGACCGCCGGCCCGTCCGGCGGTCCGGACGGCCCGCCAGTCGCCGGTGGCCGGGTCCTCCCGGACCAGCCCCAGGCGGGCGAACGCCCGCAGCCAGCCGCGCATCGGCCACTCCCCCCAGCGCTGCCGGAAGAGCGCGCCGTTGCGCAGGATGTCCGGCAGGTGCCCGACCGGCGGGTCCTCCACCGGGTGGTACTGGTGGTAGGCGGGCGCGCCGCCCAGCCAGCACAGGTCCACGCCGGCGCGCTGCGCGAGCCGGCCGAAGTCGGTGTCCTCGCCGCCGTAGCCCGTGTACTCCTCGCAGAATCCCCCGATCCGCTCCCAGGTGGCGGCGGTGGTCGCGAACGACAGCGACCAGAAGAGGTCGGGCTCGCCGCCGGGCCGCAGCTCCGCCGGGCCGGGTGCGGGGCGGGCGGGGTGCGGCTCCGCCAGCCCCGGCAGGGTCCCCAGGCGGTATCCGCCGGGCGGCGGGGGCGGCAGGTACGCGACGGTGCCGCACAGCAGGGCGCCGTCGTACGCCGCCGCCGCGTAGCGGGCGACGGTGCCGGGCCCGGGCACGCAGTCCACGTCGAGGAAGACCAGGACGCCGGCCCCGGCGTCGAGGGCGCGGCGGGCGCCCGCGTTCCTGGCGGCGGCCAGGGGCAGCGCGCCGGACGGGGGCACGGGCACCGCGAGGGGGTCGCCCGGCGGGCGGCCGCGGGCGGCCCGCCGGCCCGCCTCCGGGTCGTCCATGGTGACGACGACGTAGTGGTCGGGGCTGCGGGTGCCGCGGGCGAGGCCGGTCTGCTGGAGCGCGAGGTGCCGGTGGCGGCCCGAGACGAGCGTGATCACCGCCACCCGGTCCCCGGCGGGCCCCGCCCGCCGCGGTCCGCCGCCGCTCACGCCTCCCACGGGGTGCCCGCCAGCTCGTCCAGGGTGCGGGCGGCGCGGCGGGCGCCGTCGCCGGGGGCCCACTGCACCCAGGCGCTGCCGTCGAGTGCGGCCGCGCGGTCCAGGACCGCGGGCCACTCCCCCGGCGCGGGCCAGCGGGTGCACACGACGGCGAGGCCGCCGTCCTCCAGGGCCCGCGCGGTGGCGTGCTGCTCCCCGTACGGCCGCGGCTGGGGCAGGACGACGGCGGGGCGCCGGGCGGCGGCGCATTCGGCCACGGCGTTCTGGCCGCCGTGGGTGACCACCACCCGCGCGGCGCAGATCCGCGGCCAGGGGTCGCCGGTCCACGGCCCGGACGGGCCGCCGAGCAGGTCCCATTCCCAGTCGGGGGTCGCGGCGCGGGCCTGCGCCACCTGGTCGGGGGTGACGGCGCTGCCCCCGGCGCCCAGCATGAGCAGCACCCGGTGCGAGTCCCGGCCGGGGAGGGGCGGCGGGATCCTGCCGTCGGCGCGGGAGAACGCGCCCGCGTACACGGTCTTGTCGTACCAGCGGGCGGGCCAGCCGGGTTCGGGGAAGGCCGCGGGCCAGGGGGCGAGGAGGCGTACGGCCAGGTCGTGTCCGAGCCGGTGCGGGGGGTCGCCGCGGCGCCCGCGCATGGCGGTCACGACCACGGGCACCCCCAGCAGCCGGGCCAGGCAGGTGACCTCCACCGACACGTCGCTGACGAAGAGGGACGGGTGCGCCCGGCGGATCCAGTCCGCGATGGCCGCCATCCGGGCCTGGTAGCCGGGCTGCCGCAGCGGGGCCCAGTGCAGCCGTCCGTGGGCCCGTACGTCGAGCACCGCGCCGGGCCCGGTGTCCAGCGGCAGCCGTATCCACGGGCCCGGCCAGCCGGCGGGGGCCTCCAGGCTCGACAGGCCGGTGATGGCGGTACGGGCCTGCTCGGCGATGCACAGGGCCCGGTGGAGGTGGCCGAGGCCGTGGTGGTGCACGTAGTAGCCGATCACGACAGGAGCTCCCGGTAGAGGGCCTCGTAGCGGTCGGTCATGCGGTCGACCGAGCAGAAGGTCTCGGCCCGGTCCCGGCAGGCCCGCCGGTCGAGCGCACGCGTTTCGGCGATCACCCCGGCCAGGGCGGTGATGTCCGGATAGGGCACCAGCCGGCCGCATTCGGGGGTGAGGATCTCGCCGAGGGCTCCCCGGTCGAAGCCGCAGACGGGGGTGCCGCAGGCCAGGGACTCCGCGACCACCAGCCCGTACGGCTCGTCCCAGCAGGGGGTGACGAGGGTGGCGGAGGCCGAGCCGACGAGGGCCGCGAGGGCGGCGGAGTCGAGGTGTCCGGCGTAGCGCACGCGGCCGCCGAGGCGGGGTCCGACGCTCTCGCGGAAGTAGCGGCGGTCCGCGACCGGCCCGGCGAGGGTCAGCGGGGCGCCTGCGGCTTCGGCGGCGGCGATGGCGAGGGCGGGCCCCTTCTCGGGGACGATCCGCCCGTACCAGACCAGCTCTCCGCCGCCGGGCCCCACCGGCCAGCGCCGTACGTCCACCCCGTTGCGCACGACGCGCACCGAGCGGACGAGGGGCTGCCAGGCCCGGGCGGTGTGGTCGCTGACGGCCGTGAAGACCCCCGAGCGGGAGGTGTCGGTCTGGATGGCGGACTCCAGCCACGGGGTCGGCGGGGTGTGGAGGGTCGTGATGACGGGTGCGGGCACGGCCGGGGCCATGGCCACCGGCAGGTAGTGGAGGCTGTTGTTGTGCACCACGTCGTACGCGAGGTCGCCGCGGGCCCCGGAGAGGTCGAGCATGAGCCTCAGGTAGGCGTGGTGCTCGGCGAGGACCGCGGGATCGGCCATGCTCACGTCGGCGCGGGCGGCGGCGCTCAGCCGCGGGGTGTGCACGGGCAGCTCGCGGGCCTCCAGGACGGGATCCGAGCCGGGCGCGGCGAACAGGGCGATGTGGTGGCCGCGCCGGCGCAGCGTGCGGGCCAGGGTCCAGGTGTGGGCCTCCAGGCCGCCCGCGAAGGGCTCCCGGATGGGGTGGCGGGCCGAGGCGATCAGGGCGATGCGCAGCCGGGCGGTCATGACAGGCAGGCTTCGTACAGGGCCCGGTGGGCGGCGGCGAGGGCCTGGCGTTCGACGGCCCGGGCCCGCGGGTGGGCGCGCCAGGCTGGCCGGTGGGCGTGGGCCTCGCGGACGGCCCGGTCGAGGGAGTCCTCGTCCAGTCCGCCGGGGCCGTGCCGGTAGCTGTGGCAGGGGCGCTGCTGCGCGTAGTAGCCGCAGTCGGGGGCCGCCACGGCGGTGCCCAGGTCGTGGCAGGCCTCCAGCCAGCCGGAGTGGGTGCCGAAGGTGTACGGCAGCACGGAGAGGTCCAGGGACCGGAGGTAGGCCCACAGGGCGTCGTCGTCGAAGTAGTCGTGCACCCGCAGGTCCACCAGTCCGTCGTCGGCGAGCGCGCGCAGCCCCGCCACCACCTCCGGGGCGTGGGCGCGGGCGGCGGGGTCGTGGGTGTCGGGGTGGATGTCCACCCGCAGCTGCGCGCCGGGCAGTGCGGCCGTGGTGCGGGCCAGGGCCCGGATCACGGGCAGGGGTGCCATGTTGGGCCGCAGGCTCTTGGCGTGCACGCCGACGACGAACCCGGAGCGCCGCCCGCGGGGGCGGGAGAGGTCCGGCTCGTCCACCACGTGGGGGTGCGGCAGCACGTGGGCGGTCCGGCCCCACCGGGCGGAGATCTCCGCGGCCGCACCCGGGGTCAGGGTGATCAGGCAGTCGGCCGCGGGCACCAGCACGTCGAGGGCGGCGTCGTGCGCCCGCCGGTCGGGGTGGTGCGGGTTGCGCAGGTCGTGGACCGTCTGCACCAGCGGTTTGCGGTGTCTGCGCAACTGGCTCACCAGCTCGGCCAGTTGCTGCGGGCTCTGGGCGTCGAAACCGAAGTGCAGGTGGTAGACGTCGAAGGTGTGGTGGTGGGCGCGGACCCAGCCGGGGTCCAGCATCACGGGGGGCCACCACTGCTGGGAGGTGCTGGGGGCGCCGTTGGGGTGCGGGTCCGGCAGCAGCCGTACGCCGTCGGAGCCGTCAGCGGCGTGGATGTGGCGCACGTAGACGTGGCCGGCGGGCACCGAGGCCACCCGGATCTCGGGGGGCGGCGGCGGGGTGCCGAGCGGGCGCAGCAGGGGGTGCGGGGCCGGGCCGGCCGGCGGGGTCGCGGAAGGCACGGCCCTAGTCCTCGCCCCGGACGATGTTCCACTCGGCGCCGTCGGGCACGGATTCGGGCGCGGCGGCCCGTGGGACCGGGCTGCGTCCCGGCCGGACGACCACTGCGGGACGGCACGTGCGCACCCGCTGCTCGGCCGCGATGCGGCTGCTGATCGGCTGGGTGTCCGCCTGTGTTTCCACGGCCGGCACCTCCCTGCTGACTGGACCCCCCGCGGACCGCCGGTGGCACCGCGGACTGGCTTCGGTCTGCGGCGGCTACCCGCGGGGGGAGCGAGCATGCCCGCCGGGCGGAGCCGGGCGCGGCGGAGGGCGCCGACGGGGGCGGAGCCGGGCGCGGCGGAAGGCGCCGACGGGGGGCGGAGCCGGGCGCCGGCCGGCGCGCATGCCCGGGAGGATCCCGGGGAGACGCTCCGCATGAACACCAACCCTCCGGACCCCGACCCCCGAACCACTCCCGGGCTGCAGGGCGGCGCCTCGGTGCCGCCGGGAGAGACCCCGCCCGGCGAGTCGAGTACCGGTGGCGGCGCGGGTCCGTACCGTCCGCTCACGCGCGGCTGGGCCAAGGGGCCGCTTGCCGTGATCATCGCGCTCGCGGTGCTCGTCGCCCTCTTCTTCCTGGCGTACGGCATCGTGGTCGCCCTCTGAAAGGAAATCGGTGATGACCAGCACGGAAGTGACGGTCGTGGTCAGCGACTGCGCCGAGGAGGACGCGCGCGCCGTGTTCGCCGCCCTGGGCGAGGCCTTCGCGGGCGAGCCCGGGCCGGAGGCGGACCGTCCGCACGGCGGCGGCGCCACGGTCTGGACCTCCGTGTTCGACGTGGCCGAGCCGCGCGGGCGCACGGCGCACGGGCAGGCACCGCCGGAGCCCGTGCGGCTGCGGCACCCGGTGACGGTGGAGGCCCAGGGCGGCTACGGGGCCGTGGACCGGCTCCTCGCGGAGCTGGGCACGGCCTTCGTCATCGACGCGCAGGGGACGGCCGCGGGCGACCAGGAGAAGGACGTGCACCTGCGGATCCGGGCGCGGGACCTGGCGTAGCGCACGCGGCGTGTGAACGCACCGGATGCACCGGGGCCCGTGGGCCCGGTGCATCCGGTTGCATCCGTTGCTGCCGGTCGATCCGGTGCGCAGCTCGCGCCTCGCGGTGGCGCCGGGATCAGCCCGCCCGGGCGCCGGGATCAGCCCGCCCGGCGGTCCACGCGGCGGTCCATCGGCGGCGAGTCGGGGGCGGCCCGGCTGATGTCGGCCAGGGCCGAGGCGGGGTCCTTCTCCATCGCGAGGTCGCCGAGGCTGACCACGCCGACGATGTGGCCCTCGTCCATCACCGGCAGGCGGCGGACCGCGAAGGACCGCATCAGCTCGACGGCGGCGGACGCGGGGTCCTGGGGGCGGACGCTGACGGGTCCCGGAGTGCACGTCTGGCCCGCCGTGACCTGCGCGGGGTCGAAGCCCTCGGCCACGGCCCGCAGGACGATGTCCCGGTCGGTCAGAATGCCGATCACCTGCTCCCCGTAGGCCACGATCACATCGCCTATGTCGCGGTCCCGCATGGCCTGGGCGGCTTCCACGAGGGAGGCGGCAGGCCGGACGGTGAACGCGCCCGGAGTCATCACGTCTTGGACGAACACCGTCATCTCTTCTCATCCCTTCGACGGTTCGGGGCCCGGCCCGTCCGGGCTCGCTGACCCGCGGCTACCCCGGCCGGCCGCCGCCATGCTGCGCAGCGGGCGCGGCCCCCATGCCGGAGCCCCCCGGTGTGGTGCCCGGCCACCTGGGCACGGGGCGGGCGGCTGCCTAACCTCCCGGAATCCAGAGCGACATGCTCCAGCCAGTTCGGAGGGATCCATGCGATCGTCCCCCGTTGCCCGGTTCCGGAAAGTCCGGCGGTCCGCAGCTCTCCTGCTGATCGCCGGGGCGGTCGGGCTCGCTCCGGCCGCCGCCGGGGCGGACCCGCCCCCGGCCGCCCCGGACGCCCCGGCCACCGCGATCACCGCCGCGCCCGCCCCGGTACCCGGTGAGCTGGGGCCGTACGCCGCCGGCGGCGCGGTGTACAGCGCCGGGGTCTCCTCCGGCGGGTACATGGCCACGCAGCTGCACGTGGCGTACTCCGGTACGTTCTCCGGCTCGGCGGTGTTCGCCTCCGGCCCCTACGGCTGTGCGCAGAACGACCTGTCCAAGGCGCTGTACGCGTGCATGGACACCGTCCAGGACCTCCAGCTGGACCGGCTGGAGCAGACCGCCCGCGACTGGTCCGCCCAGGGGCTGGTCGATCCGGTGTCCCAGCTGGCGGGGGACCCGGTCTACCTGTTCAGCGGCTCGGGGGACGCGACCGTCAAGCGCCCGGTCGTGGACGCGCTGGCCGGCTTCTACGCCCGGTTCGGCGCGCGTACCCGCTACGACCGCAGCACCGCGGCCGGGCACGCGTGGATCAGTCCGCTGGGCCCGAACTCCTGCACCGCCACCCGGAGCCCGTGGATCAACGACTGCGGCTTCGACGCCCAGCGGGACCTGCTCGGCCATCTGCTCGGCTCGGCGGCCGCGCCCGCCGCGAGCCCCGGCGGCTCCCTGATCCGCTTCGACCAGAACCCGTACGCCCCCGGCGGGGCGGCGAGGGCGCTGTCCATGGACGAGCAGGGCTTCCTGTACGTGCCCCCCGGCTGTGCGGGCGGGGCCTCCTGCACGGTGCTCGTGGCGCTGCACGGCTGCAAGCAGGGCTACGCGTACCAGGGGTTCGGCACCCGCTTCGTGGACAACGCACGTCTCAACGAGTACGCGGACACCAACGGCCTGGTCGTGCTGTACCCGCAGGCGGTCCCCACCACGACCGCGGACAATCCCAACGGCTGCTGGAACTGGTGGGGTTACCTCGGCGACGGGGCCTACGCCCGGCACGGCGGCAAGCAGCTCGAAGCCATCGTGAACATGGTCCGGGTGCTGCGCGGGGAGGCGCCGCCGCCCGCCGCGGGCCGGCTGGTCATCGCGAGCACCGGTGCGCAGGACGGCTACGTCAAGGCGGCCGCCGACGGCTCGGGGGCGGCGCCCGGCACCCTGGAGGACGCGTACGGGCTGGCGGTCGGCCGCGGCGGCGACGGCCGGTTCAACCGCGCGGTGCTGTCCTTCGACACCTCGCGGATTCCGGCCGGGAAGGAGGTCACCGGGGCCTGGGTGACGGTGACCCGCAGCAGCGGATCGGGCGATCCGTGGGCCGTGCCGGCCGGCAACCGGCTGCTGGCGGACGTGCGGACCGGCTGCTTCGGCGGCGGCTGCGCCCTCGAAGGCGCCGACTGGGCCGCCGCCCCGACCGCCCCGGGCGCCGCCGAGATCGGCGCCTTCCCGGCCGGGACCGGGACCCGGGACTCCACGCCCTTCTCGGCGGCCGGCCTGGCCGCGCTCGACCGCTCCGGCACCACCCAGGTCCGGCTGCGCTTCGCCTTCGACCAGGCGACGACGGCGTACGCGTTCCTCAACCGGGACGCCCGGGCCACCCTCACGGTCGAGTACCGCTAGGCCGGGGCCGGTGCGGCCCGCGCCCGCCGCGTACCGGCGGGCGCGGGCGGCACCGGCGCGGGGGTCAGGCGGCCTCGGCGCTGGGGACGGCCAGGGGGTCGCGGGGTGCCTGCTCCTTGGCCAGCTGCATCCGCTCGCCGAGCTCGACGAGCCGGTTGCGGCCCATCGCCTTGCGCACGTCGGGGAACCAGTCGTCCTCTTCCTCCTCGACGTGGTGGCGCACGTTCTCCATGAGCACGGTCATCTTGGCCTTGAAGCGCTCGTCGGACGCGTCCATGTCCTTGAGCTCGGAGAGCATCCACACCACGGCGTGGTGCTCCTCCACGCTCTCCAGGACGTGGTCGGAGGTGTCCGGTGCGGCCTCCCGGGCGGCGGGGTAGAAGAGCTGCTCCTCGATCCAGGCATGGGCGGTGAGCTCGCCGATGACCTCGTCGGCGATGCCGCGCCGCTCCTCCACGTCCTCGTCGCCGGTCTTCTCGAACCGCTTGAACAGCCTCTCGACCGTCTTGTGGTCCTCCCGCAGCAGCACTATGGCGTCCATCGTCGCCTCCCGTCGGTGCAGTGGTCGTCCCGCGTATGCCCGGCCGACGGCCGGAGATGCGCGCGCGGCGGCTTCCACCGGCCGCCCGGCGGGCCGCACGCGCCCCGGGCGGGAGCAGGCCCGCCGGTGCACGCGGCCGCGCGGTCTCCGGTCAGACGGTCCGGCCCGCGGCCAGCCGGGCCGCGACGGCCCGGTTCACGACGGCGCGGTTGGCCTCGTCGAACAGGGCGAAGTGACCGCCGGGGAAGACGTGCACGGTGCAGGGGGCGGACGAGTGCCGGCCCCACGTTCCCAGTGCGGCCACGTCGATGAGACGGTCCTCGCGGCCGCACAGCACCGTGACGGGCGCCTCGATGCGGACCTCCGCGCCCCGGTGGGAGGCCTCGGCGCCGAGCCGCAGGTCCGCACGCATGCAGCGCAGGAGGCTGGTGCGCCAGGCGGAATCCTCGGCCACCGCCCGCGGCAGGCTGCCGCCGTGGTCGAGCATCCTCAGGATCTCCTCGTCCGAGGCGTGTTCGGGGAGCCAGCCGTCGCGCTCCCCCGGCACCTGGCCGGAGGCGATCAGGCCGGTGCAGTGCGCACCGAGGGCCCGGGCCACGTGCAGGCCCAGGGTCGCGCCGAGGCTGTGGCCGAACACGACGGTCGGCACGTCGAGCCGCGGTACCGTCGCCAGGCTGCCCAGCACGTCGTCCAGCGTCGCCCCGGCGGACTCGGCCAGCCGGCGTTCGCGGCCCGGCAGGGTCAGCCCGAGGACCTCCACGGTCTCCGGAAGCCCGTCGAGCAGCCGCATGTAGCGGTTGGGGCCACCGCCCGAGTGCGGGAGGACCATCAGCCGGGCCTCGGGCGGGGGGACCGTCGCGGGGCGCGGGCGCAGCTGCGACCACCATCGCGCGCCGCCGGGCCGCGCGGCCGCCGGGGCGTGCAGGGAGCGGGTTTCAGTTGCCATGACAGCCTTTTCGGTTCGGGCGGGCGGGGTGGCGGACGGCTACGGCGCCGCGGAAGCCGGGGCCGACGGGCACGTCCGTGACGTCCCAGCCGGGCAGGGCCGCGGGGCGGGGCCCGGCACCGACGTAGTCCAGGGACACCGGCCGCGAGATGCCGGTGCCGAGGCCCTTCAGGTAGGCCTCCTTGCGGGACCAGAGGAGGGTGAAGGCGGCCGGGCGCGCCGGCTCGGGCAGTTCGTCCAGTTCGGCGCACTCGGCCGGGTGCAGGTGCCGGCCGACCCGTGCCGTGGTCGCGGCGTCCGCGATCTCCTCGACGTCCGCGCCCACGGGGGTGGTGTGGACGGCGATGAGCCCGGTGCCGCCGCTGTGGCTGACGGAGAAGTGCAGGGGGTCGCCCGCGACGCCCGGCCGCCCGTGCGGGCCGCCGCACCCGGGGCAGGGATGCCGTACGAACGGCACCCCGGCCGGCGGCACTCCGAGAAGGGCTCCGAGGATCAGCCGCAGCGCGCCGTGGACGGCCACGTACGTGTCCCGGTCCCGTTCCCGATGGAAGCGGGCGGCCCGCTGCCGCTCCTCCACGCCGAGCAGGGCGGGCAGGTCCCGGCCCCAGTCCTGCGCCAGGTCCGCCGCACGGACCAGGCAGAGCCGGGGCCGGGGGCGGGCGTCCGGTGGACCGCCCGCCGCGGCGGTGCGGTCCTGCGCCGCCGCCTCCACGGCGGCCGGGAGGTGCAGTGCCGCGGTGCTCACGCGAGCCAGGAGCCCGGAGCCGGGTTGCCGATCACCTTGACGGCGTCGGGCTCGTCCTCCTGGATGTGGCTGCTGCCGAGCATGGCCACGTCCCAGACGTCGAGATCGAGGCCGAGGCCGGAGAGCACGCGGGCGAATTCCCGCCACGGCAGCACCTCGCCGCGGTCCGTGCCCTCCAGCCAGGCCAGGATCCGGGCGGCCGGCCCGCCGAGGTCGGGCTGCTGCGCCGCCCGGTCCCGCACGGCCTGCGCGATGCGCCGCACGGCGCCGTCCCGGTCGAGGACGGCGGTGCCGAACTCGCCCGAGTGCAGCACGTGGTCGAGGAGTTCCTCGTCGGCGGCCTCGGGGGCACCCGCCGCGAGCCGGGCGACCAGTCGCTTGCGGGGCTCCGGGTCCACCAGCAGGTTGAGCTCGCGGACCAGGTCCGCGGGCTCGTCGGCGCAATGGATCATGCTGCACAGCCGGTTGGGGCGCCCGATCACGCCGCGCAGGCTGTCCGGCGCCTGCTGGGTGATGTCCGCCTTGCCCTTGAGGGAGCTGAGGTGCACGGTCGCGGGCACGGCGTGGTCGCCGCGGCTGCGCAGGAGGAGCAGCAGGGTGGGGCCCGCCTGGAGCACGATGTCGTTGACGGCGAGCCGGTCCAGGGTGGCGAGGGTGTGCTGGTGGCGCCACAGCTCGCGGCCGGTGTGCCGGTCGAAGCGGAACATCTCCGCCCCGATCACGGAGAAGCCGTGCCCCTCCAGGAAGTCGCGGATCGGCTTCAGCTTGCCGGTGGCCATGCCGTCGGGCTTGACCAGCATGAGGGCGGAGCGGTGCAGGACCTCGGTGGTCTGCCGGCCGAAGGCGGCGCTGAGCTCGGCGTACCCCTCGCGGAAGCACGTGTCGAGTTCGTAGTGGTAGGCCTTGACCGGCATACGCGTGAGGGTGCTCCAGTTGACGGTGCCCATGGTGGTTCGCTTTCTTCTTCGGTTCTCGTACGCGGTGGTGGTGCCGGGGTCGTGTCAGCCGTGCAGTACGGCCGCCAGGCGGGCGTGGTTGGCATCCAGGTCGGACGAGAGCCCGAACTGCAGGACGGCCAGGCCGGAGAGCAGGCGGCGCAGGTCGTCTTCGACGCGGGCCAGCACCCCGGGGTCCTGCTTGCCGGCCGAGAAGTCGCTGCGGAGCATCTCCACGGCCGCGTCCGCGGGCACCGGCCGGACCTCGACGTGCTCGCGGGTCAGGATCAGCAGGGCCTGCGGGCGGACGGCCGGGGCCAGGCGGTCCTCGAAGGAGGCGGGCCATTCGATGCGGTGCTTGTCGCGGGCGGGGACCGGCGCGGTCCTGGCCTCCGACAGCTCGGGCCGGCTCTTGACGAGTGCCGGGTCGAGGTAGCCGGCCCGCGGGTAGCCCCAGAACCGGCCCTCGGGGTCGTCGAGGTGGCGCATCATCGCGTCCTCCCCGGCGAACCGGGCCCCGTGCAGCAGGCCCCAGGCGACGAAGGTCGACTTGCCCACCCCGCTGTCCGCGGTGACCAGGGCGGACCGGCCGGCCACCGACAGGGCGCCGGCGTGCAGCCCGTAGTGGCGGCCGGAGCGCAGCGTCAGGACGAGGAAGGCCTTCTCGACCAGCCAGCGGCCCCACACGATCGGGTCGTCCAGGTCCGCCCGGGACAGCGCCACGTGCACGGTGTGCCGGGCCGGTGCGATGGCCGCGGTGGAGCCGCCGGTGTCGATGACGACCTCGTCGAGGGTGTCCCAGTGGGGCGGGAAGTACGGAGGGGGCACGGTCTCCCGGCGGACACCGGTCACCTCCACCGTGAGGTGCACGGTGGGTGCGCCGGGCCAGGGGCCGTCGCTGCCCGAGGGCAGCGGGGGGCCGAACAGGCGGGTGACCACCGGCCGGGCCTCCTCCGGAGCCGTGCAGACGACCCGGTAGCCGTAGAACTCGTACAGATTCTGGTGCATGTGTGCTGTGTCCAATCCGCGCTGCCCCGGATCGGGGCGGGCCGCGGCGCGCGGGGCGCCGCGGCCGGTGGGTGCCGTACGGGATGCGGCCTCAGGCGGTCGTGTCGGGCCCGTCCGGGCGGAGGGCGTCGGCAGCCTGGGCCCGCTGGGCGCGGCAGGCGTCGTCGTACTGCTCGCGCACGAGGCGGAGCAGGGCGGGCGGGGCGTCGTCGTGGGCGTCGAGCCAGCGGGCCGCGGTCTCGGCCGTGGCCGCTTCGGCGAGCGGCGGGAAGAGCCCGAGGACGATCTGCTTGGCCATCTCGTGGCTGCGGGTCTCCCAGACCCCGAGGATCGCGTCGAAGTACCGCCGGGTGTACGGCGCGAGGGCGGCCGCCCCGGCACCGCCGGCGCTCTCGGCGAATCCGGCGATGACCGCCTTCTGGAGCTGGTTGCCCAGGTCCCCGCGGCCGACCACGGCCTCCCAGGCCTCTGCCTTGGCCGCGGCCCCGGGGCGGGCGGCGCGGGCGGTGGCCGCGTGCGCGGCGCCGGCGGGGGTGGGGTCGCGCCGCTCCTCGGCCGCGATCGCGTCTGCGCCGAGGCGGCCCGCCGCGGCGAGCCGGATCACGGCCGCCCAGCGCAGGTCCGCGTCAGCGGCCAGGCCCGGGACCGGTTCGGCGCCGTCGAGGACCCCCGCGAGCAGGTCGAGGTGGCCGGGGGTGGCGGCGGACGCGATGAACGCGCGGAACCAGGCCAGCTGGTGGTCGCCGCCCGGTGCGGCAGTGCGGCTGCGCTGCAGGGCGGCCGCGGCCCACCGGGCCGTGAGCTGCTCCCGGGCGGCGGGGTCGGTGTAGTGGCGCAGGGCGTACGCCGTCTGGCGGTGCAGGGACTCCACGACCCCGATGTCGGTCTCGGCCGAAGCGCCGGCCAGGACCAGGTCGAGGTAGCTGCGGGCGGGGAGTTCGCCGTCACGGGTCATGTCCCAGGCGGCGGCCCAGCACAGGGCCCGGGGCAGCGGGTCGGCGAGGGCGCCGAGCTTCCGCGTGAGGGTGCGCAGGCTCGCCGCGTCGAAGCGGACCTTGGCATAGGTCAGGTCGTCGTCGTTGAGCAGCACCAGGTCCGGACGGGGGTGCCCGGCCAGTTGCGGTACGTCGGTCAGCTCCCGGGCCAGGACGTCGGTCTCGGTGCGGTGGACGCGCCTGAGGGTGCCGTCCGCGTCCTGGCGGTAGAAGCCGATGGCGATGCGGTGCGGGCGCAGCACTGCCTCGCCGGCGGCACCGGGCGGGAGGGCCGGGGCCTCCTGGCGGACCCGGAAGGCGGTGATCGTACCGTCGGCGGCGGTGTCGATCTCGGGCCGCAGCACGTTGATGCCGGCGGTCTCCAGCCACTGCTTCGCCCACGTGCCCAGTTCCCGGCCGGAGGCCTGCTCCAGGGCGTGCAGGAGGTCGCCCAGGCGGGTGTTGCCGTGGGCGTGGGCGGATATGTAGGTGCGCACTCCGGCGAAGAAGGCGTCGGTGCCGACGTGGGCCGCGAGCTGCTTGAGGACGGAGGCGCCCTTGGCGTAGGTGATGCCGTCGAAGTTGACGAGCACGTCCTCCAGGTCGCGGATGTCCGCGGCCACGGGGTGGGTGGAGGGCAGCTGGTCCTGCCGGTAGGCCTTGGCCTTCTGGTGGTTGGCGAAGGTGGTCCAGGAGTCGGCCCAGCGGGACCCCGGGGCGAGGGTCTGGCAGGCGAACGAGCTGTAGGTGGCGAAGGACTCGTTCAGCCACAGGTCGTCCCACCAGGCCATGGTGACGAGGTCGCCGAACCACATGTGGCTGAGCTCGTGCAGGACGGTCGCGGCGCGCTTGCGGTAGGCGGCTTCGGTGGCCTTCGAGCGGAAGACGTACTTCTCGCTGAAGTGGACGGCGGCTGCGTTCTCCATCGCGCCGGCGTTGAAGCCGGGCACGAAGATCTGGTCGTACTTCTCGAACGGGTAGGGGTGGCCGAAGCGCTCGGGGAACCAGTCCAGGCCCTGCCGGGTGACGGCGAACATGTCCTCCGCATCGAGGTGCCCGGCCAGGCTCTGCCGGCAGTAGAGGCCGAGCGGGAGGGTCCGGCCGCCCCCGCGGTGCTCGCTGTGCACGCCGTGGAAGGGCCCGGCGGCGAGCGAGACCACGTAGGTGGACAGCCGCGCGGTCCGGCCGAAGGTCCAGGTCCGCGCCCCGTCGGGGTGCCCGTGGTCGGCCACGTCCGCCGGCGGGGTGTTGGAGATGACGGTCCAGTCCGCGGGGGCGGTGACCTCGAACCTGAACCGTGCCTTCAGGTCGGGCTGGTCGAAGCAGGCGAAGACGCGGCGCGCGTCGGCCACCTCGAACTGGCTGTAGAGGTACGTGCTGCCGTCCACCGGGTCCGTGAAGCGGTGCAGCCCCTCGCCGGTGGTGCTGTAGGCGCAGTCCGCCGCCACCACGACCCGGTGGGGTCCGGCCGCCAGGCGCGGCAGCGCGATCCGGGAGTCGTGGAACACCTCGGCGGGGTCCAGGGCCTGCCCGTCGAGCACCACTTCGCGCACCGCGGGGGCGCGCAGGTCGAGGAAGACCTCGGCGGCCGGTCCGGTGCACTCGAAGCGGATCTCCGTCACGGACCGGAAGGCGGCGGCCCCATCCGGGGCCTGCCGCAGGTCGAGGGTGATGTCGTACGTGTCCACCGCGAGGCGGGCCGCGCGCAGTGCGGCCTCCTGGGCGGTCAGGTTCGTGCCCGGCATGTGGTCAGTCGTTCCCGTCGGTCAGGAGCCGGGCGCGCAGGGCGCCGACGGTGTCGTCCGAAAGCCCGACCCGGTCCTTGAGGTAGCCCTCGACCGAGCCGTACGCCGCCTCCAGGTCCGCGAAGACCAGCTCCATGATCACCGCGGGGGCGCGGCCGTACGCGGGCCACTTCAGCTCGCGGTCGGGATTGGCCGCCTTCCAGTCCGCGGCCAGGCGCTCGGTGGCCAGCTCGGTGAGGGCGAAGTCCTGCAGGACGGTGGCGCGGTCCACCCCGAGGAGGGTGAGGACGAGCGCGCCGATCAGACCGGTGCGGTCCTTGCCGGAGGTGCAGTGGAAGACGACCGGCCCGGGGGCGTACGCGATCTCCTCCAGGACCTGGCGGATCTCCTCGACCCCGTCCTCGGCGACCTCGGCGAAGCGGTCGGCGAGGTAGCGCCAGGGGTCCAGGTCGGGGTCGATCGCCGCCTGGTCGTAGGGCCGGTGCTCGATGCTGAGGTTGGCGTACCGGAAGCGCTCCGGCTCCGGTACCCGGCCCTTGGACTCGATCTCCCACGGGTAGCGCAGGTCGATCACGGTCCGGATGCCCAGCCCCAGGAACTTCTCCCAGTCGGCGCCCCGGAGCTTGCCCAGCGAGTCGGCACGGTACAGGGTCCGCCAGGCCACGGTGCGGCCGTCGGCGGCACGGTAGCCGCCGAGGTCGCGGAAGTTGTGCAGGCGCTCGAAGGCGACGTGTCGGTTCATCGGGCTCTCTTCCTCTTTCGGTGGCGCCGTCCGCGAGGACGACGCCAGTTCCCGGTTGCTCCAGGCGGGGCTGCCGGTGATCTCCGCGCCGAACCAGTCCGGCGGTGTGAACGCGCGGGCTTCCTCGACGCAGGCGAACTCCACTTCCACCACGCGCAGTCCGGTGAGGGCGCCGTCGTACTCGTCGACCACCGCCGTGTGTTCACCGAGGGGAACCGTCCACCGGACCTTGCTGAGGCATTCGCCGTCGGCCAGCTCCCAGAGCTGTTCGAAGGCCTCCTCGTCGATGGGGAACTCGACCTCCTTGCGGACCATGGCGCCGGACGCCGGGTCGAAGGTCTTCGCCGTCATCAGCCGGGTGCCCTCACCGGCCCGCACCCGGAACTCCACCCGGGCTCCGGAGGGGGTCAGGTACGCCTGCCTCAGCCGCTCGGCGGTGGCGCCCGCCGGGAGCTGCCAGCCCTCGGCGACCTTGAACTTCCGCTCGATCTCGGTCGTCACGCCAGGACCACCCGCAGGCTCGGGTCGGCGGACAGCCGGGCCCGGTCCAGCTTCCCGGAGGGCGCGAGCGGCATCTCGGAGACGAGGGTGACCCGATTGGGCACCATGTGCGCGGGCAGGCGTTCCGCACAGGCCCGGCGCAGGGCGGCCACGGTCTGCGCGGTGGCCGCCCGCTCGCCGCTGAGCGTGGTGTAGGCGACGAGCACGGACTCTCCGCCGGCCGCCTCCTCGGTGACCACCACGGCGTCGGCCACCCCGTCCTGCGCCCGCAGCGCCGCCTCCACCTCGCCGAGTTCGATGCGGAAGCCGCGCAGGTTGACCTGCCGGTCGTTGCGGCCCAGGTATTCGTACGTGCCGTCGGGCAGCCGGCGGATCACGTCGCCGGTGCGGTACCAGCGGCAGGGCCCTTCCTCGCCCGCGAGCCGCAGCTCCGGGAAGCGCTCGGCGGTGAGGTCGGGCCGGTTGACGTAGCCGTGTGCCAGGCCGGTGCCCGCGATGTACGCCTCGCCGGGCTCGCCCGCGGCGACCTCCGCCCCGTCCTCGTCGAGCAGCACCATCCGGTGGTGGGCGAGCGGGCTGCCGATCCAGGTGCCGCCGCCGTCCGAGGCCACCCGCTCGGGGGTGAGCGCCCCGAAGGTGGTGTGCACGGTGGTCTCGGTGATCCCGTACATGTTGACCAGGGTCTCGGCGCCGGGCCGCAGGTCCAGCCAGCTGCGCACCGAGATCCGGTCCAGGGCTTCACCGCCGAAGACCACGTACCGCAGTGCCAGTTCGGCCGGGCGGCGCTGGTAGGCCTTGGGCAGGTACTTGAAGAAGCTGGGGACCGCGCTGAGCACGGTCACCCGCTGCTCGGCGAGGAACTCCAGGAACGCTGCGGGGCGCTGGGCGGTGTCGGCGGGGACGACCGCGATGCGCCCGCCGAACAGCAGGGCGCCCCAGATCTCCCATACCGAGAAGTCGAAGCTGTAGCTGAAGTACAGCGTCCAGACGTCCTGCGGACCGAAGGAGAACAGCCCGTCGGTGCAGGAGCGGAAGAGGTCCAGGACGGCGCTCTCGGCCACGGCCACGCCCTTGGGGACGCCGGTGGAACCCGAGGTGTGGATGATGTAGACCGGCACGTCGGCGGGCCTGGCCCGCGGGGCCGGCTCGGGGGCCGGCGCCCCGCCGCCGTCCGCGCGCCCGACCCGGGCCACCTCCGGGGGCAGGGCGGGGTTGTCCGCGGCCGAGACGGCCACCCGGGTGCCGGTGTTCCGCGCCATGAAGGCGAGTCGGTCGGCGGGATAGGCCGGGTCCAGCGGGACGTAGCCGCAGCCGTGGCCGAGGACCGCGAGGATCGCGGCGACGACCTCCCAGCCGCGTTCCAGGCTGATGCCCACCAGCTCCCCGGGGCGCACCCCGTGGCGGGCCAGGCCCGCCCGGTACTCCCGGGCGGCCCGCTCCAGCTCGCCGTAGGTGATGTCGAGCGGGCCGTCGGTGATCGCGACGGCGTCCGGGCGGCGGGAGGCGTGCCCGGCGAACACCTCGTAGAGGGACACCGCGTGTTTCAGGTCGTGCATGGCCTTCCTATCGGTACTCGCGGGGGCGGCGGGGGTGGGGGGCGGCCGGTTTCACCCGGCGGCGGGCGCGGGCAGGGCGGCGAGGGCGGCGTGCAGCCGGTCGTAGCTGTCGTCGAGGTCGGCGGAGACCTCGAACTCCCAGAGCGCCACGCCCTCGAGGAGGCTGCGCAGGTCCGCCTCCACGGCGGCGGCCTGCCCGGCGTCCTTGGCGGTGGCGTAGTCCTCGCGGCAGCGGTCGAGGGCCTCGTCGGGGTCGAGCTCGCGCAGGGTGCGGCCCTCGCCGCGGACGAGGAACACCAGGGCGTCCGGGCGGATGCGGGTCAGCAGCCGGTCCTCCAGCTCCCGCGGCACGGTGACCCGGCTCTTGGCGCCGCCCTCGATCGCGGTGGCGGAGGCGCCGGCCAGGGCCTCGCTGCGGGCGATCATGTCGGGGGCGAGGTAGAGGGCCCGCGGGTAGCCCCACAGCACGCCACCGGGCTCGTCCATGTTCCGGGCGAGGATGTCCTCACCCGCCAGGCGGGCGCCGCGGTGCAGGGCCCAGGCGGTGAATGTGGACTTGCCCACTCCGGCTGCGGCCGTCAGTACCGCGGTCCGCCCGGCGGCCTCGACCGCTCCGGCGTGCAGCGGGTAGCTGCGCGGGTTGCGGCAGATCAGGTAGAGGAACAGGCGCTCCAGGATCCAGCGTCCCCACACCTGGGAGTCGCCGAGGTCCGCGCGGGCCAGGGTGACCGTGCCGGACAGGGACTGCGGGTCGAACACGCAGGAGGAGGAAGCGGTGTCGATCACGATCGGGTCCCCGGTCATGACCGCGAGGTCGTGCGGCGGGTTCGCGGGTTCCGTCGCCGGGCCGTCCTGCACGTGGAACTCCAGCCGCACCGTGCGCACGTGGTCGGGCAGGTCCTCGTCCAGCGCCGGACCGAAGAAGTCCCGTACCGCCTCGCGGGCCGCGATGTCGTAGCCGGCCTCCACGCGGTGGCCGTAGCACTCGTGGACGGACGTCAGGCGGGCGGCGCCCAGGGTGGGGGCGGTGACCCGCATGGTGGCGGAGACTTCCTGCGCGGTGGGCTCCAGGTGCAGCCGCTGGATGCCGGAGCCGTCCTCGCCGGCGGTGCCGCAGGTTCCGCAGGGGTCCTGGCCGAAGCCGGCGAAGCGGTACGCCACTTCCATGATCCGGTTGCGGTCGGTGCGTTTGAAATCGGCCGTCAGGTGGACCCCGGCGGAGTGCGCCTGTGCCATCAGCCAGCGCAGGACCGTGGCGCCCGTGCCGAAGGAGACCACCCGGCACGAGGTGGCGAGGAGCTTCAGGTGCCAGCGCTCCGGAAGCCGCTCCAGCAGCATCACGCCCACCGCGCCGTGGCTGCCGAAGCGGTCGGCCAGGCTCATGACCAGCACGTCGTGGCCGGGGTCGGCGAGCAGCCCCTTGAGGTCGGCGTCCGAGTAGTGGATGCCGGTCGCGTTCATCTGGCTGGTGCGCAGGGTCAGTTCCTCGACCCGGGCCAGGTGCTCGGGTCCGGCGTGTTCGATGACCAGGCGCAGGTCGAGGGAGCGCAGGAACTCCTCGCTGGATCCGGTGTGCGCGGCCTCGGCGCGCTCGCGCCGGACGCCGGCCTGGTACATGCGGCGCCGGTTGGCGGCGTCCTCGGTCACGTGGGCCGGGCTGAACTCCGGCAGTCCGGTCAGCTCGGCCGCGCGGTGGGCCTCGTAGGTGCGTACGGCGGGCAGCTCGTGCTCGACCTCGGCCCGCTCGGCGGGCTGGTCGTCGATGAACGCGATGGCCGATTCGGCGAACTTGAGCTCGGCGGCGATGGTGCGCACGCTGTCGGACTTGCGACCCCAGCCGATCTGGGGGACGAGGAAGTACTCGGCCAGGCCCAGCTTCTCCACCTGCGCCCAGGCGTGGTCGTGGTCGTTGCGGCTGGCGACGGACTGCAGGATGCCCCGGGCGTCCAGCTCCAGCACGGTGCGCCGGATCTCCTCGGACAGCTCGACCTCGCCGTCCTCCAGCAGGGTGCCCCGCCAGAGGGTGTTGTCGAGGTCCCAGACCAGGCACTTGACCAGGGCGGGGGCGGCCGGCGCCGGCTCGGCGGCGGTGTCAGACATCGTCAGATCTCCCAGAGGGTGGCGGCCCAGGCGGCGACCGGGCTGTTGTTCAGGACGAGCACGTGGTCGCCGCGCTCCAGCCCGCCCTCGTCGAGGAGCCGCTGGAGGTTGAGCACGACGTCCATGGCGCCCAGGTGGCCGTACGCGGCCAAGTGGCGTCGGCAGACCGGGTGGACGGGCAGGCCGAGCAGGGTCTCGTAGAAGTCGAAGGCGCCCGCGGTGACGTTCTGCATGAGGGTGGCCGCGACGTCCCGCTTGCCGATGCCCGCATCGGCGAGCACCTCGTCGACGAGCCGGGACAGCCGCTGCCGGCTGTGCATGGCCAGCTCGAAGCGGTAGCGGTCCGGGGACTGGCACTCCTCCCGCCACTCGTACCAGGGCGCGGACTTGTAGTCGACGCGGAACAGGTCGTGGAAGCTTCCGTCGCTCTCCATCCGGTGCGCCTTCAGCACCGGGCGTCCCCCGCGCACCATGGTCATGGCGTACGCGCCGTCGCCGATCACGGTGACCGGGTAGCGCACCCGGTCGGCGCCGGTGGGGCGGCTGGCGTGCGCGATGACGGCGCCGGAGCGGCGCGGGTCGGCGGCGATCAGGTCGCGGGCCAGGGCCCAGGCGGCGCTCGACCCGGTGCAGCCCAGGCCGTCCACCGTGAACGAGAACGCCCCGTCGAGTCCGGACTCGGCCTGCACCCGGCCCACGTCCGAGCCCAGCAGCACGTCCGGGGAGCGGGGGCTGACGAGCAGGAGCAGGTCGGGGGCGGACGCGGCGGGCAGGCCGAGTCCGCGCACGGCCTCGGCGGCCAGCCCGGCGGTGTCGCGGTCCTCGTACACGCCGACGGTCTCGATGCCCGAGCCCCGGGCGAACTCCTGCTCCTCGTGGCCCAGGAGCCCGGTCTCGGGCAGGTCGGCCACCTTCACCGCATCCTGGGGCAGGAGGCAGTGGATCGCGCCGATGCCGATGGCGGCCCCGGCGGCCGCGCCGCCCCCGCCCTGCTGGTCGTGCTTGGTCATGCCCACACCGTCATTGCCTCTTCGGCCAGCAGCAGCTGGCTGATCTCGTTGCTTCCTTCGATGACTTCCATCAGCTTCGCGTCGCGGTAGGCGCGGGCCACCACGTGCGAGTTGCCCGCCCCCGCGGAGGCGAGCACCTGCACCGCGGAGGCCGCTCCGCGGGCGGCGGATCCGGCGGCCGCGTGCTTGGCGAGCACGGCCGCGGCCGCGTGCCGCGGAGCCCTGGCGTCCCACTCCCGGCTGGCCTGCGCGCAGGCCAGCGCCGAGGTCTTCTCGGCCGCGTGCAGTTCGGCGATGTGCCGCCGGACCAGCTGGTGTTCGGAGAGCGGGCTGCCGAAGGCGTGCCGCTGCGCGCTGTGGCGCACGACGGCCCGCAGGCAGGCCCGCAGGATGCCGACGCAGCCCCAGGCCACGGAGATCCGGCCGTGGGTGAGCGGGGAGGTCACCAGCATGGCGGCCGGCATTCCGGCGCCGCCGAGGAGGTGGGAGGCGGGCAGCCGGACCCGGTCCAGGCGGACCGTGGCGTGGCCCGCGGCCCGGCAGCCCAGCGGGTCGGGCAGCTTCTCGATGCTCACGCCGGGCGCGTCGGCGGGGACGACCGCCATCGCGGCACCGTTCTCGTACCGGCCGAAGACCACGATCAGGGAGGCGTAGTACGCCCCCGTCACCCAGGTCTTGACTCCGGTCAGGACGATGTCGTCCCCGTCGCGGACGATCTCGGTCGCCACCGCCGCCAGGTCGCTGCCGGCGGCGGGCTCGCTGAACGCCACTGCGGCGGTCTCCCCCGCGGTGAGCCGCGGCAGGAACTCCCGCTTCTGGGCGGCCGATCCGAACCGGGCGACGGTCCAGGCCGCGATGCCCTGGGAGGTCATGACGCTGCGCAGCGAGCTGCAGGCCTCGCCGGTGGCGGCCACCAGCTCGCCCTGTTCGAGGCTGCTCAGGCCCAGACCGCCGAACTCCTCGGGGACGTCCGCGCACAGGATGCCCCGGGCGCCCAGCTCCCGGATGACCTCGCGCGGGATCTCGGCGTGCCGGTCCCACTCCTCGGCGCGGCCGCCGGTCAGTTCCGCCACGCGGGCGGCCGCCTGCCGGCCGGCCTCATGCATCGGCGCCGCCCGTCGGGCCGGCGGCGCGCAGCCGCCCGATGAGTTCGGTCATGGCGCGCACGCTGCGGAAGTTGTCCATCTTCAGCTCCTCTCCGCCGACGGTCACGCCGTACACGGTTTCCACGTGCACGACCAGCTCCAGGGAGAACAGGGAGGTGACGGCGCCGGAGGCGAACAGGTCGGTGTCGGGGGCCACGGGCACCTTCACGCGGCTCTCCAGGAAGGCGAGCAGTTCGGCTTCGGTCTCGGTGGCGCTCTGCAGGGGGGAGGACGTGGTGGACACGGTGATGGGGTGCCTCTCGGTCGTGGGTGCGGTGGGAAGGGTGCCGGGAGCGGACCCGGCGGCGCGGGCACGGGGTTCCGGCCGGAAGGCCGTGCCCGCGCGGCCCGTTCAGGGGCCGTACGTGTGGAAGCCGCGGCCGGTCTTGCGTCCGAAGTCGCCGGCGGCGACCTTGGCGAGCAGCAGCTCGCAGGGTTCGTATCCGGCGTCGCCGGTGCGCTCGTGGAGCACGCGCAGGCTGTCCGCGACGTTGTCGAGGCCGATCAGGTCGGCGGTGGCGAGCGGACCCGTGGCGTGGCCGAGGCAGCCGCGGAACAGGGCGTCCACCTCTTCCTCGCCGGCGATGCCCTCCTGCACGATGCGCGCGGACTCGTTGATCATCCGCTGGAGGATCCGGTTGATGACGAAGCCCGGGCCGTCGCCGACGACGATCGGCTCCCGGTCGAGGGCGGCCAGCAGCGCAAGGGCGCGGTCCAGGGCCTCGCCGCTGCTGCGCGGGCCGCGGATCACCTCCACGGTGCGGATCAGGTACGGCGGGTTCATGAAATGGGCGCCGACGGCGTCCTCGGGCCGTGCGCAGTGCCCGGCCAGTTCGTCGACGGGGATGCCGGAGGTGTTGGTGATGACCGGCGTGCCCGGCTTCACCAGCGCCGACACCGCTGCGAGCACGTCGGCCTTGACCTGGGGCAGCTCGACGACGGCCTCCACGACCGCGGTCGCGGGCGCGACCTCGGCGAGGTCGGTGGTGGCCAGCAGCTCCGCGGGCCGCGCGGTGCGGGGCAGCTTGCCCAGCAGCTGGCCCTGGCGGATGCGCTGGCGCACGTCCTGCACGGCGCGGGCGAGGACCTCGTCGTCCACGTCGACCAGGACCACGGGGACTCCGTGGCCGAGGGCGAGCGCGGCGATGCCCGCGCCCATCACACCGGCGCCCAGCACGGCGAGCAGGTGGTCCTGCTGTTGCTGTTCCTGTTCCGTCATGTCTTCCTCACTCACTTCGGTCGGGTGCGGCCACGAGGGAGCCGAGCAGTTCGCGGTAGTCCGGGTCCTTCTCCGCCAGGTGGGCCAGGGCCGAGCGCAGCAGCCGGCCGGTGGGCACGGGGTGCCGTTCCCCGGCGTCGAGCCAGGGCTGCCAGGCCGTCGCCTCCACGGTGGCGTCGCCGCTTTCGTGGCCGGCCAGGTCGTAGAGCGCCATGCTGGTCAGGACGGCGTTGCCGGACGCGCGGGCCCGCTCGGCCACGGCGGTCAGCCACTCGGACCGGCCGAGCGGCCTGGTGGCCGGCCCCTCCTCGCCGAGCAGGGTGAACAGCTGCCGGGCGCTGTAGCCCTCGGGCGCGACCAGGTGGAAGGCCCGGCCCGCGGCGCCGGGGGTGAACAGCAGGTCCACCACGGCCCGGGAGACCAGGTCCACGGGGGCCATCGGCATGGGGCGGTCGTCGACCGGGTGCACCCCGGCGGCCACGCCGGAGGCGAGCATCCGCCACAGCATGTCCTTGGGGTTGCAGGCCCCGGTGCGGGTGGAGCCGAGGATCAGGCCGGGCCGGAAGACCCGTACCCGCATGCCCTCGGACTCGGCGCGCTCCAGCAGCCGTTCGCAGACCCACTTGCCGACGCCGTAGCCGCCCTGGGCGGGGTCGAGCGGCTGCTCGCGGGTCTCCAGGGTGCGGCCGCCGGCCCCGAGGGCCTGGCCGGTCGCGGCGAGCGAAGAGACGAAGCCGAAGTCCCGTACGCCGTGCCGTCGGGCCCAGCGCAGCAGGCCGAGGGTGGCAAGGACGTTCTCGGAGCGCAGCTCGCTGTACGGCTCGGTGAAGACGACCCGGGCGGCGCAGTGCAGGACGTGCCCGACGCGGCGGGCGAGTTCGCCGCCGCCGTGGCCCTCGACGGCCTCCTCCACGCGGTGCAGGTCACCGAGGACGACCCGGACCCGGTCCGGGTCGGGGGCGGGCAGGTCGTACGACCGTGCGGCCGCGCGCAGCCGCTCCTGCCCCTCCTCCTCGCTGCCGGCCCGGACCAGGCAGTACACGCGGTGCCCGGTGGTGTCGAGCAGCTGGTGCAGCAGGAAGGCGCCCAGGAAGCCGGTGGCTCCGGTGAGGAGCACGTCCGTGCCGGGGGCCTGCTCCGCGGCGGCCTCGCCGAGCGGCAGCGCGAGGTCGGCGTCGACGAGGGCGCCCTCTCCGTCGGCGGCCTGGTCGTGCCCGTCGGCGGCGTGGGCGCCGTCGCCCGTCTGCCCGGCCTCCACGATGGCGGCGAGCCGGCGCACGGTGGCCTTGCTGCCGCCGGCGCGGTGCAGGTTGACCAGGACCCCGAGGCGGGCGTGGATCTCCAGGCCCATCCGCACGGACAGCAGGGAGGTGCCGCCGAGGGCGCCGAACTCGTCGTCCAGGCCGATGGCGGGCGTGCCGAACAGCTCCTCCCAGATGTCCAGGAGGGTGTCCGCGGTGGCGGATCCGGTACGGACCCGGGCCGCGGGCGCCGGAGCCGCCTCGGCGGGAGCACCGGCCGCGGGCAGCGCAGTGCGGTCGAGGGCCCAGTGGCGGCGCCTCTCGTACGGGTAGGCGGGCAGCTCGAGCCGGCGGCCGCGGCCGCCGCGGGCCAGGTACTCCCAGTCGGCCTCGGCGCCGTGCAGCCAGGCGGTGGTGACCGCCTCGTCGAGGGCGTCGGGCTCGGGCACACCGTGGTCGCCGAGGACCAGTACGGGGTGCCGGCCCGCGGGCGGTGCGTCTGCGGAGCCCAGCTGCAGGACGTACGCGTCGGCGGGCACGGCGTCCGGGACGGCGGGCACCACCTCGGCCCGGCCGCCGAAGGCCGCGACGAGGTGCTCCAGGATCCGGGCGGGCACGGCCGGCTGCCCCGGGGCGACCAGCAGCACCCGGCGGGGGGTGGCGCGTACGGTCGCGGCGTGCGGGGGCCGGGGCAGCCGCAGGGCGGCCGCCAGCCGGTCCGGGGCCGCGGTCACCACCCGGCGTTCGGTGAAGGCCCGGCGGCCGACCCGCAGGGTGTGGGCGACGTCGCCGGCGGGCGCGCCCTCGTCGAGGCGGTCGGCGACCGCCCTGGACAGGGCGTCCAGCTCGGTGCGGGTCCGCGCGGAGAGCAGCAGCCGCACCCGGTCGCCCGGGGTGGCGGCCGGACGGGTGGGGGCGGGCGGCGGGGCCAGGACGACGGTGGCGTTCGTGCCGCCGAGCCCCATGGAGTTCACGAGGACGTGCCAGCCGCCTGCGGTGCCGAGGGACACCGGCTCGGTGGGGATGCGGAAGGGACTCTCGGCCAGCACGCCGGGGTCGCGCGGGTGCCGGAAGGACGGGTGCGGCGGCACCGTGCCGGTCCGGGCCACGTGGACGGCCTTGATGAACCCGGCGATGCCGGCCGCCCAGCCGGCGTGGCCGATGTTGGCCTTCACCGAACCGAGGGCGCAGCCCCCGGCGGCGGGCTGCGGGCTGCCGGCGCTCGTGGCCGCGGTGCGGAAGCCCTCGGTGAGCCCGCGGAGTTCGAGGCTGTCGCCGAGCTGGGTGCCCGAGCCGTGCGCTTCCACGTACCGGACCGTGTGCGCCTCGGCTCCGGCCACGGCGAGGGCGCCGGCGACGACACCGGCCAGGCCCGCCGCACTCGGCGCGGTGAAACCGGAGCGCATCGCGCCGTCGTTGCCGATCGCGCTGCCGCGGATCACCGCGAGCACCGGGTCGCCGTCGGCGAGGGCGTCGCCGAGACGGCGCAGCACCACGGCGCCCACGCCCGCTCCGGCGGCGGTGCCGGTGGAGCTCGCGTCGAAGGGGCGGCAGTGCCCGTCTTCGCTCATCACCCCGCCGGGCGCGTACGTGTAGCCCACCAGCGGGTCGCTGACGGCCGCGCCTCCGACCACAGCGAGGTCGCATTCGCCGGAGAGCAGGCTGAGCACGGCATAGTGCACGCCGGTGAGGGAGGAGGAGCAGGCGGTCTGCACGCCGACCGAGGGGCCGCGCAGACCCAGCTTGTACGCCACCCGGGAGGCGATGAAGTCGGCCGTGCCGCCGAGGGTGAGGTCGAGGTCGTCCACGGCGGCGGACAGGCCGCCCTGGAGCAGCTTCGCGGCCTGGAGCGCGACGGTGTACGGGCTGGGGCCGCCGCTGGCGAAGACGCCGACCACGGGCCCGGCGCCGGTGCCCGGGGGCGTGTGCCCGGCGGCCTCCAGGGCCTCCCAGCACACTTCCAGGAAGAGGCGGTGGGCCGGGTCGATCAGTTCGGCCTCGGCCGGGGAGTAGCCGAAGAACTCGCCCGCGAACAGGTCCGCGCCGGGCACGGTGGCCGCGACGGGCACGAATGCGGGATCCTTCAGCTCCGCGTCGGACATGCCGGTGGCGCGCAGCCGCTCCTCGGTCTGCTCGCGGGTCGAGACCACGCCGGCGACCAGGTTGTCCCAGAAGGCCGCGGTGTCCGGGCCGTCGGGGAAGCGGCAGGCGGTGCCGACGACCGCGATGTCGGTGGCGCGGGTCATGCGCGGCCGCCCGCCATGGCGCCGTTGCTGCGGCCGAGCAGCTGGGCCCGGTCGCGGCCGCCGAGCCCGGCGTCCGCGGCGGCCCCGCCACCGGCCCCGGTGCGCGGGGCCAGCAGACCGGCCTGGGCGCGGACGGTCGGGTGCTCGAACAGGTCCTCGATGGCCACTTCGCGCCCGGCCAGTTCCTCCAGGTGCTCCTGCAGGACCATGACCAGCAGCGAATGGCCGCCCGCGTCAAAGAAGTTGACGTCCACGTCCTGGATCTCGGCGCCGAGCACCGTGCTCCAGATCCGGCGTACGTCCTCCATCGTGTCCGTCATGGCTGTACTTCTCCAGTCTCCGGGCCCGTGACGGGCCGGTCGGCGTGCGTGCTGGCGGCGTGCGGGTGCAGCGGCAGGACCGGGGAGTCCGGGTCGGCGGCCATCCGGCCGGCCGCCTGCACCAGGTCGCTCAGCAACTTTTCTGCGGTCGAGGCATCGAACAGCGCGGTGGCATAGGCCAGTTCGAGTTCGATGGGGCCGCCGGTGTCGCGCAGCGTGAGTTCGAGCTCGTACTTGATGCGCAGTCCCGGTGGCGGGAGCTGCCGGGCCTGGACCCCGGGTCCGAGGTCGGGCGTGGGGGGCGGGTCCGCCACGGCCGTCACGAGGACGGGGGTGACGGGCGGACGGCCCAGTCCCCGGCCCGGGTCCAGCTCGGCGACCAGCGTCTCGAAGGGGACGTCGGCGTACCGGTAGGCGGCGACGCTCTCCTGTCGGACCCGGTCCAGCAGGCCGCGCCAGGTGGCGGGGGTCCGCAGGTCCACCCGCAGCAGCAGGGTCTTGATCAGCATGGCCACGGCCTCCGTCTCGGCCGCGGTGGCCCGGCCCGCCCAGGGGAAGGCGAACAGGAAGTCCCGCTGCGCTCCCGTCCCGGCCAGCACCGCGGCCAGCAGGGCGGGGCCCGCCATCGAGGCGGTGGCCCGTTCCGCGGCCAGCACGGCGCGCAGGGCGGTGCTGGTGGCAGCGGGCAGGTGCGCCCGCCGGACGTCGGCGGCCGTGTCCTGGACCGCCGTACGCTCCCGGTCGCGCGGCAGCGCGATGTCGGCAGGCGCCCCGCGCAGCCGGGCCAGCAGGGCCCCGGCCCGCTCGGCCGCGTCGGGGGCGGCCGGCGCGGCGGCCAGCTCGGCGGGGTGCACGGCGGGCGGCAGCACGGGGCGACGGCCGGCGGCGAGCGCCCGGTAGGCGTCGCCCAGCTGGTGCAGCAGCAGCTGCTGCGCCCACCCGTCGACGACGATGTGGTGGATGACGAGCACGAGCAGGGTGCGGGGGCCGGCCGTGAGGATCCGGGCCCGGACCGGCGCCTGTCCGGCGAGGTCGAAGGGCGTCCAGCAGCATGCGGCCAGCTCCCGGTCGAGTTCGTCCGCGCTCAGGCCGGACGCGTCCGCCAGCTCGACGGCGGGCAGTTCGGCGTCCGTCGTGCACACCACCTGCCGGGTCGCCCGGTCCAGCCGGAAGCGGGAACGCAGTGCCGGATGGTGCCCGACGACCTCCGTGACGGCGGCGGCCAGCAGCTGCGGGTCCGTCGCCCCGGTGAACTCCAGGACGGTCGGCGCGAGATAGGCGCTGCGCTGTCCGGCGATCCGGTCCAGGAAGACCATGCGCTGCTGGACGGGCGTGGCCGGGTGGCTGCCGTCCTCCGCCGGCGCCCTGAGCGGCCCCGCGGCGGCCGCGGCGTCGCGGGCCGCCCGTGCGGTGTCCCGGAGCGCGGTGAGGCCGGCGACGGTCGGCCGGGCCAGGAACTCGCCCAGGGCCGGCGCGATGCCCTCCTCGCGCTGCACGGCGGCGAGCATCCGCACCGCGAGCAGCGAGTGCCCGCCGAGCGCGAAGAAGTCGTCGTCGGGCCCGAGCAGTCCGGGGCCGTCCGCACCTGCCGCGGCTCCCCCGGTACGGCTCTCGGTCCCGAGGGCCGCCAGGAACCGGTCGCTCGCCCACCGGTACGCCGGATCCGGGGCGGCGGCCCCGGAGCCGTGCCCGGTCCGGGGCAGGGGCTCGGCGCGCAGCGCGCGCAGCGCCCGGAAGTCGGTCTTGTCGTTGACCGTCATCGGCAGGGCGTCCACCGGGTAGACCGCCACCGGCAGCACCGCGGCCGGCAGCCAGCGGAGCAGCGGGCGGACGAGTTCCTCGTGGCCGGGCAGGGGTCCGGACCCGTCGAGGACCACGTACGCCACGAGGCGCGCGGGGTCGCCCTCGGCGGTGACCGTCGCGGACAGCACCCGTTCGTGCTGCTCCTGGAGGAGGGTGGCGACCTCCCCGGGCTCGATGCGGTTGCCGAGGATCTTGACCTGCTCGTCGGCGCGGCCGAGGTATTCGATCGCGCCGTCCTCGCGGACGGTCACCCGGTCCCCGGTGCGGTACATCCGGGCGTCGGGCTCGTCCGCCGGTGCGAACGGGTCCGCGAGGAAGGCGACGGCGGTGAGGTCGGGCCGGCCGAGGTAGCCGCCGGACACGCCGGGGCCCGCGAGGTACAGCTCCCCGGGCACGCCGGGCGGCAGTTCCTCGCCGGCCGGTCCGAGGACGTAGGCCCGGGTGTTCCAGACCGGCACCCCGATCGGAGGCGCCTGCGGGTCGTCCGGGTCCACCGGCGCGCACAGGCTCGTGCACGACACCTCGGTGGGGCCGTACACGTTGCGCAGGGGCACGCCCCAGCGGGCGTGGCACTCCGCGGCCAGCGAGCGGGTCAGCTTCTCCCCGCCGAGGTAGAGCATCCGCAGGGCGCCCGCCGCGGGCTCCGCACCGGCGGGCGCGCCGTCCGCGGCCCGCTCGGAGTGCTCCGCGTCGAGTACGGCGCGCAGCAGGCCGGGGGTCATGGCGGCCACGGTGGTGGTGCGCAGCAGCGCGAGCAGCGCCCGGCCGTCCTTGCGCTGCACGTCGTCGGCGTAGACCAGCTCGGCCCCCGACACCAGGGCCCGGAAGGTCTCGAAGGTCGCAGGGTCGAAGGAGGTGCCCACCACGCACAGCAGCCGGTCGGCCGGTCCCAGCCCGCAGTCCTCGGCCCACCACAGCACGGTGTTGGCGAGGCCGCGGTGCGGCACGGGCACGCTCTTGGGGCGCCCGGTGGTACCGGAGGTGTAGACGACCACGGCGGTGTCCCCGCCGGCCGGCTCGGGCGGGCGGCGCTCGCCGCCGTGCCCGTGCCGCAGCGCCCCGAGGTCCAGGACCCGTACGGCGGCGCCCGTCGCGCGCAGGACCTCGGCCCCGGCCTCGTCGGCCAGCACGGTGCCCGCGCCCAGGTCGCCGAGGATGTACTCGAGGCGCTCCACCGGGGTGTCCAGGCCCAGCGGCACGTAGGCGCGTCCGGCGCGCAGGACGCCGAGCCAGCCGGCCGCGAGGGCCGGTCCGCGGGCTGCCAGGACGGGCACGACGGCGCCGGCGGCTGCCGGGCCGCCGGCCCCGAGGGCGTGGGCCACGGACCAGGACCAGTCGTCGAGTCCGCCGCGGCTGATCCGGTCCGTGTCCGAGGACACCGCCACGGCGGCGGGGTCCTCGGCGAGGCGGGCGGCCAGCAGGCCCAGCAGGGAGCGGTCGGCGGGCGGCTCCGTGCGGCCGAGGTCGCGGAACGCTCCGGACAGCACGCCCGGCACCGGGACCTGCGGGGAGCGCACCGACAGCGGCAGCGCGGCCAGCGGTGTCTGCGGGGCGTCGACGGCCGAGGCCAGCAGCGCCAGGAAGGCGTCGCGGAAGCGGACGGCGGTCTGCGGGGAGCAGAGCCCGAGGTCGTACTCGATGGTGCCGGCCACCCCGTCGGGGCGGTCCTCCAGGAGGAACAGCAGGTCGTAGCGGGCGGCGCCGGTGGGCAGCAGTTCCGGCTGCTGCCAGCGGCCGTGCCCCGCGGTCCGCGGCACCGGCATGTTCTGGACTCCGAAGGCCACCTCGACCAGCGGGCCGCGCCCGCTGCCGCGCTTGGCGGCGGTCAGGGCGGTGAGCCGGTCGAAGGGCAGGTCCTGGTGGGCCAGGGCGCGGAACGACTCGGTGCGCGTCGCGCGGCACAGCTCCTCGAAGGACTGCCCCGCGTCGGGCCGGCAGCGCAGCGGCACGGTGTTGACGAAGCAGCCGACGGCACCTTCCAGGCAGCGCTTGGGCCGGTTCGCCATGACGGTGCCGACGAGGAAGTCGGAGGCGCCCGACCAGCGGCGCAGCACTTCCTGGAAGGCTGCGAACAGCACCACGAACGGGGTGGCCCGCAGCCGCGTGGCCAGGGCTCCGGTGCGCTCCCACAGCTCGGCGGGCACGGGGAACTCGAGGTGCCCGCCCGGCCGGGCCTCGGCCCCGCGGGTGCCCCGGCCGGGGAACAGCGGCGAGTCGCCGGCCTCGGTCAGCTCCTCGGCCCGGGCGGCGGCCCGGCCCTCCACGTCCCGCAGCGCCCAGGTGGCGCGCTCCCAGTGGGCGAAGTCCGCGTACTGGACGACGGGGTCGGGCGTGCCGGTGGCGGTGCCCGGTTCGAGGGCCGCCTGGTACCCCTCGTGGAGGTCGTCGAGGAAGGTGGCGAGGGACCAGCCGTCGAAGGCGATGTGGTGCAGGGTGATCAGCAGGGTGTCGCCCTCGGGAGCGCCCTGCCAGAGGTCGCAGCGGATCGGCCGCCCGGCGGCCAGGTCGAAGGGGGCGGCAGCGCGCCCGGTCAGCTCGGCGGGGCCGGGCCGGGCGCCCGCCCGGTGGACGCGGACCTCGACGGGCCGCGGTTCGAGGACCAGTTGCACGGGGCGGCCGTCGCGCAGCCGGTAGGCGGTGCGCAGGGCCTCGTGCCGGGTGACGGTGCGCAGCAGGGCGCCGTGCAGGGCGTCCCGGTCGACGGCCTCGTTCCAGCGCAGCAGCAGCGGCACGTTGTAGGCGGCCGTGCCGGGGTGCGCCTGCTCGATGAACCAGAGGCTCTCCTGGGCGGCGGACAGGGGTGCTTCGACGGCGCCCCGCCGGACGAGTTCCATGTTGCCGTGTTCACTCATGAGTGCCCCCTCCGTCAGCCCCGGCCCGCCGCGCGGTGCCGTACGGTCTCGGTCAGTTCGGCCAGGTCTGCGGCCAGCAGGACGTCGGCCGGGCCGAGTTCGGCGGCGATGCCCTCGTTGATGCGCGCGACGAGCTGGATCGCGAGGATCGAATTGCCCCCCGCTTCGATGAAGTTGTCCTCGTCCCTGGCGTCCGCGGTCTCCAGGACCTCGCACCACAGGCGGCGGACCTCGGCGGACGTCCCGTCCCGGGGGTCCGCCGCGGGAGCCCCGGCCGGGTCCCCGGCGGGCGCGGCGTCGCGCGCGGCCAGGGCGAGCAGCGCCGCGCGGTCGGCCTTGCCCGTGGGCCCGAGCGGGATGGCGTCCAGGACGGTCCAGCGGGCCGGCAGCATGTACCCGGGCAGCTCCCCGGCGAGTGCGGCCTGCAGGCGGGCCGCCACCTCGTCGTGCGGGCCCGCGCCCGCGGCCGGGAGCACGAAGCCGGCGAGGACCGCGGCGGACCCCTCCCCGGTCTTCTCCACGACGGCCGCGGCGGCCAGGCCGGTGGCGACCGCCGCCCGCTCGATCTCCTCGAGCTCCACGCGGAACCCGCGGATCTTCACTTGGCGGTCCAGCCGTCCGAAGATCTCCAGCGCACCGCCGGGGAGCCTGCGCACGACGTCACCGGTGCGGTAGAACACCCCCTCCCCGGGGGCGTCCGGCAGCAGGGTGAACCGCTCGGCCGTCAGCTCGGGGCGGCCCAGGTAGCCGAGGGCCACGCCCGGCCCGCCGATGCACAGCTCGCCGCGCTCGCCGTCCGCAACGGGCCTCAGGTCCGGGCCGAGCACCCGCAGTTCGGTCTGCTGGACGGCCTCGCCGATCGGCACCCGGTCCGCACCGGCCAGGTCGTCGGCGCCGAGGTCGTGGTACGTGGCGAAGGTGGTGGTCTCGGTGGGCCCGTAGACGTTGACCAGCCGGTCCGGCCCGCCCGCCGCGAGCACCCGGCGGGCCGCCTCCGGGGTCAGCGCCTCGCCGCCGACCAGCAGGGTCGCCAGCGTGCCGAGGGCGGCCGGGCGCTCCTGGGCGATCATGTGGAACAGCGAGGTGGTCAGGAACAGGGCGTCCACCCGCTCCGCCCGCAGCAGTTCCAGCCAGCGGTCCAGTCCGGTGGCTGCGACGGCGGGCATGACCACGACGGTGCCGCGGGCTGCGAGCGCCGCCCAGATCTCGAAGGTGGTGGCGTCGAAGGCGGGGTTGGCGGCGTTCGCCACCCGTGTCCCGGGCCCGAGGGTGCAGTACGCCGGGTTCTCCACGAGCCGTCGCACGGCGCGGTGCGGTACGACCACGGCCTTGGGGCGCCCGCTGGTGCCGGAGGTGAAGTTGACGTACAGGGGGTCGTCGCCGCCCGCGCCGCCGTCGACCGGCCCGCGGGGAGCGGCGGGGGCGCCGGCGCGGACCGCTTCCAGCACGGGCAGGGCGGGCGCCAGGGCGGCGGCCCGGCCGCCGTCCTGGGAGGTGGTGACCACACAGCGGGCCCCGGCGTCGGCGAGCTGCGCGGCGGAGCGCTGCGCCGGGGCCCCGGTGTCCAGGGGTACGTAGAACGCGCCCGCGCGGGCCGCGGCCAGCACGGCGACCACGAGGTCGGCACCCCGGTCGAGGGCGATGCCGCAGGCGTCGCCCGGGCGGATGCCCGCTGCGGCCAGGCGGGCGGCGAGGTCCCCCGCCAGGTCCCACAGCTGCCCGTAGCCGAGCTCGCGGCCCGTGGCCGCCTCGCGTACGGCGGGTGCGCCGGGGTGTTGCTGGGCGTGCTGTCCGATGAGGTGGTGCACTCCGGCCGGGCGGGGGGCCGGCGTGCTCGGGTCGGTGCGGGTGTCCATGGCGGTGGCGTCTCTTCAGCGTCGGGTACGAGGGACTCGGCGGGCGCTCGGCCTCGTCAGCCGCCCAGGCCGGCCTGGGTGCGGAAGGTGCGCAGCCAGCGGAGGGTGAAGCGCATGGCGTGGTGGTTGGCCGCGGGCTTCATCGCCCCGCCCTGGAAGAACTTCTGTCCCTCGATGGCGGGGCCGAGCACGCTGATGCGCCGGTCGACGCTGCCGTCCGGGCGGATCACGCAGAAGTCGTCGGTGAGGTCCAGGCCGCCGGGCTCGAAGCCCTCGCCGCCGTGCTGGTGCGGGTTGTGCCACTTGCGGACCAGCCCGCGGCGCAGCAGGTTCGGGTAGAGCGGGGCGATGTCGGCGGAGGCGTCGAAGGCCGGCACCCGCGCGTCGACCAGGACGTCGATGCGGCGGACGGCTCCGGTCTGCGGTCCGGTGACGAACAGGCCCCGGGCGTCGGCGTCCACGCGCGCGCCGGGCCCGGGCGACACGTCGAGGATGCCGTGCTCGATCAGGGCCCGGATGCGGTCCATGACGTCCGGTACGGGCCCGTAGGCCAGCCGGTTGTGCTGGCGCAGCCAGGTGCCGAGGAAGGTGCGGTGGGCGTCGGCGTGCAGTCCGCCGTCGTTGACGGCGTACACGATGACCGGGCGCAGGCCGCGCCAGACTCCGTCGGCGGCCGTCTTGGCGGGATTCTCGAAGACGCCCTGCCGGGCCCATGCGTGGTCGGTGGCCATGAACTCGGTCATGGCCTTGCGGTACTGCTCCGGGGAGGTCCGGTCGCCGGGGGCGATCGGTTCGAGGGTGCGCTCCCAGGAGAACAGGTTGCCGGACGGCAGGACGGCGTGGCGGCTGGGCGACACGAGGGTGGCGGTGAGCGCGGCGGTCCGCTCCGGGTCGTCGAGCACGGCCTCCAGGCGCTGCCGGTTCACTGCGCCGAGGACCACGTCCGCGTAGCGGTGCAGCAGGGCGGTGAAGTCCCAGTCGCGCGGCTCTGCGGCGAGGCGGGCGTACGGTGTGCGCCCCACGAGCAGCGCCTCGACGGCTTCGGCGGCCTCGGCGGCGGCCTGCCGGAGCGGGGCGGTGAGGAGGCGGACGGACTCCTCGGGCTGCGCGGTGCCGGCGGTCCGGCCGAGGAACTCCTCCCGGGCGGCGGCGGACGCCTCCTGGAGGTGGCGGCCGAAGTCGGCGCCGAACAGCGTGGTGTAGTACAGCTGCGCCATCTCGGCGACGATGAGCGGGAACAGGTGCCGCTCGTAGTCGATCTGCCGGCGGGACACCGCACCGACCTGCACGGGCGCGCTCCCGAAGGTCTCGCGGAGCCGGTCCACGGCCCCCGTCGTGAGGAAGACCCCGCGATGCTTCCTCTTGGGGCCGCCGGAGTGGTCGAGGGGACGGGCGAAGGCGAACAGCCCGGACTCGCTGAAGGCCACGATGGAGCGCGGCTCCCGGCCGGAGGGCTCGTAGCGCAGGGTGCCGTCCTCGGCACGGGTGAAGCGCCCGCCGCGGCCCTCGGTGAGGTGGAGCACGGCGTCGACGCCGGTGAGCATGGTCCCGGCGCAGCCGACGACCGTGCCGGGGCCGGCGGCCGCCTCGGTGAGCCGCTCCTCGAGCGGGTACGCGCTCGGCAGGAACACGGCGCCGGCGGTGCGCTCCGCGGCCTCGGCCCACCGGCGGGTGCGCGGGAAGCTGCGGGGGTCGTTGTAGGAGTGGCCGGTGAGCAGCAGCACCTGGTCGGCCTCGGTGTACTGCGGGGCGGCGTCCTCGGCGGTGCTGCCCGCGGGCACGGAGGTGAGGCGCAGCGGGCCGTCGGTGCCCGGCGCGGCCAGGTCCTCCACGTCCGTGACCTCGCGGTGGTGCAGGGTGACGGTCACGCCGGGGCGGGAGCGCAGGATTTCCACGTACGCGTCGAAATGCTCGCGCAGCGCGAGGCCGTGCAGGTGACGCTTGGGCCAGCTGTCCGGTTCGATGTCGAAGCGTTCGTCGCCCGTTTCGCGGAATTTGCGGCGCGCCCATTCGTAGAGGCTGGGGCGGAGCGCTTCGGGGAGCAGCCCGCCCGCGTCCTCGACGCTTTCGTCGGCGCTGAAGGAAACGTGCCGAGCCACCCGGTTGAGAAAACTCGTGGGGGCCTGAAGAGGGCTGTGAACCCGACCTGCACCGAATTGACCGGTGCGCTCGAATACATGGATGACGAGTTCAATGGGGCCTTCGTGCGCGGCCACCAGGGCGGCCAGCCTCTCTATCGCGTACGTGCAATAGGGACCGCCGCCGACAATTGCCAAACGTATCGGGGTCACAGCTTCCTCTTCTAGATCCGCAGTTCCTTGTGAGGACCGATCCGGACGTGATTCTTCGCAGCGATGGGCGACGCGTCGCAGGGTGTAAACGCGCGCACCGGATCGCAACCACTACTCGCTACTGCGAACGACGCCGGAAGGGGCTTGCGCACACCAGTGGCGACAGCCGGGGCAGTTGCCGGCAGCACACGGGCCGGCCATCCCGCAGGGCGCGCCGTCTTTGACGGCACGCCAAAAATGTCCACTACCTGCACGGATGGCAGGTGTGGTCTGACTGCGGCACAAGCGATCGCGCCGCACTCCCCCGTCTCGCGACGCCACCCCGGTCCGCTTGAGAGCAGATCGAGCCACGCCTGAGAACGATCAAGATAGCCGCCGGAAATCCCGTCTGCTACCCCCGTCGCACAGGATCTGAACAAACGGAAAGCCCCCTACCGCTTAAGACCGGCCATCCGCCCCCGCTCTTCGCCGTCTCATTTGGCTGCGGGTAAGGTGCCCGGCCATGACGGGGATTGTCGACCGGCTGGTGCCGGATGAGCTGTGGGAACTGTTCCAGCAAGTGGTGCCCGAGGCGCCGGGCCGCCCGCAGGGCGGTGGGCGGAAGCGCCACGACGACCGGGCGGTCCTGGCCGCGATCGTGTTCGCCGCCACCTCCGGATGCCCGTGGCAGCGGCTCCCGGCGGCGGCGTTCGGCCCGTCCGGGGCCACCGCGCACCGCCGCTTCACCGAGTGGGCCCGCGCCGGCGTCTGGACCGACCTGGGCTTCCTCGTCCTGCACCGGCTCGGCGGCCGGCCCGGGTCCGACTGGTCGCGACGCGCCGTGGATGCGGTGTGCGCCCAGGCCCTGCAGACAGCCAAATGAGATGGCCTTAAACCCTCTCGAAACGCTCCGCAGCGCGACGGGATGGTCGGACTCTAGGGGGCTTCATCCCTTTTTCTCCCCCCATGGGGGATGAAACCGACAGGTCGCTCCCGGAATGTGGCGCGGCTCATAGGAAGGCCATCCGGAATTCCCGGATCCCTTCATTCGGGGGTGGCGGCCCACAACTGCTGGGGCTATGTTGATCGTTCTCGGGCGCCTCCCGGCCGCGCCGAACACAATTCGACGTCCGGGAATCTTGGGGAGGAGAAAGAAGTTTTGACTGCGCCGTCACGGACCCTGTGGCCGCCACGCGGCCCACTGGCCGAACGTAATTTCCTGATGCTTTTCAGTGCGAGGGCGGCCTCCTCCCTGGGCGACGGCATCTCACTGGTGGCCCTCACCTTCGCGATGCTGGAACTGGCGGGCCCCGGCGGTCTCGCCCTGGTGTTGCTGGCCCGCGAGATCCCCACCGTGGCCATGCTGTTGATCGGCGGTGTCTGGGCCGACCGGATGTCCCGCCGCAAGCTGATGATCGGCGCCAATCTCGCCATGTTCGGGGCCCAGGCGGGCTCCGGCGCCCTGGTGCTGGCAGGCTCGGCCGAAATCTGGAACGTCGCCCTGCTCCAGGTCGTCTACGGTCTGGGCAACGCGCTCTTCCTGCCTGCGTCGCTGAGCGTGGTGCCGCAGAGCGTCAGCCCCGAGCACCTGCAGAAGGCGAACGCCCTGCTGGCGCTGTCGCGCAACGGCCTCGGCATCATCGGCCCGATGGTCGGCGCCCTCCTGGTGGCCACCGTCGGCGAGGGGTGGGGCATGGCCGCGGACGCAGGAACGTTCCTGCTTGCCGCGATCGCCTTCACGCTCATGCGAATCACCGAGCCCGAGCGCGAGAACTCCGCGTCCGTGCTCAAGGAACTCAAGGGGGGCTGGAAGGAGTTCACCTCCCGTACCTGGGTGTGGACGATCGTCTCGTCCTTCGGGGTCTTCCAGCTCGCGGTCTTCCCGGTCTTCATGGTCCTGGGCGCCCGCATCGCCAAGGAGGACCTGGGCGGTGCGGGGGCCTGGGGCGGCCTGCTCGCCGCCACCTCCGCCGGGGCCATCCTCGGCGCCCTCGTCGCCACCCGGGTGCAGCCCAGACTGCCGCTGGTCTTCGGGCAGTTCCTGATCCTGCCGGTCGGCCTGTTCTTCGCACTGTTCGCCCTCGGCGCTCCGCTGTGGGTGCTCCAGGCGGTGGCGGTCATCGCGTGGGCCTGCTCCGAACTCGGCGACACGCTCTGGTACACGGCCCTCCACGAGAACGTGCCCGAGGAAGCGCTCGGCCGCATCAGCTCCTTCGACTTCTTCGGCTCCCAGGTCTTCAAGCCCGTCGGCTTCGCGCTGGTCGGCCCGGTCGCGGCCGCCGTGGGCGCCAACACCCTCATGTTCGGCTCGGCCGGGCTGCTCGTGCTGGTGACCGTGGGCATCCTCTTCGTGCCCGGCGTGTGGCAGATCCGCTCGGCCGCGGCCGTCGCGAAGGCCGCCGGCGCAGCGGATGCGGCCGGGACGGGCAGCGCGGCGGACGCATCGGACACGGCGGACGCAGCCCGGACTGCGGGGGCCGCGAAGTGAGCACCGAGCTGCGGCAGCGGCCCGCCGCCTCCACTCTCGTCACCTGGGCAACCGGAACCGCCGAGGGCCCGGCCCTGGTCTGCCTGCCGTGGGCGGGCGCCAGCGCCGTGGTCTTCCGTACCTGGGCGGCCGCCTTCCCGGACGAGGTAGGGGTGTACGGCGTACGGCTCCCCGGCCGGGAGAACCGGATGTCCGAGCCCGCCCTGACCGACGTGGCCGAGGTCATCGCGGAGGTCCGGCGGGCCATCGCGGACCTTCCCCATGAGCGCATCGCCCTGTTCGGGCACTGTTCGGGCGCCCTGATCGCCTTCGAGCTCGCCCGCGAACTCGGCCCGGCGGTTGTGCACCTGTCGGTGGCCTCGCAGCTGCCCCCGCCGCAGGCCGCGCAGGCGGCCGGCGAGGAGCTGCTGTCCCGCGAGCAGCTCGCCCGGCGCTACCTGGACCGGGAACTGCTCGACGAGCCCGACATCGTGCAGCTGCTCCTGCCCGTGCTGGAAGCCGACATGCAGGCGCTCTCCAAGTACCGGTACCGCGAAGGGCCCCTGGACGGCGTGCCGGTGACGGTCTTCCGGGGCACGGCCGACGAGGAGATCGGCCTCGGCGACGTCATCGGCTGGCACGCCCAGTCCACCGGACACGTGCAGATCCGCGAGCTGGCGGGAGCCGACCATCTGTTTTCCGGCCCGGACTGGACCGGCCTCGCGGCATGTGTGGCCGAGGAACTCGGCACGGCACTGCGCCGGTGAGGCCCTCGCGGGCCCAGCGATCTGAACGGCCGCCTCGGCGCGGTGCGTGAGTGGAGGAGTAGGTAGTGACTGCGGGTTACGAGTGGCGGCATGCCGATGTCGTCGCGCGGGCGGAAGAACTGGCCGCCGAGATCGGCGAGGCCGGTGGCACCGGCCGCAAGGTGGTGGCGCTGGAGTGCGACCGCGGCCTGCCCTCCGTCATCGCGCTGCTGGCGGTGCTGGAGGCGGGCGGGGTCCCCCTGCTGGGCTCGGCAGCCGATCCCGCCGACCGGCGGGCACGGCTGCGGGAGGCCTCCGGGGCGGCGCTCGTCGTGGCCGGATCCGGCGGTGGCGGGTTCACCGTCACCGCCACCGGCGCCGATGCCGAGACGGGCGCCGGCGCGGCCGGCGCCTGGCCCGGCGCCGTGTACCTGGCGGCCACCTCCGGTACCACCGGCGAGCCGAAGATCGCCCCCATCGGCCACGACGTCTTCGAGGCATACGTCCGGGACATCCGCGAGGCGTTCGGCCTCACGGACGCCGACCGGGTGCTGCAGTTCGCCCCGGCCGGGTTCGACGTGTTCGTCGAGGAGGTCGTCCCGACCTTCCGGGCCGGCGGCACGGTGGTGGTCCCGCCCTGGGAGCACGCCCCGAGCGCGGAGGCCTTCCTCGACTTCCTCCGGGACCACGGCATCACCGTGGTCAACCTGCCCGGTTCGTACTGGATGGGCGTGGCCGACTTCATGCGCAAGACCGAGCGCGGGCTGCCGCCCTCGGTGCGCCTGGTCGTCTTCGGCAGCGAGCCGGTGGCGCGGCCGGTCGTCGAGTGGGCCCGCGAAGCCCTGCCCGACGTCCGGATGCTGAACGCGTACGGCACGTCGGAACTGGCCCCGACCTGCTTCGTCTTCGACTGCGACGAACTCCCCAAGGCCACCGCCCACCCCGAGTCCGTGCCGGTCGGCGGCCCGCTGCCGTTCATGCGGTACGAGCTGCTGCCGGAGGCCGGCACGGCCGACGGCCGCGGGCGGCTCCTGCTGGGCGTGCAGCCGCTGCCCGGCGGGGACCCCGGCCCGTCCTACGACACCGGCGACCTGGCCTCGCTCGAACCCGACGGGTACGTCTACCTGCACGGCCGGGCCGACCTCACCCGTCTGAAGCGCGGCGGGGTCACCGTCAACGCGGAGTCCCTGGCCGCCGTCGCCCGCGAGTGCCCCGGCGTGCTCGGCGCGGTCGCCCGGGTGGACCGCACGTCCGGCGCCCTCCTGGTCATCGTCCAGTCCGCGCAGGAACCGGACGCGCTCCGCGAGCAGGTCGCCGCCCACCTGCAGGCGGCCCTGCCGCCCGCCTGGCAGCCGGACCGCATCCAGGTGACCTCCGGCATGGAGCACGTCCAGGGCGCCAAGCTCAGCACCCTCGGCGCAGCTGCGGCCGGCTCCGCCGGGACGGCCGCGCCGGACACGGCACCGCCCGGCGGGGCCGCCGCCCCCGCCGGGCGCCCCGTCCTCGAAGACCTCGTCCGGCAGGCCTGGACCCGCTGGACCCCGGCCGAGGAGGTGGTCGCCGCGACCGACTTCTTCGACGCCGGCGGCGACTCCATCGGTGCGGTCCGCATGTGCTCCCAGCTCTCCGATGCCGTACTGCACAAGGTGCCGGTGCAGCTGATCTTCGCCAACCCGCGGTTCGGCGAGTTCGTGCAGGCCGTGGACACCTTGCTGAAGGCCGCCTGACCGCAGGTCACCGGATCCGCGGACCGGTCCGCGGACGTGCGGATCACCGGACCGTTCCGGTCGGCCCCCGCCCCCGCCCCGTCGCCGGGCGGCCCGCACCGCTGCGCCCGGGCGGCCCGGTCCCGCGGCCGTCGGCGCCCCGGCCCGGCAGGGCCGGTTTCACCCCGTTGGCAACCCTGGAGGACAGTCCCATGACGGACCAGAACGTCTTTGCCCCCTCGATCAGAGTGCTGTGCGACCAGCCCGGCGACCTGACCGCACCCGATGTCTCCCTCGAAGGCCTGCTCGCCCAGTTCCCCGGCCTCGCCGAGGCGAAGGCGATCTGCCTGACCGGCTCCACCGCGGCCGGCTGGGCCAACCCGTTCAGCGACGTGGACGCGTACGCCTTCGCCGACGTGGACATCGACCTGCCGGTCGACGACACGATGGAGATGTGGCGCAGCACCGACGACAGCGGCCTGACGTCCCTGACGTGGATGGGCCGCTACGGCGACTCCCGCATCGACCTGAAGATCTGGCCGACCGACGCGCCGCGCCAGGCCCTGGCCGACTACCTGGGCGAGGAGGAGCCGGAGTTCTGCGAGTCCGGCACCCTCGTCAAGGACTTCATCTACCGGCTCTCGATCGCCAAGCCGCTCAAGGGCGCCGAGTTCTTCGAGGAGACGGCCGAGCTGATCGCCTCCTCCTCGTACCAGCGCGCCCTGGCCCGCACCCTGAAGATCGATGCCGAGAACCGGCTCACCGACGTGGCGGGCATGCTGCAGAACGACGACGTCAAGAGCGCCCGCATCGCCGCCCTGACCGCAGCCCAGTGGATCGCCGACGGCGCCCTGGTCCTGGCCGGCTCCCTGGTCCGCAGCGACAAGTGGCTGCTGCGCCGCATCGAGGAGACCCCGGCCTCGGGTCTGACGGTCGAGGACTACTGCACCAACGTCCTCGAAGGCCCCCGCCCGGGCGAGACCGAGCGGGACTGCGTGCTGCGCGTCGCCCACTGGGCGCGCAACACCGTCACCCACCTCGAGCAGGCGGCCCTGGGGTGAGCGGTCCGAACCCGGACGGCCGGGGCGCGGCCGACACCTCGCTCGACGCCGTCATGGCGGGGTACCTCAGCGGACACGTGCCGTGGGGCCTCGGCGACGAGATCGTCTGGCGCATCCCCGAGCCCCGCTTCTACCTCGACCTCGAACACGCCCGTTTCCCGCACACCGTGTGGAAGCGCACCCGCCGCCGTGGCTGGACCGGGCGGATCAACGGCGACTTCGAGCAGGTGATCCGCGGCTGCGCCGAGGCCCCCCGGACCAACGACACGGAGTGGATCACCCCGGCCGTGGCCGAGCAGTACCGGGCCCTGCACCGGGCGGGACTGGCCGTCTCCTTCGAGGTCTGGGACGGCGAGGAGCTGATCGCCGGCGAGATCGGGGTGCTGGCGGGCGGCGTGTACTTCTGCGAGACCAAGTTCCACCGGGCGGAGACGGACGAGGCCGGCAACTTCCTCTCGGGGATGGCCGTCCTGACGCTCGCGGACGCCGGCTTCTCCGTCTACGACACCCAGTTCGGGCCCGCATATCTGGGCCGCTTCTCCGCCAAGGGGCTCGAGCCCATCGACGCGGAGGCGTTCCCGGCAGCGGTGGCGCGTGCCGCGGCCCGGCGCTTCGAGCGCATCGGTGCAGGGGCCCCGGCCGTGCTGTCCAAGCCGGTCCTGCCCGAGTAATGACCGTTCGAACAAAGAGGATTCCGAAGCCGTGACTGGCGATGTCATAACAGCCGCGACCCCGATCGCGATCATCGGGATGGCCTGCCGCTACCCCGGTGCGGACAGCCCGGAGGAGTTCTGGGCCAATCTGACGGCCGGTGTGGAGTCGATCGCCCGCGGCCAGGGCGGCGCAGACACCGGCGCAGACACCGACGCGTCCTCCGGTGCACCCCTGGTGCGGGCGGTCGGCCGGATCGAGGGCACCGAGAACTTCGACGCCGAGTACTTCCGCATCCCGCCGGCCGAGGCCGCCGCGATGGACCCGCAGAACCGGGTGCTGCTCGAAGTGGCCGCCGCCGCCCTGGAGGACTCCGGCTACCTGGGGCGGGAGGAACCCGTCATCGGCGTCTTCGTCGGCTCCGGCGAGAACGCGTACCTCCGCGACCACGTCGCGCCGAACACCGCCGCCGTGGAGAACCTCGGCGAGATGCGCCTGGCCCTGGCGAACGAGAAGGACTTCCTCGCCCCGCGCATCGCGTTCAAGCTGGGGCTCCGCGGGCCGAGCCTGACCGTCCAGGCCAGCTGCTCCACCGGCCTGACCACGGTCGCGCTTGCCTGCCAGGCCCTCGCGGCCGGCGACTGCGACATCGCGGTCGCGGGCGGGGTCAGCCTGCTGCTGCCCGACGTGGACGGCTACGTGTACGCCCCGGGCGGCGTCAACTCCGCGGACGGGTACTGCCGTACGTTCGACCGGGACGCCTCCGGCACCCTGCCCGCCTCGGGCGCGGGTGTCGTCGTGCTCAAGCGCGACGGCGAGGCGCGCGCGGACCGGGACCGCCGCTACGGCGTGATCCGGGGGTGGGCCACGAACAACGACGGCAGTGCCCGGGCCGGTTTCACCGTGCCCAACGTGGCGGGCCAGGAGACCGTGGTCCGCAGCGCGATGCGGCGGGCGGGCGTGCACCCGCGCGAGGTCTCGTACATCGAGGCGCACGGCACGGCCACGCCGCTGGGCGACCCGATCGAGGTCGAGGCGCTGAGCCGGGTGTTCGCCTCGGACGACCGGGGCGCGGGTGCGGTCGCCCTCGGCTCGGTGAAGACGAACATCGGGCACACGGACGCCGCGGCCGGTGTGGCCGGGCTGATCAAGGCCGTCCTCGCGGTCCGGCACGCGGTGATCCCGGCCAGTCTCCACTTCACGGAGCCGAACCCGGCGATCGAGTTCGACGGCACCCCCCTCTACGTCAACACCGACACCAAGCCGTGGCCCGAGCGGGACACCGCACGGATCGCGGGTGTCAGTTCCTTCGGCCTGGGCGGCACCAACGCCCATGTGATCGTGGCCGACGCGGAGGAGGCGGGGGCCGACCCGGTGCGCCGGGACCGGCAGGCCGTGGTGCTCTCCGCGCGCAACGACGCCGCCCTGGCCCGCGCCAAGGCCCGGCTCGCCGACCGGCTGTCGGCCGCCGGCCCGCTGTCCGCGGAGGAGTTCGCCGACACCGCCCACACCCTGGCGGTCGCCCGGCAGGCCCACGGCGCGCGCTGGGCCGGCTCCTTCGCCGGCTCCGAGGACCTGGTCGCGGCGCTGCGCGCACCCCACCTCGCCACCGCCCGCAGCACGCGTGTGTCGCTCGCCGTCGAGGGCCGCGGGGCCGAACTCGTTGCGATGGCACGGCGCGAGGCGGCGGCCGAGCCGCTGACCGCGGCTGCCCTGGCGGAGTACGCGGCACTGCTGGGCGCAGCCGCCGGGGAAGCGGTGTTCGAGACCCTGCCCGAACCCGCGGCGGGCGCCCTCGCCGTGGTCGTGGTCCTGCGCGCCCTCCAGCTGGCCGGGGTGAGCGTGGCCCGGGTCGACGCCCCGCCGTTCGCGGCCCCGGCCGTGGACTGGCTGCTGGCGGGCGGCGAGGAGGGGGAGTTCGGGGCCGCGCTGCACGCCGGTGCGGACGCGCCCGAGGCGCCGAAGGCGTTCCTCGCCCCGGACCGCCTGGTCCTGGGCCCGGAGCACCGGCTCGCGGACGCCGTCGCCCATGCCTGGGCGCGCGGTGCGGCGATCGACTGGGCCGCGTACTACGGGTCCGAGGCGCGCCGTGTCGTGTCCCTGCCCTCCTACCCCTTCGCCGCCCAGCGCCACTGGCTGGAGAAGCCGGCGCCCGCCGCGCAGCAGGAGTCCGCGCCCGCCGCGCCCGCCGGCCACTCCGCGGCGACCATCGCCGAGGTGGTGGCGGCCTCGTGGAGCGAGGTGCTCGGACTGAAGACGGTCGATCCCGACGCGGACTTCTTCGAACTGGGCGGCGACTCCATCACGGCGGTGGAGATCGGCGCGCGGATCAACGAGGAGCTGCGCCTCTCGCTGCCCCTCGATCTGGCCTTCCAGACCCCCACCATCGCGGCGATGACGGAATTCGTCGAGAACCACCAGCTGACAGGAGCAGACGCATGACAACCCTGATGGACGAGGTGCTCGTCCGCACCCTCGACGTCACCGTGCGCCGCGGCGAGGACGACGGCCTGCTGGTCGAGACGCTGATCGGCCGCTACGTGTTCGACTCCCAGGCCCGCGACGTGTGGCGCCGGATCGACGGCCGCCGCTCGGTGCGCGAGGTGGTCGGCCAGGTGGCCGAGGACACCGGCCGGCCGGTGGACGAAGTGCGTGAGCCGGTCGAGGCCTTCATCGGCCGGCTGCTGGAGCTGCGGCTGCTGGAGCAGGCGTGAGCGGAGCACCGTTCACTCGCGTCGGCTTCCAGTTCGCGAGCTACGCCTTCCCCCAGGTGCCGGACAGCCGGCTCTTCGACCACGTCGTCGCGGTGGCGCGGACTGCGGAGGAGTCGGGATTCGACAGCATCTGGGCCATGGACCACCTGCACCAGATCGCCAGCGTGGGTGAAGCCGCCGACCCCATGCTGGAGGCGTACACCACCCTCGCGGGCCTCGCGGCACTGACGTCGAAGGCGAAGCTGGGCGTGCTGGTGTCGGCCGTCGGGTTCCGCAACCCGGCGCTGCTCGCGAAGATGGTCACGAACATCGACGTGATCAGCAAGGGACGCGCGGTCGTCGGCATCGGCGCCGGCTGGCACGGCGAGGAGTACGAGGCGTACGGCATGCCGTTCCCGGAGCTGGGGCAGCGGATGCGCGAGCTGCGGGAAGCGGTGAAGATCTGCCGCGCCATGTTCACCGAGCACGCGCCCACCTTCCACGGCAAGCAGTACCGCATCGAGGGTGCGCTGAACGTGCCGCAGCCGATCACCCCCGGCGGCCCGCCGATCCTGATCGGCGGGAGCGGCGAGCGGACGACCATCCCCATGATCGCCAAGCTGGCCGACGGCTGTAACTTCTTCGGCGGCCCGGCGACCGTGCGGCACAAGATCGGCGTGCTGGAGCGGGCGTGCGAGGCCGCCGGCCGCGATCCCGGCACGATCACCAAGACCTGGCTGGGCACGGCGATCATCGCGGACTCCGAGGCGGAACTGCAGCGCGGCATGGAGGCGCTCGGCCGGCTGCACGGCATCCGGCCGTCGGCGGTACGCGCCATCGCCCTGTGCGGCACCCCCGCCGAGGTGGCCGACCGGGTCCAGGAGTACCGCGCCTGCGGCATCGACGGAGTGATCGTGAACATGGACGACGCCGGTGACCTGGACCGGGTGGCCCGGGCCGGCAAGGTGCTCTCGGAGGCGATGGCATGACCGCCGCAGAAACCGCCTGCGAGACCATCGCGCACGCGTTCGCCGAGCTGCTGGGCGTGCCCGCCATCGACTGGGAGACGGGTTTCTTCGACCTGGGTGTGGATTCGAGGATGGTGGTCCGCGCCGTCAACGAGCTGCGCGCGCACTGGCCGTCGCTCCGGGCGGTCGACGTGTTCTCCCACCCGACCGTCACGGATCTGGCGGCCCACCTGACCGCCGCGCACGCCCCGGCCGAGGGATAGCCGGCCGGGGCGCATCCGGCGCCCCGGCCCGCGGCCGGCCCCAGAGAGCAAGTGACAAGAGAGCAAAGGAAATCCGCACCATGCCGCTGGTCCCCACCGCGTCGATCGTCGACGGCGCACGCTCGGCCGGTGTCGGGGCGCTGGCCTTCAACGTCATCCACCTGGAGACGGGCGAGGCGATCGTCGCCGCCGCCGAGCGGACCGGAATCCCGCTGATCCTGCAGATCAGCAAGAACTGCATCGACTACCACCGCGGCATGCTGCCGCTGCTCCGCGCGACGCTGGCCCTGGCCGAGGGCTCCCCCGCGGACCTGTCCGTCCACCTCGACCACCTGACCGATCCGGACGCGATCCGTGCGGGTGTCGAGGCCGGGGTCCGGTCGGTCATGGTGGACTACTCCGACCTGCCGTACGAGGAGAACGTGCGCGCCACGGCGGAGCTGACCGCCTGGTGCCACGAGCGCGACGTGTTCGTGGAGGCGGAACTCGGCAAGGTGGGCGGCAAGGGCGGCGCGCACGCCTTCGGCGTCCGGACCGATCCGGACGAGGCCCTGGAGTTCGTCCGGTCCACCGGGGTGGACGCGCTGGCCGTCGCGGTCGGCTCCTCGCACCGCATGCGCGAGCGCACCGCAGTGCTCGACAAGGAACTGGTGACGACCCTGAGCCGGACCCTGCCGGTGCCGCTGGTCCTCCACGGTTCCTCGGGTGTGGCCGACGAGGAACTCGGCCGGGTGATCGCCGCAGGCATGACGAAGATCAACATCTCCTCGCGCCTGACCACGGTCTTCACGGCGACGATCCGCGGCATGCTGGACCAGGACCCCGCCCTGACGGACTCCCGCACGTGCTTCGAGCCCGCCCGGGAAGCCGTCACGGGCGAAGTCACCAGGCTGCTCACCTCGCTCGGCTCCTGATCCTCCGCATGTTTCCGCAGGCCGGCGTGCTCGCCCTCCCGGTTTCGGGGGGGGCGCAGGCCGCACGCGCCCTGCGCGGGAGCAGGCCCGTCAGCGCACGCGGCCGCGCGGCTTCAGGTGCGTCGGCGGCAGCTCGGGGGCGGGGAGGGGGGCGCCGTCGTAGCCCTTGACCTCGCCGAAGCGGGTGCCGGCCGCCCAGTCGGCGCGGGCCTGGCGGATCTCCTCGTCGGAGCGGCCGATGAAGTTCCACCACATGACGATCTCCTCCTCGAACGGTTCGCCGCCCAGCAGCATCACGGCGGCGTCGGATACCGCGCGGAGCGGGAGTTCCGTGCGGCCGCAGCCGAGGTAGAGCATCGCGCCGGGGAGCACCGGGACCCCGTCCACGCGGGCCTCGCCCGACATGGACAGGACCGCGTACTCGAAGTCGGGGTCGAGCGGGAGGGCGGTCTCGGTGCCCGCGGCGAGGGTCACGTCGGCGCCGACGAGCGGGCTGTAGGTGTCACCCGGAGAGGTGGCCCCGTCGAGGGTGCCGAGGATGACGGTGGCCGTCAGGCCGGCCGCGGTGACCTGCGGGAGCGCGGCGTGGTGCTGGAAGTGCGGCTCGGTGTGGCGGTGCTCCTCGGGCAGGGCCACCCACAGCTGGGCGCCGTGCAGGAAGCGGGCATGCGGCTTCGGGCTCTCCTCCGAGTGGCTGATCGCCCGTCCTGAGGTCATCAGGCCCAGCTCGCGGGGGCGTACGGTCTGGAGGCTGCCGGTGCTGTCGCGGTGCAGCACCTCGCCGTCGTGCAGCCAGCTGACGGTCTGGAGCCCCATGTGCGGGTGCGGGGGCACCTGCATGCCGGGCTCGTCGGCGATGTCGTCCGGGCCGTAGTGGTCGACGAAGCACCAGGCGCCCACCATGCGGCGGCCGAGGTTCGGCAGCAGGCGCCGGACCTCGGTGGACTCGCCCAGCTGGACGCGGCGGGGGGTGAGGAGTTCCCGGACGGGTTCGGCGACGACGAAGCCGCGGCCGCCGCACACCGAGAGGGCGGCCTGGCGATCGAGATTGCTCATGACGACAACCTACTGGCGGAGGGGTCGCTGCGGAGCCGAGCGGCCGGACTGATTGGTGGAATATTCAACTTCATCGTGGGGTTGGACCCCGCGAACGGCCCGCAACCCGCGGACCGCCGGGCCGGAAGGGCGCCATGAGCGAGCGTACGACGTACTACGAGCACGGGACGGCAGCCGAGCGCTGGGCACGGGCCCGGCTCTTCTTCGAGGCGAAGGAGTACGCCACGGCCGCGAAGGTGCTCGACGGCCTGGCCGAGGAGGCCCCCGAGCAGCTGGCTCCGCGGCTGCTGCTGGCGCGCGCCTACTACCACTCGGCCCAGCTGCGGAAGGCCGAGGCCGAGCTGCGCGGGATCCTGGAGCGCTGGCCGGTGGAGGACTACGCACAGCTGATGCTGGGCCGGACCCTGGAGCGGCAGGGCCGCGCCGCCGAGGCCGCCCCGCACCTGCGGCTGGCCGCGGCGATGGCGGGCGAGCTGCCCGGGGAGTGACGGGCGGCCCGGCGCCGCGGCCCGGGGGGGGTGACGGGCGGCGCCGGGCGGCTCGGTGCCGCGGCCCGGGGCGGCCTCGGATAGCCTGGGCGGCACGATGACAGGCACCACTGAGAACCGTTTCACGACGCCCTGGGGCGCATTCGGCCTCGGCCGCTACCCCGAGGACCCCCGCGACCGGCTGCGCGCCTGGGACGCCGCCGACGAGTACCTGCTCCGGCAGCTCGCCGGGGAGGTGGGGGACGGGGAGCCGGTCGCCCTGGAGAGCCGCCACGTCACCGTGCTCGGCGACCGCTGGGGTGCGCTGACCACTGCGCTCGCCGCCCGCGGCGGCGCGGCCGGGCTCACCCAGATCACCGATTCCTACCTGACCCGGCAGGCCACCCGCGCCAACCTGGCGCGCGCCGGGGTGCCGGCGGCCGCGGTCCGGCTGCTGACCACGCAGGACGCCCCGCCGGAGCGGACCGACCTGCTGGTGGTCCGGGTCCCCAAGAGCCTGGCCCTGCTGGAGGACCAGCTGCACCGGCTGGCTCCGCACGTGCACGCGGACACGGTCGTGGTGGGCACCGGCATGGTGAAGGAGATCCACACCTCCACCCTGAAGCTGTTCGAGCAGATCCTGGGTCCGACCCGCACCTCCCTGGCCGTCCGCAAGGCCCGGCTGATCTTCTGCACCCCCGAGGCCCCCGGCACGGCGGGTGCTGCCGGGGAGCGGGACGGCAGCCCGTGGCCGCTCACGTACGCGCTCGGCGCGGACGAGGGCCTGGCGGCCGGGCTGTCGGTGACCAGCCACGCCGGGGTGTTCTGCGCCGACCGGCTGGACATCGGCACCCGCTTCTTCCTGGGCCACCTGCCGCGCGACGCCGGCCGGGTCCGGATCGCGGACCTCGGGTGCGGCAACGGCGTGGTGGGGGTCGCGGCCGCGCGGGCCAACCCCGCCGCCGAGCTGGTGTTCACCGACGAGTCGTACCAGGCGGTGGCCTCGGCCGAGGCGACGTTCCGGGCCAACCTGCCGTTCGGGGCTGCCGAGTTCCTCGTCGGCGACGGGCTGGCGGGGCTGCCCGAGGCCTCGCTCGACCTGGTGCTGAACAACCCGCCGTTCCACTCGCACCAGGCCATGACCGACACCACCGCCTGGCGGATGTTCACCCAGTCCCGGCGGGCCCTGCGGCCCGGGGGCGAACTGTGGGTGGTCGGCAACCGGCACCTCGGCTACCACCTGAAGCTGCGGCGTCTGTTCGGCAACTGCGAACTCGTCGCGGGGGACCCGAAGTTCGTCGTGCTGCGGGCGGTCAAGCGGGGCTGAGGAAGGGGGCGTGCGAGCACGCCGACCGGGCGGCCGGATGATCCGGCCGCCCGGCGGTGGGCGGTCTGCGCGGGCCCCTCTCCCGGCGCCGACGCGGCCCGGTTACGGGGTGGTCAGGCCCAGGGTGTAGGAGCCGGAACCGCTGTAGGCGTCCACCACGTAGCGGTAGTAGCCGGCGGTGCCGTTGTAGCGGATGTCCTCGTTCTCACCGGCGCTGCCGGAGACCGCGACGTCCGCCCACGCGGAGCCGTTCCACTTCTGCAGGTAGAGGTCGAAGTCGGTGCCGGCCGGGCCGCGCAGGCAGCCCACGTGGGTGCCGGAGGTGGCCGAGTAGTAGTACGAGCCGTCCGGCTGGGCCTCGGCCTGGCCGGCGCTCAGGGTGCCGCGGTAGGTGTACTCGGCGTTGTCGCAGCCGGTGGGCGGGGTGGTGGTGCCGACCGTCAGGTTGTAGGTGACGGTGTGGGTGGCACTGCCGGTGCCCTTGACGGTGATGGCGTACGTGCCGTTGGCCGTGCCGGCCGCGGCCGCGACGGTCATGGTGGAGGAGCCGCCCGAGGTCACCGAGGACGGGCTGAAGGAGACGGTCACCCCGCTGGGCTGGCCGCTCGCGGAGAGCTGCACGGTCTGCGCGCTGCCGCTGGTGGTGCTGGTGTTGACGGTGGAGGTCACCGAGGCGCCCGGCTGGACGGAGCCGGAGGCCGGGTTCAGCGCGAGGGAGAAGTCCGGGGTGTTGGTGCCGCCGCAGTCGGTCTCACCGGACTGGGCGGGGACCCGGATGGCGTCCCAGGCGGCCTTGACGGCCTGGCACTCGGCGGTGCCGTAGGTGTTCTTGGCGCTGGCCAGCGTGGCCTTGCGGGCGGCCGGGTGGTTCCAGGAGGAGGTCTTGCTCAGCAGGGCGCCCATGAAGATCTTGCCGGCCTTCTGGATGCCGATGCCCGTCACGGAGGAGGGGCCGCCGGAACATATGGGGCTGGACGGCTTGCCGCCGCCCGGGTTCGAGCCCTCGGCGAGCAGGTAGAACCAGTGGTTCTGCGGGCCGGCCGCGGCGTGCACCTCGGTGCCCGAGGTCAGCTGGTTGTAGCAGTTGGGGTCGTTGTTCGCGAGCGACGGGTTGTACATGTACCGGATCGGCTTGTTGTCGCCGAGGAAGTTCAGCTTCTCGCCGACCGTGTAGTCCGGGGTGTCGTTCGGGTTGTTCGCGTAGTGCTCGGTCAGGGCGCCGAAGATGTCGCCGGTGGACTCGTTCATCCCCCCGTTCTCGTTGCTCGAACCGGAGCTGCCCGGGGTCTTGTCGAAGATCTCGTGGCCGTACTCGTGGGCCACGACGTCGATGCCGGTCAGCTGGTTGGTCTGGTTCTGGTTGCGGCCGTACGTGGTCTTGGTGCCGTCGTAGTAGGCGTTGACCTCGCTGAGGCCGGCGCGGGCCGGGACCATGCCGCCCTGGCCGTTGATGCCGTTGTAGCCGAACCAGTTCTTGAGCATGTCGGACTCGCGCTGGGCCGCGTACATGATGTCCACGCAGGCGGTGACGAGGTCGTTGGCCCCGCCGTTGCCCCACGGCGAGGAGCCGGTGTAGGCGCTGCCGTTCTGGCCGCCGCACTTGAAGCCGGAGCGGTTGGGGTCGGTCATCGAGGAGGCGGCGGTGTCGATGGTGACGTTGCCGTTGTGGTAGCCGCGGCCGTCCGCGTGCAGGATCTTGTCGGTGGCCCGGGCCACGGCGCCGGTACGGGCGTCGACGAAGGTGTCAAGGACGCTGGGGGCGTTCCCGGCCGTCCGGCCGCTGACCGTCGTGCGCCAGGTGAGGACGGCCTTGCCGCCCTTGAGGAGCACGGTCAGGCGGGGGGCGCTCGCGCTCTCCACCCGGGCGAGCTGCTTGCGGGCGGCGGCCAGCGCGGCGGCCTTGCTGACCTTGGCCTTGGTGGCGACGCGGATGGCGGGGGCGGGGGCCGCGGCGATGTCGCGGACCTTGCCCTTGCTGTCGGTCAGGACGACGGCGTCGCCGCCGACGACCGGCAGGCCGCGGTAGGTGCGCTCGTAGGAGGCGTAGTAGAGACCGTTCGCCCAGGGGGTCACCCCGGTGCGGACGAGGTCTTCTTCGGCGCCGTGCCGCAGGCCGTCGAGGCCGCTGGCGGCCGCCTGGTCGGCGGCGGCGAGAGCGAGCGACTTGCCCTGCTGGGGAGGCACGGGCCGGTTCGCGGCGGGCGCTGCCGTTGCGGTGCCGGCGAGGGCGCCGGCCAGGCTCGCGGTCAGCGCGAACGCCGCCACGGTCGCCGTCAGTCGGGTGGACTGCACGTCTGCTCCGTTCGTGGGGGGAGACGGATGGGTGGGTCGCGCCGAGTATGGATGTGAACATGACGTGTCAGGGACATCTCATCGGCCATAACGCACGGGTTATGGTGCTGCCGCGACACGGGCCTTACGCTGCTCAAATGCAGCTGGAGTTGAGGCACTTGGAAGCCGTCTGCCGGATCGCGGAGGCGGGCAGTCTGGGCCGCGCGGCCCACCGTCTCGGGGTGTCCCAGCCCGCCCTGTCGGCCCAGCTCCGCCGCATCGAACGGGTCGCCGGGGGCGAGCTGTTCGTCCGCGGCCGGGGCGGCGTGCAGCCCACCCCGCTGGGCGAGTTCGTGCTCTCCAAGGCCCGCCGCGTCCTGGGCGAAATGGACGAACTCGTCGCCGGCGCACGGGCGGTGGCCACCGACTCCCCGCTGCGCCTGGGCTGCATCCTGCTGGTGCTCATGGACGGGCTGCTGGAGCAGATCGACACCGTGATGGAGGGCCAGGACATCGCGGTCGGAATGGAGAACTCCGTCACCGCGCTGACCCGGATGCTGGGCGCCGGCCAGTACGACGTCATCGCCTACGGCGAGGTCAACGACCACGAGGTGCCGCTGCCGGCCGGCACCGCCGCCCGCACGCTCATCCAGAAGGAGCCCTTCTGCGTGCGCATGTCCGCCTCCCACCCGCTGGCGGGGCGCAGCCGGATCGAACTCGCCGAGCTGGCCGGGGAATCCTGGATGACCCTGATCGAGGACGACGACGGCGGCCCCGAGGCGCTCGTCGACGCCTGCGCCAAGGCCGGGTTCACCCCGTCACTGCGCTACCGGATCACCGACCGCAAGATGCACTACGACCTGATCGCCGCGGGCCGCGCGGTCTCGCTCAGCCAGCCGACCGCCCCGGCCGCCCCCGGCACCGCCTTGGTGCCGCTCGCCGGGGACCCGGTCACGGGCCGCATCCGGCTCGCCTGGAACCGCTCGGCCGTCTCCGCCCGCCAGGCCGAACTGCTCTACCGGGCGGCCGCCCGCGCCTACCTGGCCAACATCGGCAACAACGCCTTCCACCAGGCCTGGTGGGAAGCCCGGCCCGAACTCCACCCGGTCCTCGGCTGAGCGCATGCGAAGGGGGCCGCGCCCCGTCACCGTACGCACGACGACGGCAGGGCACGGCCCGCAGGCCCTCCGGGCCTAGAAGTTGCCGTAGTTCACCTGCCACGTGGGCAGGCCCATCCGGCGCCACACCGCGACCACCCGGTCCCGGTCGTCCAGCGACACGCGCACCGCGTACCGGTGGCGCACGTGCGCGTCGAACAGCTCCGCCTTCACGATGTCGTCGCTGCGCTGGTCCCCCGCCGCGCGCATCCACAGCTCGTCGTAGACCACCTCGTGCTCGGCGAGCCAGGCCTCGGTCTGCGGACGGTGCTCCTCGCTGCGCCCCGACAGCAGCACGATGGTGTCCCCGTCCGCCCGCCGGAAGGCGTCCAGGGCCTCCCGGACCGGCCGGTTGAGCAGGTCCAGCCCGCAGCGGGTGAAGTCGTACGGGCCGCGGTCCCCGCGCAGCGCGAGGGTGCCGTCGATGTCGCACAGGACGGCCCTGGGCAGCGCCGGATCGGGCACGTACGGCTCGGCCGAGGGCCGGTCGTTGAGCCAGTCGGCGGTGAGCCGCCAGCCGCCCTTCGTGGCCTTCGCGTGCTTGTCCGCGAGGATCCCGATGACCTCCGCGCCGACACTGCGCTCCCGCGCGGCGTCCCGGCGTACGCACTCCTCCACCGGCACGTCCGTGAAGTCGTGCACCACGAAGGCCGCGTCCAGGCCGGTGACCGCGGCCTTCAGCCGCTTGGGGATGTGCGGGGTCAGGTGGGTGTTGTCCACGACCACGTCGAAGCCGTCCTCGACCGCCGCGCGGACCGCCGCGTCCTGTACGGCGAGCACGGTCTGCTCGTGCCCGTGCGAGCGCTCGTACCGCTCGGCGGGCAGGTCGAGCATGGTGCGCAGGTCGTCCAGGTTGACCCGGCGCATCCGGCCCCCGGACTCCTCCTGGAGCCGCCGGGCCGCGGTGGTCTTGCCCGATGCGGGCAGCCCGGTCATGACGTGTACGAAGGGCACGGGGTCAGTTCTCCTCGTCGGTGGTGAAGGGGTCGGACGCCTCCGGCCGTACCGAACGCCACACCAGGAGTTCGGTCGGGCGCCCGTCCAGGCGCATGAAGACGGCGGCCCGGATGCCGCGGTCCGGCAGGGACATGGCGGCGCGGGCGAAGGCGCCCCGGTCGGCGGCGAGCGGGGCGAGCAAGCGGAACGCCTCCTCGATGGCGGCCGTGCGGGCCGCCGCGGCGCGCTCCATGTCCTCGATCCGCTCGCGCACCCAGCTGTCGAACTCGTCCGGCACCTGCTCCAGCAGCGCGTCGAGCGGCTTGCCTCCCGAGGCCTCGATGTCCGCGAGGGAGCAGCCCAGGCCCTGGGCGAGCTGCTTGGCGGGCAGGCCGGCGAAGCGCTGGATGCCGTGGCTGCGCCAGATGTCCCGCTCGGTGACCCCGGTCAGCACCTTGTGGAGGCGCACGTACTCGGAGAATTTCGCCTTGGCGCGCACCCCGGAGGCGAAGCGGAGGACGAAGCCCTCGGCGTCGGTGCCGGTGGCCGCCGAGCCGCCGGGCCGCGTGTTCGAGTCCGTCAGGGCGAGCAGTTCGGCGAGGGGCATGGCCGGCCACACGGTGACGACCGAGCCGATGCCCTGCCACGCGGCCGCGGCGGCGGACAGCGGGACTTCGGTGCCCGCCGCGTCGAAGGCGGCGAGGAGCACGAGGTCCCGGCGGTCGCCGTAGTCGACGACGATGCGGTTCTGCGGGTAGAGGATCTCGGCGAGGTAGGTGACGCCCGGGGTCAGCGCGGAGGTGTCCGCGGCGTCGAGCCTGCGCTGCGCCCAGGTGGCCTGTTCACTGGTGAAGGATCCCTTGGAGGCCACGTGCCAGCGGTCCGCGTAGTGGAAGACCACCGCGAGGCTGCCGTCCACCTTGTCGTAGACCTCGAACGGCTCGTCGGGCAGGGCGGGGGCGTACGGCTGTCCGCCCTCGTGCTCGCCGACGTTGAAGAACTTGGGCAGCGGCAGCGCGACCACGGCGCCGGTCTCGTCGTCGGCGACGAGACCGCGGCAGCGCGTGGTGACGGTGTTCCAGATCCGCTCGTACTGGCACACCCGCGTGTAGGTGTACAGCGACAGCGGCAGTCCGGGGTGCCGCTTGCGGACGACGTGCCCGGCGTCGAGGGCCTGCGCCAGCTCCTGCGGGGGCAGCAGGTCGTGGAGAGTCAGGCGGTCCTGGCTCATGGGTTCCTCCCGTAAGTGATGCGTCATTCTCACGTGCGGGAGCGGCCCGCCGGTACCGAATTTGCGGCCGGCGGGCGACAGGAGTCGCAGGTCACAGGCGGGAGGGGCGGAACTCCTCAGCCGCTGCCGGGAGTCCGGCCGTGGTCGCGGTGGGCCTCCAGCAGGCGCAGCCAGACCTCGCTGACCGTGGGGAAGGCGGGGACGGCGTGCCACAGGCGGGCGATCGGCACCTCACCGGCGACGGCGACCGTGGCCGAGTGCAGGAGTTCGCTCACCCCGGGTCCGACGAAGGTGGCGCCGAGCAGCACCTCGCGGTCGAGGTCCACGACCATCCGGGCCCGGCCCCGGTAGCCGTGCGCGTACAGGCCGGCCCCGGTGACCGCGCCGAGGTCGTGGTCCACGGCCCGCACCCGGTGGCCGGCCCGCTCGGCGGCGGCCAGGGTCAGGCCCACGGAGGCGGCCTCCGGGTCGGAGAACACCACCTGGGGCAGGGCGGCGTGGTCGGCGGTCGCGGCGTGCGCGCCCCAGGGGGCGGTGTCGGGTTCGGTGCCGGCGGCCCGGGCGGCGATGGCCGCGCCGGCGATGCGGGCCTGGTACTTGCCCTGGTGGGTCATGAGGGCGCGGTGGTTGGCGTCGCCCACGGCGTACAGCCAGTCCGTGCCGGTCACGCGGCAGCTCTCGTCCACGGGCAGCCAGGAGCCGGGTTCGAGGCCGACGGTGTCCAGGCCCACGTCCTCGGTGCGCGGGGCGCGGCCGGTGGCGAAGAGCACCTCGTCGGCTTCCAGGAACTCGCCGCCTTCGAGGACCACGGTGACCGGGCCGGTGCTGCCGTCGCGGACCAGCGCCTCCACGGTGACCCCGGTACGCACGTCCGCGCCGGCCTCGCGCAGGCCGTCGGCGACCAGTTCCCCGGCGAAGGGCTCCATGCGGGGCAGCAGGCCGGGGCCGCGGACGAGGAGGGTGACCTTCGAGCCGAGGGCCTGCCAGGCCGTGGCCATCTCCACGGCGACCACCGAGCCGCCGACGATCGCGAGGCGGTGCGGCACGTGCTGGGAGCTGGTGGCCTCGCGGCTGGTCCAGGGCCCGGCCGCGGCGGCGCCGGGCAGGTCGGGCACGAGGGCCCGGCTGCCGGTGGCGAGGACCACGGCGTGCCGGGCCACCAGGATGTGGTGGTCGCCCTCGGGGCCGGTGACGGTGACCTTCTTCTCTCCGTAGAGGCGTCCCCGGCCCCGGTAGAGATGGGCCCCGATGGAGCCGAGCCAGTCCAGCTGGCCCTCGTCCTTCCAGTTCCCGGTCCACCAGTCGCGGTGGGCGAGCACGGCCGGGGCGTCCAGCGCTCCCCCGACGGCGGGGGCCAGGCCGGGGACCCGGCGGGCGTCGGCGCGGGCCAGCGCCGGACGCAGCAGGGCCTTGCTGGGCACGCAGGCCCAGTACGAGCACTCGCCGCCGACGAGCTCGGCCTCGACGACTGCGGTGCTCAGTCCGGCGGCCCGGGTGCGGTCGACCACGTTCTCGCCCGCCGGTCCCCCGCCCAGGACGACGACGTCGTACTCCACGGCTTCGGTCATGGGGACCAGTCTCGGGGAACCGGCGGGCGCGTGCACCCGGTTCGGGCGTACGGGTCAGGCGCCCGCCCCGCTGGCCTCGGCGATCTTCGCGCGGACCTCGTCCATGTCCAGGGCGCGGGCCTGGCCGATGACGTCCTCCAGGAGGGCCTCGGGCAGGGCGCCGGGCTGGGCGAACACGGCCACCTGGTCGCGGATGATCATGAGGGTCGGGATGGAGCGGATCTCGAAGGCCGCCGCCAGCTCCTGCTGGGCCTCGGTGTCCACCTTGCCGAAGACCAGGTCGGGGTGGTTCTCGGAGGCCTTCTCGAAGACCGGGGCGAACTGCCGGCAGGGACCGCACCAGGACGCCCAGAAGTCGATCAGCACGAACTCGTTCTCGCTGACGATCTGGTCGAAGTTGTCCTTGGTGAGCTCTACGGTGGCCATGGGGTGTCCCTCTTTCGTCGTGTGCGGGTGCTTTCCCCGGATGCGGGCGCTTTCCCCGGTGCGGGCAGCCGTCCGCGTCAACCGCGGGCCGGCCCCGGCTATTCCGGCTCTCTCAGAACGGGTACCCGCCGGGCTCGCGCCTGACCGTGGTCCACCGCAGTTCCGTGAAGGCGTCGAGGTTGGCCTCGCCGCCGAAGCGGGCCCCGGTCCCGGAGGCCCCGACCCCGCCGAAGGGGGCCACGGCCTCGTCGTTGACGGTCTGGTCGTTGATGTGGGCGATGCCGGTGGGGATGCGGTCGGCGAGCTCCAGGCCGCGGGCCGCGTCCCGGGTGACGATGCCCAGGGAGAGCCCGTAGGGGCCGGCGGCGGCGAGGGCGGCGGCCTCGTCCAGGGTGCGGAAGGACCGGACGGGGGCCACCGGGCCGAAGACCTCCTGCGCGTAGGCGGGGGTGTCCTCGTCGGCGCCGGCGATGACCGTGGGCCGGTAGAAGAGGTCCCGGTGGCTGCCTCCGGCCACGAGCTTGGCCCCGGCGGCCGTGCTCGCCTCCACGAGGGCGTGGACGCGGTCCCGCTGGCGGGCGTCGATGAGCGGGCCCAGGTGCACCCGGTCGCGGTGCGGGTCGCCCACGGTGAGGGCCTCGGCACGGGCTGCCAGCAGCTCGACGTACGCGTCGTAGCGGGACTCGTGGACGAGGTGGCGGCCGGCGGTCATGCAGATCTGGCCCTGGTGGAAGAAGGTGCCCCAGGCGGCCTGGCCCACGGCGGTCTCCACGTCCGCGTCCTCCAGGACGATCAGCGCCGAATTGCCGCCGAGCTCCAGGTGGGCCCGCTTGAGCGCGCGGCCGGCGGCCTCGCCGACGGCCCGTCCGGTGGCGGTGGAGCCGGTGAACGACAGGACGCGGACCCGGGGTTCGGCCACCAGGGCCTGCCCCGTGGCGGCGCCGCCGGGCAGGACGTGCAGCAGCCCTTCGGGGAGTCCCGCCGCGGCGAACACGGCGGCCGGGGCCAGCCCGCCGCAGACCGCGGTGCGCGCGTCCGGCTTCAGGAGGACCGCGTTGCCCAGCGCCAGGGCCGGGGCCACCGAGCGGATCGAGAGGATCAGCGGGGCGTTGAACGGGGCGATCACCCCGACCACCCCGGCGGGGACCCGGCGGGTGTACGACAGCCTGGGCGCCTCGCTGGGCAGCACCTGGCCGGCCGGGCGGGAGGCCAGGGCCGCGGCCTCGTAGCACTCCTGGGCGGCCACGTGCAGCTCGAAGGCGGCCTTGCCGGGTACGGAGCCGGACTCCCGGACCAGCCAGGCGGCGAGTTCCTCCGCGTGCGCGGTGAACAGGTCGCCGGCCCTGCGCAGGACGGCGGCGCGCTCCGTGTGCGGTGCGGCGGCCCAGGCGCGCTGGGCCTCCTCGGCCCGGGCGGCCGCGGGGGCGACGTCGGCGGGGGCGGCGAGGCGGATCTCGGCGAGGGTGTCGCCGGTGGCGGGCTCGGTGACCGGGGCGGGGCCGCCGGTACGGGCGGCGGCGTCCTGCCAGGTCGTCGGGTCGAGCAGCGGCATGGTGGCGCCTCCGGTTTCGCTGGCCCGGCGGGGGGTCCGGGATCGCGCGCCATGCTAGCGAGGGAGCAGCGCCAAATCTGTTCGGTTATTGGGCAGTTGATGACCTGAAATGATCCACTGCGGCGGCTCGCCGCCGCCGCAGCGGACCTCAAGGCCGTGGGTCCAGGTCGTGTCTTTCGGCTATTGCCGGTCAAGCCGCGGCCGTCCGGTGCCGCGCATCGCAAGGCGGAGGGTAGACCGCCGTACCGGACGTACTTGGTCTGCCCGAGAACGCCGCGGGGCGCGGTGCCAGGCGTCGCGGGTCAGGCAAGATCCGGAAGACACGGCCTAGCGCTCCAGGACGAGGGCGATGCCCTGGCCGACGCCGATGCACAGGGCGGCGAGCCCCGTGCCGGATCCGGCGGCGGCGAGCTGGTGGGCCACCGAGCCGGCCAGCCGGGCGCCCGAGGCGCCCAGCGGGTGCCCGAGGGCGATGGCGCCGCCGCGGGGGTTGACCACGGCCGGGTCCAGCTCGGGCCACTCGGCGAGGCAGCCCAGCGCCTGGGCGGCGAAGGCCTCGTTGAGCTCGAAGGTGGTGAGGTCGGCGAACCCGCGGCCGGCCTTGGCCAGGGCGCGCTGTACGGCCTCGACCGGGCCGAGGCCGAAGAGCTGGGGCTCGATGCCGGTGACGGCGGAGGTGCGGATGCGGGCGAGCGGCTCGCGGCCCGTGGCCCGCAGGCCGTCCTCGTCGGTGAGCAGCAGGGCCGCGGCCCCGTCGTTGAGCGGTGAGGCGTTGCCGGCGGTGACCGTGCCGTCGGGCCGGAACACCGGCTTGAGCCTGGCCATCGCCTCGGGGGTGGAGCCCTCGCGGATGCACTCGTCGCGCACGAGCTCCACGCCCGGGTAGGGGGCGACCTCGCCGTCGTAGAGGCCCGCGGACCAGGCGGCGGCGGCCTTGCGGTGGCTGTCGAGGGCGAAGGCGTCCTGCGCCTCGCGGCCGATCCCGTGCTTGTCGGCGACGAGTTCGGCGCCCTCGCCGAGCGAGACGGTCCACTCCTCGGGCATGCGCGGGTTGGTCATGCGCCAGCCGAGGGTGGTGGACCACATCTGCTGGTGCCCGGCGGGGAAGGTCCGCTCGGGCTTCTGCACCACCCAGGGGGCGCGGCTCATGGACTCGACCCCGCCGGCGATCGCGACGGAGGCGTCGCCGAGGGCGATGGCGCGGGCCGCCTGGACCACGGCCTCCAGGCCGGAGCCGCAGAGCCGGTTGACGGTGACGCCGGGGACGCCGACGGGGAGCCCGGCCAGGAGGACGGCCATGCGGGCCACGTCGCGGTTGTCCTCGCCCGCGCCGTTGGCGTCGCCGAAGACCACGTCGTCGATGCGGGAGGGGTCGAGCTCCGGGGTGCGGTCCACGAGGGAGCGGACCACGTGTGCGGCGAGGTCGTCCGGCCGGACCCCGGCGAGTGCACCGCCGAACTTGCCGATCGGGGTGCGGACGGCGTCGACGATGTACACGTCGCGGATGCTCATCGGGGTCTCCTGGGCGGATCCGTGCGGGTCAGACGCACCCTGGTGCGGGCGCGCCCGCAGTCTCCGCCGCCCGCGCCCCGCTGTCAACGCCCGCCCACCCCCACCGGGCGCAGCCCGCCAAACCGGCCGAATCCACAACCCCCAGCCCCGCCGGCGCTTGAGACGCGGGTCCGGGCGGAGCCCGAGGGGGCAACCCCCAGCCCCGCCGGCGCTTGAGGCGCGGGTCCGGGCGGAGCCCGGTGCCCGGCGCCAGCCGGGATGCCTTGGGGGGGGGTCCCCCACCCCCCCCCCCCCCCCCCCAAAGGGGTAGGGGGTTTCCCCCCCCTGGGGGGCAGCGGGGAAGAACCGGGGAAACACCCCCCCCTCCTTGGTGGTTGTGGGGGGTCCCCCCCCCCCCCCCCCCCCTGCCCGGCGCCAGCCGGGATGCCTTGGGGCTCCGCCCCACACCCCGCTCCTCAAACGCCGGAGGGGCTGGGATTTGCCCCGCCGGTGGGCAGCCGTGCGGAACGGGGAGGCCTGTAGGGGACGGGTGCTGGCCAGGCGCGAAGTGCGGCCCGTCGCGAGCGGGTCCGGCGGCGCGGGGCACCGCCCGGTCGGCGGCGCGGCGCGGCGGGGGGCACCGCCCGGTTGGCGGCGCGGCGCGGCGCGGGGCCTGGCCCGTGCGGGGTGCGGCCCCGCGGGGTGCCGCGACCGGCAGGCCAGCAACGCCCCGCGGGTGCCGCGACCGGCACGCGGGCAAAGCACCGCGGGGTGCCGCGGCCCGGCAGGCGGGCAAGGCGCCGCGGGGGCGCCCGGCCGGCCGGCGGGCGGGGGGCCGTGGGGGTGGCGTCCCCGCGGGCTACGTGGAGGCGCGGGGGACGGTTCGGGCGGTCAGCAGGTGGTGGCGTTCCGGGGGCTCCGCGGGGGTTCGGACCAGGCGGTCCACCAGGACGGCCAGGTCGTCGCCCGCGGGCAGGGCGATGCGGACGGTGCTGAGGCGGGGCCGCAGCAGCCGGCCCAGCAGGAGGTCGTCGGCACCCATGACGGCCGCGCCGCCCGGCACATCGGTGCCCGCATCCTGCAAGGCGCGCATGAGCAGCATCGCGTATGCGTCGTTGTACGCGAAGACGGAGTCGAGGCCCAGCCGCGGCCAGCGCGCGGCAAGGCCGGCGGCGGACTCCTCCGTGTAGGCCAGCGGCAGCGCGACCGCCTCGGCCCCGGCCGCCTCGGCCGCCGCGCGCACGCCTTCGAGGCGGGGCGCGGCGAACACCGCGTACCCCTCCTCCTCGGGGAGCACCACGCCGATGCGCCGCCGTCCGCGCTCCAGGAGGTGCCCGGCGGCCCGGGCCCCGACCTCCCGCTGGTCCATGACCAGCGCGTGCGCCCCGGGCACCCGCCCGGGGCCCAGGGTCATCACGGCCCGGGCGCCGGCCCGCTTGAGGGTGGTGACGTTGCGCGCGGACAGCCCGATCTCGCCCGGGGACAGCACGGCCACGGGCCGCAGCTCGGCCCAGGCCCGGGCCGCCTGGTCGCCGCTCAGGCCGAGGCTGCCGTACTGGACCACCGTGTAGTCCAGGCGCCGCAGCCCCCGCTGGAGCTCGCCGAGGAAGCGGCCGTAGCGCGGGCCGGCGGGCTCGTGCGGGGCGGGCAGCAGCACGATGCGGCTGTGGCCCGCGCGCAGGCTGCGCGCGGCGGCGTGCGGGACGTAGCCCAGCGCTTCGGCGGCCGCCCGGACCTTGCGCCGGGTGGGCTCGCTGATGCGGACCGCCTCGGCGTCGTTGAGCACGTACGAGACGGTGGCGCGCGAGACGCCGGCCAGCCGGGCCACGTCCGCGCTGGTGGGAATGGACGGCCGGGCCCCCGCCTGCGGTTTCGGTGTCTGTGACATCGCGGCCGCATCCTTCCAGAACCGCGGAGTGCCCCAGTCCGGCACATGGCCGGAAAGGCACGGGCGCCCGGCCGCCCCGCGCAGCCGCCGAACGCCTCCCGAGCGCGCGCCCGCCGCCGCGGCCGGAGGCCGAAACCGACGGGTTCCGGCCGTCACCGGCGGGACCGTACGCCCCGCAGGGCGCCGGCCGCCCCGGGAAGCCGCCCGGCCGCCGACCGCCCTTCACCCGGCCGGAGCAGTACGCCGCGGGCCGGAGCGGCCACCCTCCGTGACCGGCGGAACGTGTCGTACCGGGTCAAGGGCACCCCGGGCGGGCGGCGGACCCGCCCTGGCCGTCCCGCCGGGAATGTTTCACGTGGAACAACCGATTTCGGACCCATATATTCGGATGTAAGCCGCGCCCGGCGTGCGGCGAAAAGCCTGCTGCGCTCACCCGTTCGATCGTCGGCCACCCCCCGCCCACCTGCGTCAATCCCCCGCCCGATCCGCTCCCCGCCCACTCCCGAAGATCCACCGGCGATCCGCACCGGGGCCCCAACACCTTTCGCTGGAGGCCGCGTTGGCGCAAAGGGATCTTGTCGTGGCTCCCGTGCACCGGATTGGGTGGGGCGGTCACGGCATCGACAGGAGGATCCGGCCATGCCACAGGAGTCGCCCGGCGGCCGCGACCGAGGGGTCAGCGAACCCGAGGTCGAGGCGCTGGTCCACGGCATCTGTTTCAAGACAGGCCCGCCCCGATGTACCGGCGCCGAGCTCGAATGGCTCGTGCTCGACGCCGCCCACCCCGACCGTCCCGTCTCCCCCGATCGCCTGGAATCCGCACACGCTGCGGTGGGGGCCCTGCCCCTGCGTTCCCGGCTCACCGTCGAACCCGGCGGCCAGCTGGAGCTCAGCTCGCTGCCCGCCCGCTCCCTCACCGAGTGCATCGACGGACTCGACTCCGACCTGACCGCCGTCCGCACCGAGCTGGACGCCCGCGGTCTCGCCCTCCACGGCCTGGGCCACGACACCCGGACGGCCACCCCCGGGCGCATCCTGCGGCACCCCCGGTACGAGGCCATGGAGACCTTCTTCGACCGCACCGGCCCGGCCGGCCGGCGGATGATGCGCGCCACCGCGTCCGTGCAGGTGTGCCTGGACGCGGGGTACGAGGAGCCCGGCCCGCTGGGCCACGGCAGGCGCTGGCTGCTCGCCCACCTGCTGGGGGCGGTGTTCGTCTCGGCGTTCGCCAACTCCCCCGCCTTCGAGGGCCCGTACGCGGGCTGGCGCTCGGCCCGGCAGGGCATCTGGACCGACCTCGACGGGCGCCGCACCCTGGCCCCGCCGCTGGACGCCGACCCGCGCACGGCATGGGTGCGGCACGCCCTGGACACGGACGTGATGTGCGTCCGTGGGCCCGAGGGGCGGGCGTGGGAGGTGCCGGAGGGGCTCACCTTCCGGGAGTGGGTCCGCGGCGGCGGGCCCCGGCGCCCCACCGCGGCCGATCTGGACTACCACCTCACCACCCTGTTCCCGCCGGTGCGGCCGCGCGGTCACCTGGAGCTGCGGATGATCGACGCGCAGCCCGGCCCGGACGGCTGGATCGTCCCGGTGGCGGTGGCCGCGGCCCTGTTCGACGACCCCGAGGCCTCGGAGACCGCGTACCGCGTGGTCAAGGGACTGGCCGACCGGGGCGGGAGCGGCCCGGCGCCGCGCAACGCGCTCTGGCTCGCCGCCGCCCGGCAGGGCCCGGCCGACCCCGACCTGCGGGCGGCCGCCCGGGCCTGCTTCCGGGCGGCCGCCGAGGCCCTGCCCCGGCTGGGCGCGTCCGGGCGGGTGCGCGAGGCGGTGGCCGCCTACGCGGACCGCTTCGTGGCCCGCGGCCGCTGCCCCGCCGACGAGCTGTACGACCGCCACGAGCACCGAGACGAGCACGGAAAGGGACCGAGAACGTGAACGACACACCGCAGGCCCTGCGCGAGCGCGCCCTGGCCGCCCTGTCGGCCGCCCGCGACCGCACCGCCGCTCTCACGGACTGCGTGGACGAGCGGGACCTGACCGCCCAGCACTCCCCGCTGATGTCCCCCCTGGTCTGGGACCTCGCGCACATCGGGAACCAGGAGGAGCTGTGGCTGCTGCGGAACGTGGGCGGCCGCGAGCCCATGCACCCCGAGATCGACTCCCTGTACGACGCGTTCGAGCACCCCCGGGCGGAGCGGCCCAAGCTGCCGCTGCTGCCGCCCGCGGAGGCCCGCCGGTACGCGGCCGAGGTCCGCGGCCGGGTCTTCGACCTGCTGGAGAAGACCCCCTTCGAGGGCACCGCCCTGCTCGACGAGGGCTTCGCCTTCGGCATGATCGCCCAGCACGAACAGCAGCACGACGAGACCATGCTGATCACCCATCAGCTCCGCAAGGGCGCCGCGGTGCTGTCCGCCCCCGACCCGGCGCCGCCGACCGGTGCGCCGGTGTCCGCCCCCGAAGTCCTCGTGCCCGGCGGCCCGTTCACCATGGGGACGTCCACCGAGCCCTGGGCGCTGGACAACGAACGCCCCGCGCACGTACGGGACCTGGCCCCGTTCTGGATCGACACCCTCCCGGTGACCAACGCCGACTACCAGGCGTTCATCGACGCGGGCGGCTACCGCGAGCAGCGGCTGTGGGCCGCCGAGGGCTGGGACCAGATCCGCAGGCACTCCATCGAGGCCCCGCTGTTCTGGCGGCGGGAGCCCGGCGGCTGGGTCCGGCGACGCTTCGGGGTCACCGAGCCCGTCCCCGCGCAGGAGCCCGTCCTGCACGTCAGCTGGTACGAGGCCGACGCGTACGCCCGCTGGACGGGCCGGCGGCTGCCCACCGAGGCGGAATGGGAGAAGGCCGCCCGCCACGACCCGGTGACCGGGCGCTCCACCCGCTTCCCGTGGGGCGACGAGGACCCCACCCCGGCGCGCGCCAACCTCGGCCAGCGCCACCTGCGCCCGGCCCCCGCGGGCAGCTACCCCGAGGGCGCCTCCCCGCTCGGGGTACGGCAGTTGATCGGCGACGTGTGGGAGTGGACGTCGAGCGACTTCGAGCCGTACCCGGGGTTCACCGCCTTCCCGTACAAGGAGTACTCGGAGGTGTTCTTCGGGCCCGGGCACAAGGTGCTGCGCGGGGGCTCCTTCGCCGTGGACCCGGTGGCCTGCCGGGGCACCTTCCGCAACTGGGACCTGCCCGTGCGCCGCCAGATCTTCTCCGGCTTCCGCACCGCGAGGGACGCCTGATGTGCCGTCACCTGGCCTACCTGGGGCCGGCCGTGCCGCTGGGCCGGCTGCTGACCGAGCCGGTGCACGCCCTGCTGCGGCAGTCCTGGGCCCCGCGGATGCAGCGCTACGGCACCGTGAACGCCGACGGGTTCGGGGTCGGCTGGTACGCCCCGGGCGACCCGGTGCCCGGCCGCTATCGGCGGGCCGCACCCGTCTGGGGGGACCTGTCCTTCGCCGACCTGGCCCGGGTGGTGCGCAGCGAGGCGGTGCTGGCCGCCGTCCGGGACGCGACCCTGCCGGGGGCCGACGGGGAGGCCGCGGCGGCCCCGTTCGCCGACGGCACCTGGCTGTTCAGCCACAACGGGGCGGTGCGCGGCTGGCCCGAGTCCGCGGTCCCGCTGGCCTCGGACCTGCCGGCGGCCGAGCTGCTGCGGCTGGCCGCCCGTACGGACTCCGCGTTCGTCTGGGCGCTGGTGCTGCGCCGGCTGCGGGCCGGGGAGGACCCGGGGACCGCGCTCGCCGAGCCGGTCCGGGAACTCGCGGCGGCCTCTCCCGGATCCCGGCTGAACCTGCTGCTCACCGACGGGCGGACGATCGCGGCCACCGCCTGGGGGGACTCGCTCTGGTACCTGTCGGACCCGCAGGCCGGCCGGACGGTCGTGGCCTCGGAGCCGTACGACGACGATCCCCGCTGGTCCGAGGTGCCGGACCGGACCCTGCTCACTGCTTCCCGCACTTCCGTCCTGCTGACCCCGCTCAAGGAGCCCACCCCGTGAGCCGTTTCCTGATGACCCGGACCCTGGACGAGCACTCCGCCGAGAAGGCGCTGCGCGCGGACGTGCTGCACGGTCTGACCGCGCAACCGAAGGTGCTGCCGCCCAAATGGTTCTACGACAGCCGCGGCAGCGAGCTCTTCGAGGAGATCACCCGGCTGCCCGAGTACTACCCGACGCGGGCCGAGCGGGAGATCCTGCTCGCGCGGGCCGGGGAGATAGCCGCCGTGAGCGGGGCCCGGACCCTGGTGGAGCTGGGTTCGGGCTCCTCCGACAAGACCCGCCACCTCATCGAGGCGATGCCGGACCTGGAGCTGTACGTGCCGGTGGACGTGAGTGCGAGCGCACTGGAGGGGGCCGCGCAGACCCTGCTCGACGCGCATCCGGCGCTGCGGGTGCACGCGATGATCGCCGACTTCACCCGGCCGCTGGTGCTGCCGCCGTCCTCCGGCCCGCGGCTGGTGCTGTTCCTCGGCGGCACCATCGGCAACCTGCTGCCGGCGGAGCGGGCCGAGTTCCTGGCCGCGGTCCGCGGGATGCTGTCCCCCGGCGACGCCCTGCTGCTGGGCACCGACCTGGTGAAGGACGAGGCCACGCTCGTGGCCGCGTACGACGATGCGCAGGGGGTGACGGCCGAGTTCAACAAGAACGTGCTCGCCGTCATCGACCGGGAGCTCGGCGCGGACTTCCACGCGTACGACTTCGACCACGTGGCGGTGTGGGACCGGGAGCGGGAGTGGATCGAGATGCGGCTGCGGGCCCGCCACGAGGTGTCGGTGAAGATCCGTTCGCTGGACCTGGCGGTGCCGTTCGCGGCGGGTGAGGAGATCCGTACGGAGGTCTCGGCGAAGTTCCGTCAGGAGGGGGTGCGGGCCGAGCTGGCCGCGGCCGGCCTGGAGCTGACGCAGTGGTGGACCGACGAGGCGGGCCGGTTCGCGCTGTCGCTGGCGACGGCTGCCTGAGCGGCCCGGGCCAGCGCCCGCCGGTCGGGGTGGCGCCCCGCCGGGATCCGCGGCAGCAGCCGGATCTCGGCGGTCACCCCGCGGGCGCGGGCGGTCCGCCACAGCGAGGCGGTGAGCGGGTCCTCGCCGACGAAGGCGGGCGCGGTGGCGGTGGACCCGTCCGGCAGCCGGTAGCCGAGCCGCACCGGCTGTACGGGCACCCCGGCGTCCAGGGCGGCCTGGAAGGCGGCGTGCCGGAACGGTCCGCCGCCGCGGCCGCACCAGGTGCTGCCCTCGGGGTAGACCGCCACCCGGCCCCCGGCGCGCAGGGCGGCCGCGAGGGCGGCGACGGTGCCGGGCAGGGCCCGGAGCCGGTCCCGGTCGATGAAGAGGGTGCCGGCGGAGGCGGCGAGCGGGCCGAGCACCGGCCACCGGCCGATTTCGCTCTTGGCGAGCATGCGGGCCGGGAGGGCGGCGGCGAGGACCGGGACGTCGAGCCAGGACACGTGGTTGGCCACGACCAGGAGCCCGCCGTCCGGTCCCGGCCCGCCGGACCTGCGGATCCGGATGCCGAAGGCCCGTACCAGCAGCCTGCACCAGGTCCGCACGGCCGCCTGCCGGGGCCGGGCGGGCAGCCGCCGGACCGGCGGGGCGCCCAACAGACCGACCAGCAGGACGGCGGCGGCGGCCGCGAGCCGCAGGACGGCCTGCGGTACCGGCGCCGGGCGTCCCGCGTGGCGGGCGCACGCCTGCGGGGTGCAGGGGGCGGTGGGCAGCCAGGCGCTCATGCCGTCGGGGCGAGCGCGAGGAAGTGGCGCAGGTACCGCGGGTGGGCGCGGCGCAGCGACAGCAGCACGTACAGGTCGGCGACGCCGAACTCCGGGTCGTGGGCGGGCTCCCCGCAGACCCAGGCGCCGAGCCGGAGGTAGCCGCGCAGCAGGGCGGGCAGCTCGGCGCGGGCGGGGCGCGGGACGCCTTCGGAGGGCCAGGGCCGCAGGGGGGTGACCCGGTACTCCTCGGGGGCGAGGTGGCGGGCGAGGACGGTGTCGCGGGTGGCGGCGGCGAGGCCGCCGCCGTCGGCGAGCGGGACCGAGCAGCAGCCGGCGAGCCATTCGTGTCCGGTCTGCTCCATGTAGCGGGCGAGGCCGGCCCAGACGAGGGCGATGACGGCGCCGTTGCGGTGGGCGGGGTGGACGCAGGAGCGCCCGACCTCGACCAGGCCGGGGCGGATGGGGTCGAGCCGGCGGAGGTCGAACTCGCCGTCGGAGTAGAGCCGTCCGGCGACGGCGGCCCGCTCGGGCGGCAGCAGCCGGTAGGTGCCGACGACCTCGTCGGTGTCCTGGTCCACGACGAGCAGGTGGTCGCAGTAGGCGTCGAAGGGGTCGGAGTCGATGCCGGGTTCGGGGCCGTCGAGCCGGGCGCCCAGCTCCTCGGCGAACACCCGGTGGCGCAGCCGCTGGGCGGCCCGCACCTCGTGCTCGTCGCGGGCGATGCGGACCGCGTAGCGGGCGGCCGGGGGCGTGGGGGTGGGGGAAGGCACCGGCGCGGCGGGCACGGGGGCCGGGGACGGCAGGGGGGCGGCGAGCGGGGACGGCAGGGGTGCGGGGGTGGCGGGCGCGATGCTCATGGCGGCTCCAGGTCCGGGCACGGGAGCCAGGTCCGCCGGCGTGCGGCCTGGCTCCTCCACTTCTCCCGTCGCCGCCTGGATTCGGCATGACGGTGCGGGGGCCCGTACATGTGCGGCTGCTGAACGGTCCGCGGGGCGCGCGGTTGCTGCCAGCGTCAGCGGTCAGCGGTCAGCGGTCAGCGGTCAGCGGTCAGCGGTCAGCGGTCAGCGGTCAGCGGTCAGCGGTCAGCGGTCAGCGGTCAGCGGTCGGAGCTGAGCACCCTGGTGAGGGTGGCGGAGGCCTTGCGGGCGGCGGCCTTCGGGTCCTCGCCGAGGAGGACGGAGGTCATGTAGGGCTTGATGGGGTTCTTCGCCTCGACCTCGGCCCAGCGGCCGGTCTTGGGGGTGGCGCGGCCCTGGGCGGCGCCGACGGCCATGGTCGCGGCGCCCTCGTTGCCCTCGACCAGGTGGGCGAGGGTGGTCTTGTTCGGTACGTAGCTCATCTCGCGGGCCAGTTCGGTCTGCCACTTCTCGCTGACCAGGGCGGTGATCACCTCGACGGCGGCACGGCGCTCCTCCGTGGACTTGGGGATGATCAGGTCGGAGCCGCCGGTGAACACGGCTCCGGGCTTGTCGGCGGTCTTGCCCGGCACGGGGAAGAAGCCGATCTTGTCGCGGAGCTCCGGGTTGGCGCTGACGATCTGGGCGGCCTGGCCGGGCGGGCCGATGATCTGCGCGACCTGGCCGCGGGCGAAGACCTCCGCCTGCGGGGGCGTCTCCTCGTCGGCGTCCTTGGGGCCGTCGCCGAGCGCCTGGAGCTCCTTGTAGAACTTCATGCCCTTGAGGGCCTGCGGGGTGTCGAGCGCGCCGTTCCACTGGCCGCCGCCCTCGACGGCGAGTTCGCCGCCCTCGTCCCAGATGAAGCCGGAGAGCACGTACCAGTTCTGGCCGGCCAGGTAGATGCCCTGGCGGCCGTCCGCGTCGAGCTTCCGCGTGTCGGCGATCCACTCCTCGCGGGTCTTCGGCGGCGTGGTGACGCCGGCGTCGCGGAACAGGTCCTTGTTGTAGATCACCACGCGGTTGGCGGCGTACCAGGGGACGCCGTACTGGGCGCCGTTGATGCTGCCGGGTTCGGCGAGGCCCTTGAGCCAGTCCTTGCCGCCCCAGTCGCGCAGCCCCTCCAGGGTGAGTTCGCTGAGGCCTTCGGTCTCCGCGTACTGGGCGACCTGGGTGTTGCCGACCTCGATGACGTCGGCGTGCTCCTTGCCGTCGAGGACGCGGTTGACCTTGTCCACGATGCCGGTCCACTCCTGGATCCTGATGTCCAGGTCGATGTCCTCGTGCTCCTTCTCGAAGCTCTCGGTGAAGCGGGCGAGGAAGTCGTCGGACGCGCTGCCCTTCATCAGCCAGACGGTGACCTTGTCCGTCCCGCCCCCACCCGAACCGGGGAGCTGGCCGCAGGCCGTCAGGGCCGTGGCCGCCAGGACGGCAGTGGGCACGGCGAGGAAGCGCATCTTCACGAATGTCACCTTCGGGATTGATCGGAGATGGCTTGAAATTGGCATGGACCAATGCCCGGGTCAAGGGGTTTCGCGCGAGATTTCTTCACACAAACCGCACGCGACACGCCCACAACATGGGCCAATGGGGACCTAACGGCCATGCTGCGGTGATTGGCCGAACGTGATTCCTGCCGCACGACAAGAATCCGCGGAAGGGGGGTGTGTGCGGGCGCGAGCACTCGCCCGTACGGCGGACGGCGCGCCCGCCACGCGCCGGGCGCCGCGCCCCGCCGGGCCGGGTGGGGCACCGTGGAGGCAGTTGCACCAGCCCACCGACCGGGGAGTCCCCATGTCCAACCACACCTACCGGGTGACCGAAATCGTCGGCACCTCCCACGAGGGCACCGACCAGGCGATCCGCAACGGGATCGAGCGGGCCGCGCAGACCCTGCGCAACCTGGACTGGTTCGAGGTCACTCAGGTGCGCGGCCACATCGAGAACGGGACGATCGCGCACTACCAGGTGGGCCTGAAGGTGGGCTTCCGCCTCGACGACGAGGGCTGACCGCCGGGCTCAGGTCCGGCCTTCGCGCTCCTGCGCGTCCTTCAGTACGGCCGGCTGGGCCGCCCAGTCCACCGGCACCACCCGGAAGCCCGCCGCGCGGGCGGCCCGGCACACCAGCTCGTCGTCGTCGACCAGCATCCGCACCTCCCGCCCGCGCCCGAGGCGCCGCAGCACCTCCAGCTTGGTGACCCGGGCCGGGCGGCGGTCCTGGTTCCCGCGCATGAAGAGCCGCCCCTCCGGCAGCCCCTGCGCGTCCAGCCAGTCCAGCGTGTCCCGACGGCACCGTTCCGGACGGCCCGTCAGATACACGACCTCGCATTCCGCGGCGCTCTCACGGGCCAGCTCCACCCCGCGGGCCAGCGGCGGGTCGGCGGGCGCCGCCGCGAAGAACCCGTCCCAGTCGCGGGGTTTGGCCTCCAGGAAGTGCTGGCGGTGCGCGGTGTCCGCCAGGGTGCCGTCCAGGTCGAACACGGCGAGCGGCCTGCTGCTGTTCTCGGTCATGCCGGCCAGCGTAGGCGGGCCCGCCGACAACGCCCGGGCCCGCCGCCCCCGTTCAGCGCGTGGCGCGGGTGAGCCCCTGCGCCGCCGCGCCGCGCGACAGCACCGCCTCCGTCACCTGCCGGTCCACGGCCGCGTACTCCTCGCGCTTGCCCTCCGGCGCCGGGCCGCAGGACACGCACGCCACGCGGAACGGCGGACCCATGTCGGAGTACTGGGTGAAGTACTCGGCCCTGGCCACCTGCCAGCGGCCCGGGTGCCCCTCCCGCGGGGCGAAGGTGAACCGCGGCACCGAGGACATGTTGCCGCGCTTCTTGTCGGCGGGGACGAAGCTGGCCACCTGGTCGCCCATCCCGTAGACCACCCACACGCCGTTCAGCTTCTCGTACGGCTGCGGCACGTGGTTGTGGGTCCCGATGATCAGGTCGATGTCCGGCAGGCCGCCGGTGCGGGAGGCCGTGAGGGCCTGCGCGAGTTCGCGTTGCTGCGCGTCGGGGGCGGTCTGCCACTCGGTGCCCCAGTGGACGCTGACGAGCACCACCTCGGCGCCCGCCCGCCGGGCCGCCCGGGCATCGGCGACGATCTTCTGCGGGTCGATGAGGTTGACCGCCCACGGCTTGCCCTCGGGCAGCGGAATGCCGTTGGTGCCGTACGTGTAGGACAGGTGCGCCACCTTCGCCCCGCCGGCCCGGTACCAGGCGGGGCTGCCCGCCTCCTCGGCGCTGCGGCCCGAACCGGCGTGCTTCAGGCCCGCCTTGTCCAGGTGGTCGAGGGTGCGGGCGAGGCCCTCCCAGCCGGCGTCGAGCGTGTGGTTCGAGGCCGTGGAGCAGCCCTCGTAGCCGGTGTCCCGGAGGGAGGCGGCCAGCTGGTGCGGGGCCTTGAAGGTCGGGTAGCCGGTGTAGGGGCCGCCCGGGCTTCCGTACGGTATCTCGTGGTGGCACAGGGCCAGGTCGGCGGCCGAGACGAGGGGTTCGACCCCCGCGAGTATCCGGCGGAAGTCGTGGCTCTGGCCGCCCCCTGCGGCGTCTTCCGCGGCCCTGGCGATGATGGACGGGTACGGGATGATGTCCCCGGTCGCGACCAGGGTGAAGGGCGTGCGCGGACCGCCCGCGGCCGCGGACTCCCGCCCGGCCCCCTCGGCCGCCCGGCCGGAGCCCATCCGCTGCCCCGGGTCCGCCCCCCGGTCCGTCAGCTTCGGCACCAGCCACACGCCCGCGGCCCCGAGGGCGAGCGCGGTCACGGCCGCCACGGCCGCCGGCCGGCGGATGCGCCGGCGGGGCGGCTGCCCGGGCGCGGCGCCCTCCCCCGGCTGCGGTTCCTGCCCGTGGCTGTCCTGCACCATGCGATGTCCTTCCGTTTCCCCCGCTCACCGGCTGCGCCGCGCCGCTGCCGACGCGGCGCACAGGAGCACGTACGTTCGGTGAGAGGGAAATACTGTCGCACGGGTTGCCCGGCGGGGCCTGCGGGCTCCCGCCGGACGGGGGGCGGTCAGGAGCGGTGCACCACGTTCAGCTCGGCCACGGAGGTCCACGGGTTCCCGCCGGCCTCGGAGGTGGCCCGCAGCCGGACGTAGCGGGCCTGGCGGGGGGTGAAGGAGACCTCCTGCCGGGCCGCGGTGTCCGGGAAGGTGCCGGTGGCGGCGGGCGCCGACCAGGTGGTCCCGTCCGTGGAGGTGTACACCTCGTAGGCGGCGATGCGGCCGTTGCTCTGGTTCTGCCGCGGCAGGTACAGCAGCCTGGTCACCTCGTACGCTGCGCCCAGGTCGAGGGTGATCTCGTGGGGCATCGGGGCCGCGGGCGGGGACCACTGGGTGTGCCAGATGGTGGCGGCGTCCCCGTCGAGCACGTTGACCGCGCGGCCGTCCTCGTAGGCCGTCTCCTGGCTGTCCACCGACCTGACGCTCATCTGCGCCTGCGGGACGGTGCTCTCGCCGCTCCCGGTGTCGCCCAGGTCGTCCACGGTCAGGTCGTCGAGGATCAGGTCGGCCTCGTTGTGCGAGCCCTCGCCGGTGACCTTGCGGACCCCGATCCAGGCGTCCGCACCCGCCGTGAAGGTGTGGGTGAAGACGGTGGGGGTCCGGGCCTGGCCCAGGGCCGTGGCGCTCTCGGTGCTGCCCGCGCCGGTCACGAACCGGTAGTCGTCGCCGAAGCCCGCCTCGTAGCGGAACTGCACCCGGTAGCTGTGCCCCGGCACGAACCGCAGGGTCTGCGGGAGGGTCCGGTAGACCAGCCCCTGCCGCTCCTCGTGGGACTTCAGGGAGTTCGCCCCGCCGATCACGTCGTCCACCAGCTTGCCGTTCCAGCCGGCCTGCGTGTACGGGGCGTTGCGCTGCGCGACGTGGGTGCGCGGGTCGGTGGCGGAGCCGCCGGCGCCGCCGAAGGCGAACGGCCCCCAGCCCGCGTCCGGGGACTCGAAGTCCTCGGCGTACCAGTGCCCGCCGGAGGGGGTGCGGGCCGAGGGGGCGACCCGGACGTCGTCGAGGTACACGGTGCCGGAGCCGGCGGCCGCGGACAGGGCCAGGGTCGCGGAGGAGGCGCCTTCGGGCACGTCGAAGAGGACCTTCATGCGCTGCATCCTCGTACCGTTCTTCTCGCTGCCGCCGAGGGAGTCGGTCAGCGGCGAGGAGTCGGCGTACACGGACACGGGGGCACCGCCGGCCGGGGTGACCGCGAGGGTGGCCCGGCGGCCGGCCGGGACGGAGACCCAGACCGAGGCCGCGTACGTGCCGGGGGCCAGGCCCGTCATGGTCTGCGCCACCTTCGGGGCGCTGTTCGCGGCGAAGGTCAGCTCGCCCTGCCCCAGCGCGTTGCGGGCGACCGCGGCGCCGCTGCCCGTGACCGTCCATGCGTTGAGGTTGCCCGCGTAGAACCCGGGGTCCCGCAGCGGGGTGCCCTCGCCCCAGGCGGGGTCGGGGGTGGCGGGCGCGGTCCCGTCGTAGAGCACGTACGGGGTGTTGGCGGCGGCGTTGACCGTGACCTGGCCGGCGGTGACGGGGAGGTCGGCGACGAACTGCCGCCCGGTGTCGGTCAGCCGGTACAGCCTGGGCGTGCGCCAGCCGGGCGGAAGGGTCCATGTGGTGCTGCCGCCCTGGGAGTTCCAGTGGTAGAGCTTCCCCGCACGGGGCAGCAGGAAGGCCCCGCCGTCGAGGACGGTGCGGCCGCCGCTGGTGATCTTCCGGGAGTTGCCGGACTTGGTGACGGCCGTGCCGTTGGCGAGGGTGACCGTGTCCGCCGTCCACTTCACGATCGGGGATTCCTGGAGGAACTTGGTCGGGAGGTTGACCGCGAAGGTGGTCTTCAGGAAGGCGGTGTAGTCCTTCTTGCCCTGCCAGCCCTCGTACGCGGTGAGTTCGGCGCCGCCGAGCAGCTGGTGCCGGGCGATCCAGTCGTCCTTGGTGTGGTTGCCGACGAACCGGGCGATGGTGGAGTTGATCCCCTTGTAGTCGCTCCCGCCGTAGTCCACGTCGGCGGACCAGTGGTGCCACAGGGACTGGTCGGTCAGCGAGTCCGGGAACTCGGTCGCGACCTGGAGCCCGAGGCCGTTGATCTCGCGGGTGAGCCGGCGGGAGACGTAGCCGTCGCCGTACCAGACGTCCACGTACAGGAAGTCGAGGCCCGGGGCCGCCGCCTTGAGGTCCTGGAGGCGGCGGAGCCGGTCCCCGGACTGCCCGTCCTTGCGGGTGTCCACGTAGTACGACTGGTCCAGCCAGTCCCAGCCCAGCCCGCCGGTCTGCTTCGCCGGGTCGAAGGTGGCCGAGACGGGGTACTCCTCGGTGGCGTTGACGTGGACCCCGAAGTCGGCGTTCCAGACGTGCCCGGCGGTGGTGAGGGTGCGCAGTCCGGCGGCGCCGCCGAGCTTGGTGCCGATGTTCTTGTAGTCCATGTGCGCCGAGTCGTGGCCCTCGGAGGCGTACCCCTTGAGCAGGACGAACTGCCCGAGCCCGTCGGTGGCGAGGCCGACCCGCTTGGTCTCGTCGAGGGTCTGGGCGAAGGGGTGGGTGGCCTGGGAGGCGAAGTTGAACGGGATGCGCTGCACCACCCGGTCGGCGGTCTGCTGCCAGCCGGCGGGCGGGGTCCAGATGTCGCGGTAGGCGATCGCGGCGTCCTGCCAGTCCACCGCCGCGTCGCCGTTGCGGTCCCCGGTGACGGCGACCCGGGCGTACGGCAGGGGTTCGGTGTCGGTGTCGGCGGCGCCCTCGGCCCGGTACACCCAGGCCCCGCTCCACAGCCCGGCGCGGCGGTAGGTCCCCTTGTCCACCACCTGCTTGGAGATGCGGCCGTTCTCGCGGGCGGTGCCCCCGGAGGGCTTGTCCTCGTACGAGTTGGAGTCCACGGCGGCGGCCAGCCGGCCGGTGTTGAGCAGGCCGTGCATGACGGTGGTGGCCGCCGGGTCCACGGGGGTGGAGCCGGTGACGTTCGTGAACGTGTCGCCGGAGCCGGTGGTCGCGGTGTGCATCTTCGCGGTGGCCAGGGCCGCCCCGGTCTGGCTGCTGCGCACGCTCACCAGGTTGTGCCCGGGCACCGCCAGGGTCCGCACCCGCAGGGCGGCGGTGTCCTCGATGCCGGTGACGCGGAACTCCAGGACGGGGCCGGAGACGGCCAGCCGGGCCCGGATCACCACCCCGGAGAAGGACAGGGTGTAGTCCACCCGGTCCGCGGCGGTGGCGGAGGTGACGGCGGGGGTGTACGAGGTGCCGTTGACCAGGATCGTGCTCAACGGGTCCTCGTTGCCTCCGAGTACGTCCCCGGTGGCCGTGCGGGTGTAGTCGACGACCCGCGGGAAGGCGGGGTCCACGCGGACGGACAGCTCGGCGGAGGAGATGGTGACGGGGCCGGCGGCCGGGGCGCCGGAGGCGGGCACGGCGGCGAGCAGCGGAGCCGTCAGGCCGGCCGCCACCGCTGCCGCGACCCACTGGGGGGTTCGCATCGGGTTCTCCCTCGGTACGTCGGGGCCACACGAGCGGCCACTGCTTGGCGAGCCAGCTTGGCCCCCGCCGCGAACGCAGGCCCATGGACAAAACCGCGGGCGGTCATGGACTTCTCGGCTCCGCCCCGGTGGGGCGGGGTGGACGGCGGGCGGCTACCGCGGGTGCGGTATGCCGGGGCCGCCGCGTACGCCTCGGGGAGGGCGGACGGTTCCGCCCTGGGTCCGCAGCCCGGGCCCGGACGGCCGTTTAGTGTTCGACCATGCAGATCAGACTGCCCGGGCGCCGCGGGCGCCTGTTCGCCGGTGCGGCGGCCCTGTTGCTGGCCGCCGGGGCCGGGACCTGGAGCGCCACCGCCTCCGGCGGAGCACCGGAGGTGCGGCGCACGGACCGGGTGCTCCGGATGCCGGGCGCCGCGATCGACACCTCGTACTTCACCGCGGGCGGCCCCGGACGGCGGCCCGCCGTACTCCTCGGGCACGGGTTCGGCGGCAGCAAGGAGGACGTGCGGGCCCAGGCCGAGCGGCTGGCGGGGGCCGGGTACGCGGTCCTGACCTGGTCGGCGCGCGGGTTCGGGGCCTCCGGCGGGCAGATCGGCCTCAACGATCCCGCGTACGAGGTCAAGGACGTGTCCCGGCTGGTCGACTGGCTGGCCACCCGCCCGGAGGTCCGGCTGGACGCGGCCGGGGACCCCCGGGTGGGCGTGACGGGGGCCTCGTACGGGGGTGCGGCGGCCCTGCTCGCGGCCGGGTACGACCGGCGGGTGGACGCGATCGCGCCGGTGATCGCGTACTGGGACCTGGCGGAGGCGCTCTTCCCGCAGGGCGTGTTCAAGAAGCAGTGGGCGGGGGTGCTCTTCGGCTCCGGGGCCGGGGCCCCGGCGGGGTCCGGGCCGGGTTCCGCAGCCGGTCCCGGCGGCGGGGCCGCGGCGGCGGAGGCCGGGGCGGACCCCGCCGGGGCCCCGGGGACGGCCGTGCGCTGCGGGCGGTTCCGGGCCGAACTGTGCGCCCTCTACGAGCGGGTCGCGGTGGCGGGCCGGCCCGATGCGGCCGCACGCGACCTGCTGGAGCGCCGCAGCCCGTCCGCGGTCGCGCGCCGGATCCGGGTCCCGGCCCTCCTCGTGCAGGGGCAGGGCGACTCCTTGTTCCCGCTCGGCCAGGCCGACGCGGCGGCCCGGGCGATCTCCGCGAACGGGGCGCCGGTCGCGGTGGACTGGGCGGCCGGCGGGCACGACGGCGGGCCGCGCGAGTCGGACCGCGTCGCCTCCCGGGTGACCGCCTGGTTCGACCGGCACCTCAAGGAGGACCGGTCGGCGGACACCGGGCCGGCCTTCCGCGTCTCGCGCACCGGGGGGATCGACACCACGGACGGGGAGGTGCGCCTGAGCGGGGCGTCCGCCGCCCGCTATCCGGGACTCGGGGGCAGTCGGCGGCAGCAGGTTCCCCTGACCGGGCCGGAGCAGGAGTTCGCCAACCCGCCCGGCGGCGCCCCGCCCGCGGTCTCCTCGCTGCCGGGGATCGGCGGGCGGCTCCCGGCGTTCGGCCCCGGACCCTCCCTCGACTTCCCGGGCCAGTACGCCCGGTTCGACTCCGCCCCGCTGGCCGGGGGCCTGCACCTCACCGGCTCGCCCCGGGTGCGCGTCCGCGTGCGCTCCGGCGCGCCCGACGGTGCGGCCGTGCTCTTCGCCAAGGTCTACGACGTGGGACCGGACGGGAGCGGGCAGGTGCTGCCGGGGCAGCTCGTCTCCCCCGTGCGGGTGCCGGACGCCGGCCGGGGCCGCACCGTCACCCTGACGCTGCCCGCCGTGGACCATTCCGTACCGGCCGGACACCGGCTGCGGCTGGTGCTGGCCGCCACCGACCTCGGGTACGCCACCCCCGCGCAGCCCGCCGGGTACGCGGTGGCCGTCGAGGGGCCGCTCGGCGTGCCGCTCGCGCCGGAGCTGACCGGCGGGGGCGGCGGCCTGCCCTGGTGGACCTGGGGCCTGCCCGCGGCCGCCGTGCTGCTCGCGGCGGCCCTCCTGGTGGACGCGCACCGGCGCGGTGCGGGCCCGGTGCCTGCGCCGGACCCGGACCTCGCCGGGGTGCCGCTGCGGATCACCGGGCTGACCAAGCGGTACGCGAAGGGCTCGGACCGGTACGCGGTCCGCGACCTGTCCTTCGAGGTGGGGCGGGGCCAGGTGCTGGGCCTGCTGGGGCCGAACGGCGCGGGGAAGACGACCACGCTGCGGATGCTGATGGGGCTGATCGCACCGGACGGCGGGGAGGTCCGGGTGTTCGGGCACGCGGTCCGGCCGGGTGCGCCGGTGCTGTCGCGGGTCGGGGCGTTCGTGGAGGGCGCGGGCTTCCTGCCGCACCTGTCGGGGCGGGCCAACCTGGAGCTGTACTGGCGCTCCACCGGCCGGCCGGCCGAGGACGCGCACCTGGCGGAGGCCCTGGAGATCGCCGGGCTGGGCGAGGCGCTGGAGCGGGCCGTGCGCACGTACTCGCAGGGCATGCGGCAGCGGCTGGCGCTGGCCCAGGCCATGCTGGGACTGCCGGACCTGCTGATCCTCGACGAACCGACGAACGGGCTGGATCCGCCGCAGATCCGCGAGATGCGCGAGGTGATGATCCGTTACGCGGCCGCCGGGCGGACGGTCATCGTCTCCAGCCACCTGCTGTCCGAGGTGGAGCAGTCCTGTATGCATCTCGTCGTGATGGACCGGGGCCGGCTGGTGCAGGCGGGACCGGTGGCGGAGATCACCGGCGGGGGCGACACCCTGCTGGTGACGCTGGCGGAGCCGCCGGCCGGCGCGGCGGCGGCCGGGAAGGTGGCGGCGCTGGAAGGGGTGGCCTCGGTGGCGGTGGCCGAGGAAGGGCTGCTGGTCCGCCTGGACGGCGCGGGCCCGGCGCAGCTGATCGCCGAACTCGTGCGGCTGGACCTGCCGGTGACCGGGGTGGGCCCGCACCGGCGGCTGGAGGACGCCTTCCTGACCCTGATCGGAGGCCCGGCGTGAACGCGGCCGGCGGTGGACTGACGGAGCGGACGGAAGGGGACGGGGTGGCGGGGCAGGGTCCGGGCGCACGGGGTCCGGCGGTGGAGGATCCCGGGGTGCAGGGTCCGGGAGGAAAGGATCCGGTCGGGCAGGATCCGGTCGGGCAGGCGGCGCCGGGTTACCGGGCCCGGCGCACGCTGCCGCTGCGCGTGGAGGCGCTGCGGCAGTGGCGGCGCCGGCGCACGCTGGTGATGGGCGGGGTGCTGGCGGCCCTGCCGTTCGTGCTGGTGGTGGCGTTCGCGGTGGGCGGCGGGCCCTCGGACGACCGGGGCGGGGGCGCCGGGCGGATCACGCTGATCGACGTGGCCACGGCCTCGGGGGTGAACTTCGCGGCGACCTGCCTGTTCGTGTCGGCCGGGTTCCTGCTGGTGGTGCCGGTGGCGCTGTTCTGCGGGGACGCGGTCGCCTCGGAGGCGAGCTGGTCCTCCCTGCGCTACCTGCTGGCGGCCCCGGTGCCCCGGGCCCGGCTGCTGTGGAGCAAGCTCGTGGTGGCGCTCGGCTTCAGCCTGGCCGCGATCGTGCTGCTGCCCGCGGTGGGACTGGCCGTGGGGACGGCAGCGTACGGCTGGGGCCCGCTGCACCTGCCCACGGGCGGCACGCTGGAGGCCCCCGCCCTGCCCCGGCTCGCGATCGCCGTCGGGTACGTCGCCGTGTCCCAACTGGTGACGGCCGGACTGGCGTTCTGGCTCTCCACGCGCACCGACGCGCCGCTGGGCGCGGTCGGCGGGGCGGTGGGCCTGACCATCGCGGGCAATGTCCTCGACGCCGTGACCGCGCTCGGCTCGTGGCGCGAATTCCTGCCCGCGCACTGGCAGTTCGCGTGGATCGACGCCTTGCAGCCGCAGCTGGAGCCGGGCGGCATGGTGCGCGGCGCGGCGGTGTCCGCCTCGTACGCCCTGGTCCTCTTCGCCCTGGCCTTCCGCGGGTTCGCCCGCAAGGACATCACGTCCTGAGCCCGCCGGCGGCCGGACGCCGGCAGCCCGCGGTGCGGGGCTGCCGGCGCCGGCGCGGGAGGCTCAGACCTGCTCGGGCTGGGGGACGGACTCCTCGGGGGCGGCCGCCGCGGCCTCCGGCGGCTCGGAGGGCGCCACCCGGTCGGCGATCACCCTGCGCAGGCGGGTGACCTTGGGTCCCCAGAACTCCCGCGTGACGCAGAAGAGCCGCTTGACGACGGGCGGCCCGAAGACGGCCGAGCCGAGGGCGACCGCCGTCGCTTCCACGCCGTTCTCCGCGAGGGCGGCGAGGGCCGTGTTGATGATCTGCACTGCAACTCCATGTCGATGAGCGGGCGCGGCGGCGCCTGCTCCGGGGAGTCAGGCAGCCTGCGCCCGGGTGTTTGCCGGGGCATCGAGGTGGAGCCGGGTCTGCGGACCGCGGGGGATCTCCGGTGCGGCCATGCGGATCACCCCGCACGGCGAGGACGCGTGCGGGGGCGGATGGTCCACGTAGGCGTACGAGGACCGGGTCAGGCAGAGCTGGATGAGGCCTCTGAGGTCGTCCAGCCAGACGGCGAACAGGTGCGCCAGCTCGGCGAGTCCGGGGCGGGTCCCCGCACCGGACGGGCCGGCCGGGGCCGTCGGCCAGGCTTCGCGAAGTCCTTCGAGCAGGAGGGCGGCGACCCGGGGGGCGTTGTCGAAGCCTGCGCAGAGCACGTAGGCGCCGTGGACCTCCGGGCCCTCGGGGCCGTCCTGGCGCTTCGGCCCGGCGAAGGCGGCGGGCAGGTGGCGCGCCGCGGGAACGTCCAGGCGTGCGAAGCGCGGCTTCCAGGGGTCCTCGTACGCGGACCGCAGCTCGTGGATGAGCCGCTCGTCCGGTGCGGCGCCGAGGGCCTCGGTGATCAGGCGGGCGACCGGGTCGTCCGGTCCGACCGGGGGCCTGCCGTGCCCCAGCAGCCAGAAGACGCTCGACTCATAGGAGTTGACGACTCGGTGGCGGTTCCACAGCTGTCCGGCACGGGTCGTCTCGTACGAGGACCAGGGCTCGGCGGCCTCGTCCAGGAAATCCGCGAAGAGGCGGTGCCGGAGCGTGGCGGCCGGCGCCTCCCGGTCGTCGCCCTTGCTGCGGCCGGCGAGCAGGAGGTTCCAGATCTCGGACGCGGTGGCGCCGTGGGAGACGATGCCGGGGCCGGTGACCACCACGCGGTCCCGCCGCGCCTCGCCCTCGTTCCGCCCGTTCCCTTCGGCCACCCGCCGAGGCTATCGCCTCCCCGGCGGGCCGGCATTGATGCGTGTACGGAACAGGGGAATCCGCCGGGTGCGGACGCTAGTCGAGGTGCACGGACGGGTCGGCCGGGCTCGCCTCCAGTTCCAGGATCCAGATCTCGTTGGGGCCCGTGCGCAGGACCGGGCCGGGAACGTACAGCTCCCGCTGGGGCCCCTCGGACCAGTAGCGGCCCAGGTTGAAGCCGTTCACCCAGGCGAAGCCGCGGGTCCAGCCGGGCAGGGTGAGCGAGGCGTCCCCGGGCGCGGTGAGGCGGACGGTGCCGCGGTACAGCCCGGGGGCGCCGGCGGGGGCCGGGCCGGAGGGCAGGGCGCGAACCCGGACGGCGTCGTCGAAGGCGTCGAGGCGCAGGCCGCGGGCGCGGACCCCGTGCAGGTACTGGCGCTCGTGGCGGATGCCGCCCGTAATCCCCTTCGGCTCGCCCAGCCGGGGGCCGTAGTTGACGCGCCCCAGGGACTCCACCCACAGGTCGACCACGGCCGGTCCCGGCACCGGCGCGGGCAGCCGGTGCCGCTCCTCGGTGAGGTGGCCGGCGGGCTCGCCGTCGACGAAGACCACCGCACGGTCGCGCAGCCCCGGCACGCTGAGCAGGTACGGCCGGCGGGGGCCGGGGACGGCGGCCCGGTAGCGCACCAGGCCGCGGTCCACGCCGAGTTCCTCGAAGGTGGGCGGGGTCCCGAAGGTCCGCTCGGTGCCGCCTAGGGAGGCGAGCACCTCGTCGAGCGAGGTCCAGGAAGCCAGCCCGGCCACCGCCGGTGCACCCAACTCCGGTGGGGGCTCGGGAAGTTCCGGCAGCGGCTCCTCCGCGTACTCGCGCAGCACCTCCCGGAAGGCCTCGAACTTGGCCGTGGGGCGCCCGCGTTCGTCCACCGGTGCGTCGTAGTCGTACGAGGTCACGTCCGGCAGGAGCGGGCCGTCGTGGCACTCCCCGGCCCGGTTGGCCCCCGCCCAGCCGCCGAAGCTGGTGCCGCCGTGCGCCATGTAGAGGTTGACGGACGCACCCAGCCCGAGGATCTCCCGCAGGGTGGCCGCGGCCCCGGCCGGGTCGCGGCGGGCGGGCGCACCGCCCCAGTGGTCGAACCAGCCGCACCAGAACTCCATGCACATCAGGGGGCCCTTGGGCTGGTGCCGGCGCAGGGTCTCGAAGGCGTCCGCGGCATGGGAGCCGAAGTTGGCGGTGGCAAGTACCCCGGGCAGGGACCCCCCGGTGAGCATGTGGTCCTCGGGCCCGTCCGAGGTGAACAGCGGTACGGTCACCCCGCCGGCCCGCAGGGTGTCGGCGAGGTGGCGCAGGTAGCGGGCGTCCGAGCCGTAGGAGCCGTACTCGTTCTCGACCTGCACCATGAGGACCGGGCCGCCGCCGGGCGCGTCGGCCTGGTGCGGGACGATCATGGGCAGCAGTTCGGCGAACCAGGCGTCCACGCAGGTCAGGTAGTCGGCGTCACGGGTGCGCACCCGGCTCCCCAGGGCCCCGGTCACCCAGTACGGCAGGCCGCCGTTCTCCCATTCCGCGCAGATGTACGGGCCGGGCCGGACGATCGCGCGCAGTCCCGCCTCGTGCACGGCGGCGAGGAAGCGGCTGACGGCGGCCACGTCCCGGTACTCCCCCGGGTGCGGCTCGTGCAGGTTCCACGGGACGTACGTCTCGACGCAGTTGAGGCCCATCGCCTTCAGCATCGCGAGCCGGTGCCGCCACAGCTCCTCGTGCACCCGGAAGTAGTGCAGGGCGCCGGAGAGCAGCCGCACCGGCCGGCCGTCCAGCTCGAAGTGTTCCTCGCCCACTCGGAATTCGCTCACCGCCCCAGCTTCTCCCTCTGGCGGCCCGCGGGTCCATGGACAAAGATCGGCCATGCATGGACGGAGGAACGGGCCGGTGTATCACACGTGGATGCGGTACTTCACGCCCGGACCGGTGCACCACCGGCTCGGGCTGGTCTGCCTCGGGGTGGGCCTCCAGTACGGGACGCTGCCGCCGGTGGGGCCGCGCACGCTCGACCACCACGTGGCGGTGGTGGTGTCGGCCGGCGGCGGCTGGTACCGCACCCCCGACGGGACCCGGCTGCGGGTCCGCGCCCCGGCGCTGATCTGGCTGGTCCCGGGCCGGGAGCACGCGTACGGGGCGGATCCGGTGACCGGCTGGGACGAGTGCTTCGTCGACTTCACGGGCCCGGCGGCGGCGACGTACACCGAGCTCGGTTTCATCGAGCCGGACCGGCCGGTGGTCCCGCTGGGGGACGCGGCGGGGGCGCGGGCGGTGGTCGGCCGGATCGCGCGGGCCGCGCACCGGGGCAATCCGCTGCTGGAGGTGGAGTCGGCGGCCGCGGTGCACGAGCTGCTCGTGGTGCTCCGGCGGGCCCGCGCCGACACCGCACCCGACGGCCATCCGGTGCTCCAGGCCCTGACCCGGGACGCGTTCCTGCCGCTGTCGGTGGCCGAGCACGCCGCCCGGCACGGGATGAGCCCGGCGGAGTTGCGGACGGTGGTGCGGCGGGGCTCCGGATGCAGCCCGAAGGACTTCCTGCTGGGCATCCGGCTCGGCCGCGCGAAGGAGCTCCTGGCCGCCACGGACCTGCCGGTGGCGGCGGTGGCCCGCCGGGTGGGCTACCACGATCCCGGCTATTTCTCCCGGCTGTTCACGCGCCGGGTGGGGGTGGCGCCGGTGCGCTTCCGCGAGCAGCAGGGCCGTACGGTGCCGGGCGGCTGGTCCCACCAGGTGCCCGATCCGTCCCGGCCGCCGACCCTGGGCCCGGCCGCCGCGGCGGCCGGCGACCCGGCGGCCTGAGGGGGCTGACCTGCGACAAGAGGGGTGCCCTTGAGCCCACCGGCGCGGAACCGGGCGCTCCGTGCACCAGAATGTGAGCGGGAGGCGTCCACGGAGAAGCGTCCACGGAGAAGGCAGAACGACATGGCACGGATGGACCTGCGGCCGCATCAGCGGGAGGCGGTCGACGCCGTGCTGCGCGCTCTGGCGCTGCCGCCGCGCGCCCCGCACACCCGGCGGGGGCTGCGCACCCAGGTGATCATGGCCACGGGCTCGGGCAAGACGCTGGTGGCGGCGCGCGCCGCCGAGGAGCTGCGGGCGCGGCGGGTCCTGGTGCTCGTGCCCTCACTGGACCTGCTGACCCAGTCCGCGGCCTCCTGGCGGGCGGCCGGGCGGCACGGGCCGGTGCTCGGGGTCTCCTCCCTGCGGGAGGCGGACGCCGGCTTCCCGAACACGACCGACGCCGGGCAGCTGGCCGCCTGGTGCCGGGGGGCGGACCGGGTCACGGTGTTCGCCACGTACGCCTCCCTGGGCCTGGGCACCATCGAACGGGCGCACCGCGCCGGGCTGGCTCCGTGGGACCTGGTGGTCGTGGACGAGGCGCACCGCACCTCCGGGCGGATCGGCAAGGCCTGGGCGGTGGTCCACGACAACGAGCGGGTGCCCGCGGCCCGGCGGCTGTACATGACGGCCACCCCGCGGCTGTGGCAGGCGGGCGAGGAGGAGCCGGCCGGACGGGCCGGGCGCCCGGGCCGGGGCGCCGACGGGGCGGGGCGGGGCGAGCTGGTGGCCTCGATGGAGGACGACCCGAACGGCCCGTTCGGCAGCGTCTGCCACGAGCTGACCCTGTCGGAGGCCATCGACCGCGGGATCGTCGCCCCGTACCAGGTGGTGTGCGTGGACGTGACCGACCCGGGGTTCCAGGCTGCGGTGCTGCTCGGGGCGGACGCCCGCTCGGACGCGGTGCGCGGGGCCCGGCTCGCGGCGCTCCAGACGGCCGCGGTGAAGGCCGCCGCCGAGGAGGGGCTCGGCCGGACCCTGGTGTTCCACCAGCTGACGAAGGAGGCGGAGGCCTTCGCGGCGGGCCTGCCGGAGGTCGCGAAGCGGCTGCACCGCACCGACCGGGCGCGGTTCCCCCGCGAGGTGTGGGCCGACTGGCTGTGCGGGGAGCACCGTCCCGCGCACCGCAAGGAGGTGCTGGACGAGTTCGCGACCGCCCGGAACGCCTTCCTCAGCTCGGTACGGGTCCTGGGCGAGGGCGTGGACACGCGGTCCTGCGACTCGGTGTTCTGGGCGGACGTGCGCGGCTCGATGCCGGACCTGGTGCAGGCGGTGGGCCGGGCGCTGCGGATCCGGCCGGGCGAGGGGAAGGTGGCCTCGCTGGTCGTGCCCGTCCTGCTGGGCCCCGGCGAGCGGCCGGACGACATGCTGACCTCGCGGGCGTACGGTGACCTGGCCCGCCTGCTGGAGGCGCTGCGGGCGCACGACGCGCGGGTGGTGGAGGCCCTCGCGCAGCCGCAGGCGCCGGGCTCGTACCAGCCCACGGGCCGCGGGGCGGGCGCGGCGGGGCGGCAGACGCTCAGCGGGCCGGCGCGCGAGCTGCTGAAGTTCTCGGTGCCGCGGGACCCGGCGGCGCTGGCCGCGTTCATCAACCTGCGCATCCTGAGCCCGGAGACCACGCACTGGAACCGGGGGCTGGCGGCCGCGGCCTGGTACGCCGTGGAATACGGGGACCTGCGGGTGCCGTTCGGGTACCGGACGCCGGAGGGCCCCTCGGCCCCGGCCGGGCTGCCGGCCGGCTTCCCGCTGGGCCAGTGGGTGGCGGACGCCCGGCGCGCGCACAAGACCGGCCGGCTCTCGACGGAGCGGGTGGCGCGGCTGGACGCGCTGGGGATGGTCTGGTCGCACTTCGACGTGGCCTTCGAGGAGGGCCTGGCCGCCGCGCGGGCCTGGGCCGCCGAGCACGGCCACCTGCTGGCACCGCTCGACACGACCTGGCACGGCTACCCGCTCGGGGTGTGGCTGAAGAACAACCGGGCGGCCGCCCGCCGCGACCCGGAGTCCCCGGGGGCGCTGTCCGAGGAGCGGCGGCAGGCCCTGGAGGCGATCGACGCGGGCTGGTGCCCGGACTGGCCGATCTCCTGGCAGCGCTGCTTCCGCCTGGTGCGGCTGCACACCGAGGCCGGCGGGCGGGTGCCGCAGGCCGCCGGGGAGAGCGTGGTGCAGGGCGAGGACCTCGGGGCCTGGGTGCAGGCCCAGCGGCTGGGCTGGGAGGATCTGGGGCCCGCCCGGCAGTGGCTGCTGCGGCACATGCTGGGCATCGGCCCGGCGAGCGAGGAGGAACGGCCGCCGCCGCGGGTGCCGCACCCGGAGAAGTGGGCGGCGAACCTCGCGGCGGCCCGGCAGTTCGCGGAACGCGAGGGGCACCTGCGGGTGCCGCGCACGCATGTGGAGACGGTCGGCGGGGAGGCGTTCCGGCTGGGTGCGTGGATCGCCAACGCCCGCAGCAGGGCCGCCCGGTTGAGCCCGGAGCGGGTGGCGGAGCTCGATGCGCTCGGCATGCGGTGGGCCGAGCCGTGGGCGGCGCGGCGGTAGCGGGCGGCTGGGGCGGCCGGGGGTTCAGGAGGCGAGCGGGAGGCCGGCGACCAGGCGGAACGCGCCCTGCTCGCGGCGGACGTAACCCTCGTGGGTGAGGGTCCTCAGCAGGTGGTAGGTGGTGGGCAGCGGGATCCCGGTGAGCCGGGACAGGCGCTTGGCGGTGGCCGGGCCTTCGGCGTGCAGGGCCTCCACGAGCCGCAGGGCGCGCTGCACGGAGCCGATGAGGGTGGGAGCGGAGTCCTTCGTGGAGTGGTCGGTGTCGGTGTCGATGTCCATCAGTACTCCCCCTGATGCGAACGAACGGGACAGACCTGCCACGCCGGTACGACCGGACGTCACCTGCCATCAAAGTCCTTCCGGTGCCGCCTGACCAGCGGACTCGCGTGCACCCGACCGTAAGATCATCTAATGCTCGATGCGCGGAAGATGAAGTTCCGCGCCGGCGCACCCCGGTCCCGGCGCGTCGTGCGGACCGAGCGGGCGTACGTACCGCAGGCCGGGCGCGCCCCCGACGTCGGCCGGTCCGGCGGCCCGGAAGCCGGTGCGCCGCAGCACGGCCGCGGAGGCCGGATTGTCCGTCGCCACCAGGGCCGTGAGCCCGGTCAGGCCGTACTCCTCGTACGCGCGCCGGCAGACGAGCCGGACGGCGGCCGTGGCCAGGCCGCGGCCGGCGGCGCGTTCGGCGATGCGGTAGCCGAGTTCGGCGTTCCCGTCGGTGACGTCCACGAGGTTGACCCGGCCGAGGACGGCGCCGCCGGGGCCGAGCAGGACGTGGAAGTGGCAGAGTCCGGTGGCCTGTTCGGCGAGGAGGGCCTCGTGGCGCGGGGTGTAGTCCGCGAAGTAGGCGTCGCCGCGGTCGGGCACCGAGCGGGCGAACCAGGCCCGGTTCTCGCGCTCGAAGGCGAGCACCGCCGCGGCGTGCTCCGCCGCGAGCCGCACCAGCACGAGCCCCGCGCTCCCGGCGGTTCCGCCCCTCCCGTCCGTCCCGTCCGTCCCGTCCGTCCCGTCCGTCCCGGATGCGTTCTCCGGCATGTCGCGCCTCCCCCGCAAGCCCTCCTGCCCGACGGGGCCACCTTACGGGGGGCCGGTCCGGCCCGCGGGCTCAGCCCTCCGCGGGGGGCGTCAGGACGCGGGCCACCAGGGCGTCGATCAGCTCCTCCGCGGGGTACGCGTCGAGGATGCCGGGAGCGGTCAGGTCGTCCACGATCAGGCCGAGCATCGCGAGGTACAGGAGGACCACCCCGGTGCGCTCGCCGGGCAGCCCGCTGTCGAGGTGGAACCGGATGTTCGCCTCCAGCTCCAGGCGGAGGAACGCGGTCAGCTCGGCCTGGAGTTCGGGTCGGCGGGTGGCTTCGAGGCGCAGCTCCAGCATGGCGATGTGGACGCTCCGCTCCCGGCGCATCCGCGCGAGGAGGCCGCGGAGCAGGGCGCCGGTGTCGAGGGGGCCGGCCAGCTCCGCCGGGTCGGGCACGAGCCGCTCGCGGGTGCGGTGCAGCACCTGGGCGAGCATCTGTGCGCGGTTGGCGAAGTAGTTCGAGGCGGTTCCGGTGGGCACCCCGGCCTCGGAGTCCACCGCACGCAGGGTGAGCCCGCGGGAGCCCTCCCGTGCGAGCACCTCGATCGCCGCGTCGAGGAGCGCGGCACGGCGGCCCGGATTGTGGCGCATGGGGACCTCTCGGGGATGGGACGTACGGAGGAGGGCCGAGGCCACTGCGCTTGCAGTGGCACTCACCGTGCACGTTAACCGATCGGAGGACCGCAGTCCGCCGCCCCGTCCGCCGGCCCGGTGTCCCGCCCCTCGAACGCGGGGCCCGCCGGACCCGTCCCGGGTGGTTGACTGGCCCCATGAGTGAGCTGTTCATCAAGATCTGCGGGCTGCGGACCGAGCGGGACGTGGACACCGCCGTGCGGGCCGGGGCCGACGCCGTCGGCTTCGTCTTCGCCGCCAGCCCCCGGCTGGTCGACGCCGCCACCGCGCGGCGGCTCGCGAAGCGGGTCCCCGAGCACGTGCTGACCGTGGGCGTCTTCCGCGGGCAGCCGCTGGACGAGGTGCGCGCGCTCACGGAGGAGAGCGGGGTGCGGGCCGTGCAGCTGCACGGTGACGAGGGCCCCGAGTACTACGCGGCGCTGCGCCGGCCGGGCCGCACGCTGCTGCGGGCCACGGCCACCACGGGACTGCCCCTGGAATGCGGCGGGTTCGGCGAGGACCTGCTGCTCCTCGACGCCCCCGACCCCGGCTCGGGCAAGCCGTGGAACTGGGGCTCCCCGGACTTCACCGCCCCCGCGGGGCGCTGGCTCCTGGCGGGCGGCCTGACGCCGGCCAACGTCGCCGAGGCGGTGCGCGCGGTTGCGCCGTGGGGCGTGGACGTCTCCAGCGGCGTCGAGAGCGCGCGCGGCATCAAGGACCCCGCCCTCATCGAATCCTTCATCCACGCGGCCCGCACCACCCCCTGACCCACCGGGCAATCCGCCCCCGCGCACAGTCCAGCCCCTCCGGCGCGGGGCGGCCCACGGAGCGGGCCAAACCCAGCCCCTCCGGCACTTGAGGAGCGGGGTTCGGGGCGGAGCCCCGACACAACGGGCCGCGCCGGCCCACCGGGCGGGGGCAAACCCAGCCCCTCCGGCGCTTGAGGAGCGGGGTTCGGGGCGGAGCCCCGACACGACGGCCCGCGGCTGCCCACCGGGCGGGGGCAAAGTCCAGCCTCGCCGGCGTTTGAGGCGCGGGGTTTGGGGCGGAGCCCCAAGGCAACCCGGCTGGCGCCGGGCAACGGGATTCTCCCTGCCACACGCCCCCCCCCCCCCC
>NZ_JBVIDV010000001.1:162268-182412 GCF_055572195.1 Streptomyces sp. NPDC030809
TGTTCGTGGTTTCGCTCTATCTCTCTTTTTGCCTTTTTTCCCCCCCCCCCCCCTCCCCCCCCCCCCCCCCCGGCAACCCGGCTGGCGCCGGGCACCGGGCTCCGCCCGGACCCGCTCCTCAAACGCCGGAGGGGCTGAGTTCGCTCCGCTCAGACCCGCACCTCAACGCCGGAGGGGCTGGGTTTCGCTTCGCCCGGAACGCCGCCCCGGCTCAGGATCGCCCCGGCGAAATCAAGCCCCTCCGGCGATTGAGGAGCGGGGTCTGGGGCGGAGCCCCAGGGGCCCCGGCCGCAGGGCCCACGCACACACCAGCCCCAGCAGGGCAAGCGCCAGCCACGGCACAGCCGACAGCCCCGCCGCGCGAGCGGCATCGAGGGCCGCCCCGGTCAGCAGGTTCCCCAGCGTGATCCCGACCCCGCACACCGTGTTGTAGAGCCCGTAATGCGTCGCCACCAACCGCTCCCCGGCCAGCCGCACGATCCGGTCCATCTCGAACGGATAGGCCACCATCGTGCCCAGCGCCAGCAGCAGCGCCGACAGCGCGGGCGGCAGGACCGCCAGGACCCAGCGCCCCGCCCCGCCCCCCGCCGGCACCGGCACCGCGCCCGCCGCGAGCAGCGGCAGGAAGGCGGCCGCCATGCAGAGCACTCCGCCCGCCAGGGCCCGGTCCGGCCGCAGCCGGGCCCGGCACCACGCGGTGACCCGGGTCTGGAACAGCACCGTACTCAGCCCCGAGGCCACGAACAGCGCCGCGGTCGCGACGGTCCCGGCCGCCCCCGGCCCGCCCACCCGCCGCGCCTCCAGCGGCAGCGCCAGGTAGACCTGGAAGGAGAGCACGTACGAGCCGCTCATCGCGAGGGCGAAGACGAGGAACCGCCGGTTGGCGAGGATCCCGCGCCACTCGGCGAGCACCCCCTGCCGCGGCCCGCCCCCGGTCTCGCCCCGCCGGGCGGGCAGCGCACGGAGCTGGACCAGGCCCAGCACCGCGAACACCCCCGCGGCCACCAGGCAGGTCGACCGGAACCCGGCCCCCGACAGGACCATGCCGACGAGCGGTCCGAGCAGGATGCCCGCCTGGTAGAAGGCGTTGAACAGGGCGAAGGCCTCGATCCGGCGCTCCCCCGCGTCCTGCGCGAGGTACGCCCGTACGGCCGGGTTGAACAGCGCCCCCGCGAACCCGGTGGCGGCCGAGCCGGCGATCAGGGCGGGCACCGAGCCGGCCAGCCCGAGGGTGGCGAACCCGGCCGTGCGCAGCAGCAGCCCCGCCACGATCAGCGGCTTGTAGCCGAGCCGGTCGGCGAGGGTGCCGCCGATCAGGAACATGCCCTGCTGGCTGAAGTTCCGTACGCCCAGGACCAGTCCGACGAGCCAGCCGGCCAGACCGAGCCCCCCGGCCAGGTGCTGCGCCAGGTACGGCATGAGCATGTAGAAGCCGAGGTTGATCGTGAACTGGTTGACCATCAGCAGCCGCACGCTGCGGTCGTACGAGCGGAACTGCGCGAGCGCGGAGGTCATCGGAGCCCACCTCCCGCCGGGGCCGCCGCCCCCGCAGCCCCGGCCGCACCATCCGCCGCCGCCCCCGCGGCAGCTTCCGGCGCCGTCCCGCCGCGCCCGATCGGGTCCACCACGCGGGCGCAGCGGGTCCACCGCGTGACCTCGCGCTCCCCGGGGTGGGCGATCTCGTCCGGACCGGCGGCGGGCTCGCCGCCCAGCAGCCCGTGCCGCTCGCACCAGGCGTCGTCGTACACGGTGTCCAGGTAGCGCTGCGGCCCGTCGGGGAAGATCGCGGCGATCCGGGTGGCGCGGGGCCGGGTCCGGGCCAGCCACCCGGCGACGAGGGCCACGGCGCCCACGCTCCACCCGCCGGTGGCGTAGTGCGAGGCGGCGAGCCGGCGGCAGGCCCACACGGATTCGGCGGGGGCGACCCAGTGCACCTCGGAGAAGTCCGGGTACGCGACGTTGCGCGGGTGGATGCTGGATCCGAGGCCGCGCATCAGCCGGGGCCGGGCGGGCTGCCCGAAGATCGTCGAGCCGACGGTGTCCACGCCCACCAGCCGCAGCCCCGGCTGGAGCTGGCGCAGCACCCGGGACACCCCGGCGGAATGGCCGCCGGTGCCCACGCTGCACACGAGGATGTCGATGTGGCCGAGCTGCCCGGCGAGTTCGAGGGCGAGCGAGGTGTAGGCGGAGACGTTGTCGGGGTTCCCGTACTGGTCGGGGCACCAGGCGCGGGGGTCCTGCGCGAGCAGCTCGGCCACGCGGTCCCGGCGGGCCTGCTGCCACCCGCCGGTGGGGTGCGGCTCGGGGACGGTGTCGATGCGGGCGCCGTGCGCGGTGAGCAGGCGGACCATGGAGGGTTCGAGCCCGGGGTCGGTGACGAGGGTGACCGGGTGCCCGTGGACCATCCCGGCGAGGGCGAGCCCGAGGCCGAGGGTGCCGCTGGTGGACTCGACGATGGGGCCCCCGGGCCGCAGGTCCCCGCGGTCGCGGGCGCGCTCCACCATGTGCAGGCCCGGACGGTCCTTGATGCCGCCGGGGTTGAAGCCTTCGAGCTTGGCCCAGAACCCGCGGTCCCCGCCGGTGAAGGGGCGGGAGACGCGCAGGACGGGGGTGTTGCCGACGAGTCCGGCGAGGGTGGCCCCGCCGGGGGCGGTGCCGCTGGTGGTCGGAGAGTGCATGGTCTCGCTCTCGGATCGGAACGGAAGCGTGCGGATGCGGTACGGCGGCTGCGGTTGCGGAGACGGAGGCTGCGGGTGCGCGGCACCGCGGTGACCGGTCGGCCGCCGGGGCGACGGGGCACGGCGGACACCGCCGCCGCGGGCGCGGGGCGGGTTCCCCTGGTCACGGTGCGGACGGAGGGCCCGGCGGGGAGCGGTCCGGTACGCAGGGACCCCGCACGGAGGCTCCGGTACGGACGTCCCGCCCGGACCCCGCACGGAGATCACCCACGGACGCGCGCGGAGGAGTCCGGTACGGAGGTCGCGCACGGACCCGCGGAGGAGTCCGGTGCGGAGCTCACGCACGGACCCGCGGAGGAGTCCGGTACGGAGGTCGCGCACCGAGGTCGGGGACGGAGCGCCGGTACGCAGGCGTCCACCGCGGCGGGGTCCCGTACGGAGGTCCGGCCGGGAGGCGAGACGCGGCGGCCCACCGGCGCCGGATCGGACCGCACACGGTCCGCCGGCTCACACCGGACGCGAGTACCGGCCCCGTGCACCGGCCCGGCCCGGATCGGACCGCCCGGATCGGAGCGCGAGGATCACACCGCGGCGGAAGACCGGCCCGCACCGGGAGTCGGACCCCGGGCGGACGGCACTCCGCGAACAGGCGCACCGGCCACCGGACGCCCGGTGCATACCGGCCGGCGCACGGGGGCACCAAGGCCCCTCGGCAGGTCGGGACACCGGGGACCGCGGGCCCCGGACCGGGTCCGTCGTCCGGACCCGCAGCCCGCCCGCCTACAGGCGCAGCACCGCCGATTGGGCCGCATGCGGTATCGCGACGACGAAGCCGCCCGTGGCCGCGGGCACGAGGGCCGGCCGGGCGGCCACCGCGGGCGTGCCGTCCGCGGCGGCCGAGCCGAGTTCCGAGCGCAGGGGCTGCGGCGCCTGCGGGCCGGGCTGGGGCTTGCCCATGGCGCACGCCTCGACGCTGTGCGCGGAGCCGTGGCCCCCGTGCGGTCCGGGGGCGTGCGGCGCGTGCCCGGCGGGCGCGGCTGCCACCGCGGTGAGGTGGGCCGGCGCCGAGTCGGGGGCGGCGGCGTGGGTGAACAGCAGGGCCAGCAGGACGAGTACGGCCATGGCCGAACCCCGCAGGGCGGCCGCGACGCGGCTGCCCGGGGTGCCGGAACGTGACCTTCTCGTCATCACGGCGTGATCATAACTCAGGCCCGCGGTAGGGAAGGTGAGGCATTTCGGCCCGTCTGAGGGTGACAAATCGCCACCTCTCTGAACCAGGCCCTGTCTCGCGTAGTGATCAAGATGCGGGATGCCTCTCCGGTGGTTGTCCTGGGCTGGTGGAAGCCCGGTATGGCGCGTACGGAACTGACGGACGATGAGTGGGAGTGGCGTGAGATGCCGTCGAAGTTCGGCGCCACCTGTCCAGTATGTAGACCACCGAGCCGCCCCCTCCCCCGCGCGGGGGAGGGGAATGGTCCGTAGGGCTGACGCGACCGGAAACCGACCCGGCAGAGCATGAATTGTCAGGATCGCGGAAGCCGGAGGTCACGGTGACTATCCCTGCAAGGACACGGACACATGAGGGGACAGCACCCCTCGCCCCGACACCCGGCTGGTCGCGGCGTTGGCCCGAGTGGGCGCCTGCCGCCGCTGTGACTTGTTGCGCGGTGTACGCCATCGTCGAGGCCACCTGGACCGTGACGGGAACCACGGTGCCCTTCACCCTGCACACCCCCTACTCGCCGATCGCCCAGCTGATCCTGGCCGGCCTGGCCATTGCCGCCGGTGTCGCCTCCTGGGCCACCAGGCGACGGGTGGCCCAGCCTGGCCGGATGGCGATCGGGGGTGCGCTCGTCCTGGCCACCCCGGTGTTGGCGATGGGCGCGACGGGCCTGCCGGGCTACTTCGTTGCCCTGGCCTCCGGTTCAGGGCTGGAGAGCGCCACCGGCCTGGCCCATGTGCTGCTGAGTTCGGCCCTCACTGCTCTCCTCGTCCTCGTCGCTCTGTCGTACCGCCGACGGCTGGCTGGTGCCTGCCCGCGCTGCGGGCAGAAGCACACGGGCGGCCATGATGCCCCGCTTGTCCATCCCGGCGCCTCGACCGCCTCCCCACGTACCAGGAGGCTGGCCTACCTGCTGATGTGCGGGATGCTGCCGTGGGCCGGAGTAAAGACCATCTGGACGCTGGGCGGTGACGCGCTCGGCATCACGGCCGAGAAGTGGAAGGAGTCGAACTCCGGCGGATCGGAGGTGGCGAAGGCGCTCGCCGAGGTGGGCATCGATGTCACTGTGCTGGCCGCGGGACTCGGATTCTTTCTCCTGACCGGGCTGATGTACCCGTGGGGGCAAGTGTTTCCCCCCTGGACGCTTATCCTGTCCGGGCGCCGTGTACCACGTCTGCTGCCCTTGATCCCGGCCTGGCTGACCGCGTTCGGTCTGTCGGTGTACGGGGTCCTCCTGGTGATCTACGCTCCGCTCGCCGCCCTCGGAGTGTTGCCGGCCCCCAAACTCGACACGGATCTCGGCGCCACCCTCTCCGGGACTCTCTGGCTGGCAGCTTTCGGTGGAATGGCCTTCGGCGGCCTGGGCTTCGCCCTCCTCGCGGCCGCACGCTCCTACGCCGCCCGGACCCGCCCCGTCTGCGCCACCGCGGCGACCTCAGCGGCCCCACCCACCGAGACGGCCCGCGCAGACGCACCGGCCTCAGCGGCCCCGGCCGACTGGCGAACTGCCGGCGCAGGCCGGGATCCGGCCCAACGCTGACCCACCGGCAGGGACGGTTCGATCAACTCCCCTCAGCCATCGGTCGGATCGCCGCGCGCCACACCGGACTTCCACCAGGCCACGAATGCCTCGCGCGGCGAATCAGCACACCATGATCCGAACCCAGAACAGGCCCTAGTTGCGCGCGGATGCGAGGAGATAGGGGACGTCGATGACGGCGACCCCCGGGGTGAACAGCAGCCGGGCCTTGAGCCGCAGGGCGTTCTGGTTGTGGAGCGGCTGCTCCCACCAGTGGCCGACGACGTATTCGGGGATGACCACGGAGACCATCCCGCCGGGGTCCTCGGCGGTGAGCTCCTGTACGTGGGCGAGGATCGGGCCGACGACCTCGCGGTAGGGCGAGTGCAGGATCTTCAGCGGAACGTCGAGGTCCCACACCGCCCAGTCGGCGCGCAGCCGTTCGGCGTCCTCGTCGGCCGCGACGGTGAGGGCGGTCAGGGTGTCGGGCCGCAGGGCCTGGGCGAAGCCGAGGGCCTTGAGGGTGGGGGCGTGGACCGCCGAGACCAGCACGACCACGTGGTGCCGGGCGGGCCGGTGCGGCGTGGCCCCTGCGGCCGGCGCCACCTCCCGGGCCACCTGGTCGTAGTGCCTGCGGACCCCCTTCATGCCGAGGAAGAGGAGCGGCATGGCGATCACCACGAGCCAGGCCCCGTGCGTGAACTTGGTGATCAGCACGATGACCAGGACCAGGGCGGTCATCGCCGCGCCGACCGCGTTGATGGCCATGGCCCGGTGGATGTGGCGGCGGCCCTCGGCGGGGGTGGCGGGCGAGGCGAGTTCCCGGCGCCAGTGCCGCACCATGCCCGCCTGGGAGAGGGTGAAGGAGACGAACACCCCGATGATGTAGAGCTGGATCAGGCGGGTGAGCTCGGCGTCGAAGGCGACGATGAGGCCGATGGCGGCGAGGGCGAGCAGCACCACTCCGTTGGAGTAGACGAGCCGGTCGCCCCGGTTGTAGAGCTGGCGGGGCGCGTAGCGGTCCTTGGCGAGGATCGAGGCGAGCATCGGGAAGCCGTTGAAGGCGGTGTTCGCGGCGAGGATCAGCACTCCCGCGGTGACCGCCTGGAGCACGTAGAACAGGGCGTGCCAGTCGCCGAAGGTGGCCCGTCCGATCTGGGCGAGTGCGGTGGAGGTGGCTGCGTCCGCGGGCAGGCCGAGATCGACGGGGCTCTCGGCGACGTGCACCTTCGACACGAGGGCGAGGACCGTGATGCCCATGAACATGGTGACCGACAAGAGGCCCATGATGGCGAGGGTGTTGGCGGCGTTGCGGGCCTTGGGGCGGCGGAAGGCGGGCACGCCGTTGCTGATCGCCTCCACGCCGGTGAGGGCCGTGCAGCCGGAGGCGAAGGCCCGGAGGGCGAGCAGCACCAGGGCCAGGCCGGCGAAGCTGCCTTCGGCGTGCACGGGCAGGTCGGCGGATTCCGCGCGGATCGTGCCGCCGGTGGCAAGGCGTACGGCGGCCCACGCGAACATGAGGTAGATGACGAGGATGAACCCGTAGGTGGGGACCGCGAAGACGCGGCCCGACTCGCGCACCCCGCGCAGGTTCATCACCGTGAGGAGCGCCACGAAGCCGACGGAGAGGGCGACTTGGTGCTCGTGGAGGGCGGGGACGGCCGAGGTGATGGCGGACACCCCGGAGACCACGGAGACCGCGACGGTCAGGACGTAGTCGACGAGCAGGGCGCTGGCCGCGGTGAGGGCGGCGGTCGGGCCGAGGTTCTCGGAGCTGACGACGTACGCGCCGCCGCCGCCCGGGTAGGCGTGGCAGGTCTGCCGGTAGGAGGCGATGACCACGACGAGCAGGAAGACGATGGCGGCCGCCGCGTACCAGGTCAGGTGCAGGAGGGTGACCCCGCCGAGGGCGAGGATGAGCAGGATCTCCTCGGTGGCGTAGGCCACGGAGGAGAGGGGGTCGCTGCAGAAGATCGGCAGTGCGAGCCGTTTGGGGAGCAGGGTCTCGCCCAGGCGCGCCGTGTCGAGCGGCTCGCCGACGAGGACGCGCTTCGGATGGATACGCCTCATTGGGGCATGATCGACGCATTCACCCCTTTTGTTCTGCCGTGACACACGCAACGGCCGACAGCTCCTCGGCCCGGTGGGCGATCCACAGGTCGTACCGGGCGCTGGGCGACTGGAGCAGGGACCGTTCCAGCAGGACCTCCAGCCGGGTGAGCCGCTTGCGCGCACCCGGTACGGAGAGCCCGAGCGCCGCCGCGGTGGGCGCGAGCCGGGCCCCGTGGTCCAGCCAGGTCCGCAGCGTCTCCCGCGCTCCGGGCGGGGCGTCGGCCGAGGACAGCGGGCGGAGCTGGCGGCGGGCCCACCGGACCACGGAGGGGTGGCCGAGCACCTCGTCGAGCGTGGCCGCTGCGGCGGCCCCCGGGTCCGGTTCCGTACGGCCGCCCGGGGTGAGCCGCAGGGCGAGCGACAGGGCGGACTGGTCGGCGAGCGCGGACAGGTCCAGGCCGAGGAGCCCTTCGATGTGCCGCAGCCGGCCGGCGAGCGTGTTGCGGTGCAGTTTGAGCAGCCGGGTGGCGTGCGAGGTGAAGTCCAGCCAGGCGTGGGCGGTGGCGCGCAGCTCCTGGCCGCCGGGGTCCTGCGGCCGGCGCGGCCGGTGCGCGTGGAGCGGTGCGAGCAGTTCCGCGGCCCAGCCCGCGCCCGCCGGATGCGCGGCCAGGGCGAGTTCGGGACCGACGCCGAAGCGGGCGTACCGGTCCGCGCGGCCGCGCGCCACGGCCAGGGCGTGGAAGGCCTGCCCGTAGGCCTCGCGGGCCTCGTGCAGGGTGCTCTCCTCGCTGACCCCGACGGTGCATTCGGGGGCGGCTGCCGCCAGGGCCCCGGCCAGCGGGTCCGGCCCGTCCCCCGGCCGGGGCGTCCCGGCCGGTACGAACACGATGAGGTGGCGTACGTAGACGGGGCAGGGCACGATCCAGGCGCGGCCGCGGGTGAGCTCCGCGCAGGTCCGGGCGAGCCGGGCGCGCTGCCCCGCCGGGCATTCGACGACGTACATGCGCAGCGGGTCCGGCAGGCCGGGGGTGAGCGTCTCGGCGACCTGGCGGGCGGTGGACAGCCTGCCGTTCATCAGCAGGTGGAGGACGGCCTCGCGGGCCCGGGACTCGGCCAGGGCCGCCTGCTCGTGCCGGCGGTCGGCCTCCTCGGCCCGCAGCACCAGGGCCAGGGGTACGGCGGCGTCCGCGAGCAGCGAGGAGAGCTCCGGCGGGCAGGGGCGCGGGGCCACGGCGGCCAGCACGCGGCCCGGAGCGGCCGCCCGGCCCGCCCCCGGCTCGTCGAGGGCGACGAGCACGAGGGTGGCTGCGGGACCGTCGAGCACGGCCGAGCGGAACCCCCGCGCGCACAGCTCGGCGGTGCCCCGGGCCAGCAGTCCGGCCGCCGCGGCGGTGGGCGGGCCGGGGGCCGCCGCCAGCACCCCGCCGTCCGGGCCGGCCAGCCCGGTCCAGGCGCCGGTGCGGCCCGCCAGCCAGCGCAGCAGGGCTTCGGAACCGCCGGTCAGGGCGAGGCGGTGGGCCTTGAGCACGAGATCGGAGCGGGCCCACGGGGAGTCCGCGGACGCTGCGGCGGCTGGGGCGCCGGCGGCCGGGTGGTGCGAGATGGCCCGCTCCCTTCAGCACGGAGGGGTGCGCCCCCTCGCCTCGACTCCCGGGATTCAACCACCCTGCGGAGACTGTGCGCTGTGGTACCCGTCTCCCCCGTCCCACTGGGCAGGAGGAATCCTGTGCCGCGGACGTCCCGCGCCTAGGTTGGTGCGTGCCGGGCCGAGAGCGGCGGGGACGGCTGCACCGAGTGCACCCGCCGCACACCCGTCTCGGTCCGGCGACATGAGCGGCGGGGGCCCGGTGTTCGAGTTCCAACGGGGGAGCACCGGGCCCCCTCCGGCCGGTTCAGCGCATCTTCGCGGCCGCGCTGCGGATCGCCTCCCGGATGCGGAAGTACGTGCCGCAGCGGCAGATGTTGGCGATCGCGTCGAGGTCGGCGTCCGTGGGCTCCGTGGTCCGCTTGAGCAGGTCCACCGCGGCCATGATCTGGCCCGGCTGGCAGAAGCCGCACTGGGCCACGTCCTGCTCCAGCCAGGCTTCCTGCACGGGGTGCAGGTCCTCGCCGTCGGCGAGCCCCTCGATGGTGGTGACCTCCCGGCCGGCGGCCTCGCGGACGGGGACCACGCAGGGCCGGACGGCCGCGCCGTCGAGGTGGCTGGTGCAGGCCTTGCAGACGTCGACTCCGCAGCCGTACTTGGGCCCGCGGATCCCCAGCAGGTCGCGCAGCACCCAGAGCAGGGGCAGATCGTCGGGGGCGTCGACGGTGACGCTGCGCCCGTTGACGGTGAAGGTGTGCGAGGGCACGGGGGACTCCTGGCTAGCGCGGGTAGGGGGTGAAGTCGACGTCGAAGTCGAGGGGGAAGCTGCGCGGCTTCGTGCCGGTGGCCCTGGCGTAGGCGTTGGCGATCGCCCCGACGGCGGCGGGCACGCCGAGCTCACCGGCGCCGCCGGGCTCCCCGGTGGCGGGCATCACGAAGATGCGCACGTCGGTCGGGGTGTCGCGCTGGCGGGCGTAGTGGAACTGGCTGTAACTGCCCTCCAGCGGAAGGCCCTTGTCGATGTGCAGGCCGGCCCGCAGGGTGGTGGAGACCGCGTCGGTGAGCCCGCCGAGCAACTGGGCTTCGAGGCCCCGCGGGTTGACCGCGCGGCCGACGTCCGCGGCGATGACGGCCTTCGTGACGCGCACGTGCTCGGGGTCGCGGGTGTCGATCTCGACGAGGCAGGCGGTGCGGGACTCGTACTCCTCGTGGAAGCCGATGCCCTGGGCGCAGCCGGCGGGCAGGGGCCGCCCCCACTCCCCATCGGCCGCCACCTTGTCGAGGACCGCGCGCTGGGCGTCGGTCTTGAGGAACTCGCGCCGGAAGGCGACGGGGTCCTTGCCGAGCCGGGCGGCGAGCTCGTCCACGACGATCTCCTCGGCGCCGCGCGTGTTGGCCGAGTACACCGAGCGCCAGGAGGCGGTGGGCAAGCCGGTGGGCACCTCGGTGAGGGTCTGCGTGGTGAGGCCGAAGTGGTACGGGGACTTGACCGTGGTGAGGAAGAGGGTCTGGGCGAAGGTGGCGTTGCCGAGGCCGGCGGGCAGGCTCGCGGCGGTGGCGGTGAGCATCTCGCCCAGGCCGTGCCGGAAGTCGGTCTCCGCGGCGGCGACCCGGTGTTCGAAGGTGAGCACCTGGCCCAGGGCGTGGGTGGCGCGGATGCGGTGGTGGCTGGCGGGCCGCATGCGGCCGTGCCGCGTGTCGTCCACCCGGGTCCACATGAGCCGGACGGGGCGCCCGCTGGCCTGGGAGACGAGGGCGGCCTCCAGGGCGGCGTCGAAGAACAGCCGCCTCCCGAAGGACCCGCCGGCCTGCACCACGTGCACGGTGACCTTGTCCACCGGCAGGCCGAGGCGGGCGGCGATGGTCTGCTGGGCCACGATCGGCGATTTGAGCCCCGCCCAGATCTCTGCGCGGTCGGGGCGCACGTCGGCCACCGCGCAGTTGGTCTCCAGCGGGGCGTGGCTGACGAAGGCGAAGTCGAACTCGGCGTCCACGTACGCGGTGAGCAGCGGCGGGACCAGCGGCGGCGGGGCCGCGGCGCGCAGCCTGCTGCGGATGCCGGCGTCGGAGAGCGCGTCCGCCGGCCCCGGCCCCCAGGTGACCTCCAGGGCCGCGCGGCCGTCGAGGGCCTGGCCGAAGGTCTCGGCGACGACCGCCACCCCGGTCGGGACGGTGACCACGTCCAGGACCCCGGGCATGGCCCGTACGGCGTCCGCGTTGGCCACGGACCGGACGGTGCCGCCGACGGACGGCGGGCGGCGCAGCACGCAGGGCTTGGCCCCGGGCACGTCCAGGTCCAGGGTGTACTGCTGGCGTCCGGTGACCATGGCGCGGGCGTCGATGCGGTTCTGCGGGCGCCCCACGAGGGTGTGCCGGGAGGCCGGTTTCGGGGCGGCGGGCAGGACGGGCAGCCCGGGGTCCGCGGCGGCCGCGGCCAGGCTGCCGTACGGGGCGCTGCGGCCGTCCGGGGCGTGGACCGCGCCCGCGCGGGTGGTGAGGGAGCCGGCCGGCAGGGACCAGGTGCGGGCGGCGGCCGCGACCAGCCGGGCCCGGGCGGTGGCGGCGGTCTGGCGGACCGGCCCGTACAGCGAGCGGATGGAGTTGGAGCTGCCGGTGAGCTGGTTGAAGAGCAGTTCGGGCCGGGCGTCCTCCAGGGCGATGTGCACGTCGGAGAGCGGGGCGTCGAGTTCCTCCGCGATCAGCATGGCGACGGCGGTGGTGATGCCCTGGCCGACTTCGGTGCGCGGCAGCCGGAAGCGGATGGCGCCGTCGGCCTCCACCCGGAGCACGAGCAGGTGGGCGGTGGGCGCCCCGGCGATGATGAACAGGTCGCCCAGGTCCACGAGATCGGCGGGCGCCGGCAGCGAGGGCACGACGGCGTGCGCGGCCTGCGGGGCGAGGGAGTCGGCGCCGATCCGGGTGGCGAGGGCCAGGGTGGGGGCGGCGATCAGTGCGGTGAGGAAGGAGCGCCGGCCGGTGCCGGCGGCGCCGCCGTCCGCCTTCCCGCGGGCGTCGTCCGCCTCCCCGTGCCCGCTGCCGGACCCGAGCCCGGTCCGGTCCTCCCGGTGGCTGCGTCGCTCCTGGTCCGGGCCCTGCACCGTCATCGTCTCCGCCCCACCCCGCCGTTGCGCCGGGGCTCTCCCGGTCGGTTACCGGCACGTAGGGTAGCGAGCCTCCGGCACCGGGCGGAAGTCGTCGGCGGATGCGGGAACAGGCGGCCTGCCCCCCCGCGCACCGGCTCGGCGGACCGGGCACCGCCCCGGACGGAGCGATTCGGACAGGCAGGGCGTACTCGACCGCCTGAGCGGGCGCCCCCGCGCGCCCCGCACCCCGCGGAGCGCCGGTTTCCGGCCGCCGCCCGGCGCCCCTCCCGGCCGGTGGCCCGCGGCGCCCGCCGGGCGCACGATGGAAGGAGCAACCCACCCGCGGAGCGAGGAGGTGGCACCGGCCATGGGCAAGTACATGGACGTGCACACCGGCATGAAGGGCATCACGACCGAGCAGCTGGCCGCGGCCCACCGAGCCGACCTGGCCATAGAGAAGGACGAGGGAGTGCACTTCGAGCGCGCGTGGGCGGACCCGGTCTCCGGGCACGTCTACTGCCTGTCGGAGGCGCCGTCGGCGGAGGCCGTGCAGCGGATCCACGAGCGCAGCGGCCACCCGGCCGCCGAGATCCACCCCGTGCCCATCACCGTCACCTGACGGAGCCGCCGGAAGGGGAGCGCACCGGGCAGGCGCGGAGCGGGCGGCTCCGGGGAGTGGCCGGAAACATTCGCACAGCGTACGGACCCCAAGAGGCCCTTGGCATATGCCAGAAGCACCACCGTAACGGATGTTGCCAAACACCTTACGGGCCCTCGCGGGCTGTGCAACAGTCGTTACCGGCCCTTCCCTCAGAGCCGCCGCGACGCGCCTGTATCGGAGTTCCCCATGCCGTCCCCCCTGCCCGCGGACCGCTCCGCACAACCGTCCGAGCCCGGCCCGGTGGACGCGCTCATCACGCAGACCCGACAGCTGCGCGGCGAGGTGGACGCGGTCCGGCGGGACACCGTGGTGGACGACGACGACGCGCACGGACGCTGGCAGCGCGCCCTGTGCGACCTGGCCGTCCACCATCTCGACGACCTCGGCGAGCACTTGGGACGCCTGAAGGACGGCCTGCCCGTCCTCCCCGCCCAGCCCTCCCCCGCCGCCCCGGCCGGCCCCGGAGCCGCGCCGGCCCCGGACGCCGAGCCCCAGCAGGGCCGGGTGGGCACCGCCGACTGGAACCTGCTGACCGACGAAGTGACCTGGTCCGAGGAGCTGTTCCAGATCTTCGGACGGGACCCGCAGAGCGGCCCGCTCACCCTCGACGAGTTCTGGTCCACCCTGTTCGCGGAGGACCAGCCGAAGGTCACCGCCATGATGACCGACTGCCTCGTGGACGGGAAGCCCATCGACGGGGAGTTCCGCATCGCCCGCGCCGACGGCGGCCTGCGCACCCTGCACATGCGCGGCGAACCCGTGCTCGACGCCGAGGGCTGCACCGCCTCCGTCTGGGCCGTGGTCCGCGACGTGAGCGAACTGCGCCGCAGCGAGCAGGCCGTGCGCGAGTCCGGAGAGTCCCTCCAGCGGCAGCGGCAGATCGCCCGGACCGAACACCGCCTGGCCGTCGAGCTCCAGGAAGCGGTGCTGCCCGCCTGGCGCGGCACCCTGCGCTTCCCGTACGGCAGCACCGGCGCGCTCGACCTGGCCGCGCACTACCTGCCGTCCGCCAGCAGCGCGCTGATCGGCGGGGACTGGTACGACGCACTCGAACTGCCGGACGGCAGCTCGATGCTGACCGTCGGGGACCTCACCGGACACGGGGTCGCGGCCACCTCGGGCATGGCGATGATGCTGGGCGCCCTGCGGGGCATGGCGATGGCCGGCATCGAGCCCGGCCCGCTGATGGGCTGGCTCAACCAGCTCCTGGAGACCTCCGTGCAGCCCGCCCTGGGCAGTGCGGTGTGCTGCCGCTTCGATCCGGCGACCCGCACCCTGTCCTGGGCGCAGGCGGGCCACCCCGCACCGCTGTTGTTCCGCGGAGGGACGGGGCGGGCCCTGATCAGGCCCGAAGGCGTGCTGCTCGGCGCCACCTCGGGCGCCGCGTACGGGCAGACCGACGAGCGCCTCGAAGGGGGCGACGTCCTGGTCCTGCACACGGACGGGCTGTCCGCACGCAGCGCGGGCTTCGGGCACACGGACGGTACGGAACGGCTGCTGGCGCTCGCGCCCCGGTTCACCGAGGCGCGTACGGCGCAGGACTGCGTCCGCATCATGGTCGAGGAGTTCGGCGGGACCGGCCGCGATGACGACGCGTGCGTGCTCGTGGCGCGGGTCGGCTGCTGACCGCCGGCCCCTCCGGCGCGCACGACGCCCCGCCGTCCCGGTCCCGGGATGGCTGTTGCGTGCTTTTCCCTGTGTTCCTCGTGTTCCCAGCGGTCGGCCCGGTCAGATCTCCGTGCCGCGCGGGCGGCGGGACGGGCTCTTCGGCAGCGCGAGCTTGATCTCCTCGCGGAGGTCCTCGATCTTCGCGTAGCCCGCGTACTGGCCGGTCAGCCGGTACATCTCGCGCAGCCGGTCCCAGGTCCGGTGCGAGGAGGTCTCGCCCATGGACATCAGGGCCAGCCGCGCGTAGCGGTCCGCCTGCTCGGGGTCGTCGGCGATGAAGCACGCCGAGGCCATCGAGATGTAGTCGAAGATCTGCGAGCGCTGGTGTCCGGCGGCGCGCAGCCGCAGGGCCTCGCGGGCGTGCCGCTGCGCGACCGGCGCGGCGGAGGGGTCGTGGTCGGCGAGGGTACGGAAGGCCAGGGCCTGCATGCCGTGCATGTCGGCCTCGTCGAAGTGCTGCATCCAGCTGGGGGGCGGCACGTCGCCCTTGTCCGAGACGAACAGGTCCTCGGCCTCGCCGAGGGTGCGCCGCATCGCCTGCCCCTTGCCCAGGGCGGCCTGCGCCCAGGCCTCGATGGTGTGCAGCATGGCCCGCGTGCGCGGCAGGGTCTCCTCCCCGGACCCGGACCGGGCCAGCTGCATCAGGTCCAGGGCCTCGTGCGGCTTGCCCAGGTGGACCATCTGGCGGGCGGCGCGGGAGAGCGCCTCGCCGGCCCGCGGCCGGTCGCCGCCCTCGCGGGCCGCGTGGGCCGCGATGACGAAGTACTTCTGGGCGGTCGGTTCGAGGCCGACGTCGTGCGACATCCAGCCCGCGAGGACGGCCAGGTTGGCGGCGACGCCCCACAGGCGCCGCTGGAGGTGGTCGGGGTGGCGGTAGGCGAGCATGCCGCCCACCTCGTTCAGCTGGCCCACGACGGCCTTGCGCTGGAGGCCGCCGCCCCGGGACGCGTCCCAGGCGCGGAAGACCTCCACGGACCGTTCCAGGGCATCGATCTCCTGGGAGCCGATGGGTGCCGCCTCGTAGCGGTCGGCTCCGGCCGGATCGGCGTGCAGGGGGTTGGAGTGGCGAGGGGCGTCCAACGAGAGGGCCGGGTCGGTGTGCAGCCAGTCGTGCATCGCACTGCTGAGCGCCGATCCGGCGGTGAGCGCGGCGCCCGCGCCCATCAGTCCGCGTCGGTTGAGCATGAGGTCCATTCCCGTGAATTCGGTGAGGACCGCTGCCGTCCGTTCCGGCGCCCAGGGCAGCCCGTCGGGGTTCTCCTTCACCCCCGCCTGCGGCTTTCTGGTGGCGCGCCGTTGCCGTACGAACCCGAGGTCCTCAATGGTCACGACACGGCCGAGCCGCTCGGTGAACAGAGCCGCCAGCACCGTCGGCACCGGTTCGCGCGGGGTCTCCCCCATGTCGATCCAGCGCCGCACCCGCGAGGTGTCGGTGGCCAGCTGGTGGTGGCCCATGGCCGCCGCCTGCCGGTTGACCAGCCGTGCGAGTTCGCCCTTCGACCAGCCGGCCAGGCCGAACAGGTCGTTCAGGCGGGTGTTGGGTCCTCTGCTCACGTCAAGCCCCCAGGTTCTCGGCTGTGTTGACAGTAACCCCCTCGAAGATGCCGAGCGACTATTCGCCAGGCTTCGCCAGGGGGCGCCACGTGGAAGGCCACCCGCGCCCGGGTGTCAGGTAGGAATGCGCCTCCCCGCCCCGGTCGCCGACCGGCCGGAGTGGTCCGGTTGAACGGCAGCCGTGCGGCACTCCCCAGGGTGTCCGCGGTTCCGGGACGGGAAGGCGTACGCAACTCGTCGGCGCACGAAGGGATCCGTATCAACCATGTACGCAGCATCGTCCTCCGTGTCCGCCCCCGTACGGCCCTACCGCACCTTCCAGGCGGGCGGCGGCCCCTACTTGGAGCCCGGCCGCGGCCCGGTCCCGGCGCAGGGCGCCGCCCGGCTCCGGCGGGCCCCCGGGCTCGCGCCGCAGCCGCTGAGCGGAAGACTCGACCTGTCCGGACCGCAGGGAGCCCAGCTGCGGACGGCACTCGCCTCGGTGCACCGGATCTGTCCGGAGTTCGCACCCGTCCAGGTACTGCGGCGCAGCGGGCGATCGGTTCTGCTGGTGGGCACCACCGGGCGGACGACCGCGGTCGCCAAGGTTCTACTGGACCACTCGCCGGCCTGGGCCGAGCGGTACCGGCATGAAATAGCTGCATACCGGGCGTTCGTCCGCCACCGGCCGCCGGTCAGGGTTCCCCGTCTCATCGCCGCGGACCCCGAGAACTGCACGCTGGTCGTGGAACGGATGCCCGGACGTGTCGCTGCCCTGCAGCGGCACCCGGTCGAAGCACCGCCGCGGGCGGACGTACGGGCCGCTCTGGGGGCCGTCTGCCGAGTGAACCAGTGGCGGCCGCCGGCCGAGCTGTTCGGCCGGCCCCTGGACTACGCCTCCCGCATCTCCCGGTACCACGAGCTCGGTCTGCTGACCGACCGGGACCTGGGAGACCTCCAGAAGCTGCTGCACGGCCTGGCCCTGGCCGGGGCGAAGCAGCCCGGCAGCCAATGGCAGTTCAACCACGGCGACGCCCTGCTGTCGAACCTGCTGCTGTCGCCGACCGGCCCGGTCCTGCTCGACTGGGAGCACACCGGCTGGTACCTGCCCGGATACGACCTCGCCACCCTGTGGACGGTCCTCGGGGACGCGCCGGTGGCGCGGCGCCAGATCAGCCAGCTGGCGCAGGCCGCGGGCCCGGTGGCGCGGGACGCCTTCCTGGTCAACCTGATGCTGGTGCTGACCCGGGAGATCCGCACGTACGAGCTGGCGGTGCAGCGCTCGATGAACGCGTCGGCGCCGGTGCTCGCGGGGGCCGGCGGCCCCGGGGCGCCGATGACCTCCGGCGAGGAGCAGCGGCTGCTGCTGCGCAGGCTGCACGACGACTGCGGCATGGCACGGCGCGCGGTGCGGGCGGCGGTGGGCACCCGCTAGCCGGCGGAGGAGGCGCAGACGGGTCCCGGAATCCCGTGGCGGGCCAGGCATCGGCCCCCGCCACGGGATTCCGCATGTCGGGGGCGGCCGGCCGCGGGGCGCGGATGGCGCGCACGTGCCTTGACATCACATGATCCCGCGAACACCTTGCTGACCCAGCATCAGATGCCCGGGACGCCCTCTCCTCCCCACCGCTGGAGCCTGCCCATGTCCGCTCGTGCCTCCCGCCCCGCCCGCCCATCCAACCCCTCCCGCCGTACGGTCCTCGCCGGGGCCGGCGCGGGCGCCCTGGCCGCCGGACTGCCGGCGGCCGCCGCCCGGGCCGCGGAGGGCCCGGTCCTCGGCGAGTACGACCTCGTCGTGGTCGGCTCCGGCGCCGCCGGGATGACGGCCGCGCTGACCGCCGCGAAACGCGGCCTGAGCTGCGTGGTCGTCGAGAAGGCCGGCACCTTCGGCGGTTCCGCGGCCCGTTCGGGCGCCGGCATCTGGCTGCCCAACAACAGCGTGATCCTGGCGGCCGGGGTGCCGGACACCCCGCAGAAGGCCGAGCAGTACCTGGCGGCGGTGGTGGGCCCGGACGTGCCGGCCGCCCGCCGGTCGGCGTTCCTCGCGAACGGGCCGCGGATGCTCGACTTCGTGATGGCCAACAGCCCGCTGAAGTTCCGCTTCATGGCGGGCTACAGCGACTACTACCCGGACCTCCCCGGCGGCCTGCCCGGCGGCCGCTCCATCGAACCCGACCAGCTCGACGGCAACGTCCTCGGCTCCGAACTGGCCCGGCTGAACCCGGCGTACATGCCGGTGCCGGCCGGGATGGTGGTCTTCAGCCAGGACTACAAGTGGCTGACCCTGGCGGCCGTGAGCGCCAAGGGCCTGGCGGTGTCCACCGAGTGCCTGGCCCGCGGCACCAAGGCGGCCCTGTGCGGGGAGAAGCCCCTCACCATGGGGCAGGCGCTGGCCGCGGGACTGCGTGCCGGGCTGATGCGCGCCGGGGTGCCGGTGTGGTTGGAGACCCCGCTGGTGGACCTGGTCCGGGAGGGCGGGGCGGTCACGGGGGTGGTGGTCGAGCAGGGCGGCGTACGGAGCGTGGTCCGGGCCCGCAAGGGGGTCGTGATCGGCTCGGGCGGCTTCGAGCACGACGCGGGGATGCGGGCCGCGTACCAGCAGCAGCCCATCGGCACCCAGTGGTCGGTGGGGGCCAAGGAGAACACCGGGGACGGCATCCGGGCCGGGCAGCGGGCGGGGGCCGCGCTCGCCCTCATGGAGGACGCGTGGTGGGGCCCGTCCATCCCGCTCCCCGGCGAGCCGTACTTCTGCCTCGCCGAACGCACCCTGCCCGGCGGGCTGGTGGTGAACGCGGCGGGGGCCCGGTTCGTCAACGAGGCCGCGCCGTACAGCGACGTGGTGCACGTGATGTACGAGCGGGACAAGGGGGCGCCGGGCTCGCACATCCCGGCCTGGCTGGTGGTGGACCAGAACTACCGCAACAAATACCTGTTCAAGGACGTGCTGCCGACCCTGGCCTTCCCGGACTCCTGGTACGCGTCGGGCGCGGTGAAGAAGGCGTGGACCTGGGACGCGCTCGCGGCGCAGATCGGGGTGCCGGCGGCGGCCTTCCGCGCCACCCTCAACCGGTTCAACGCGCAGGCCTGGAACGGGAGCGACCCCGATTTCCACCGCGGGGACACGGCGTACGACCACTACTACACGGACCCGGCGGTGGGCCCGAACTCCTGCCTGGCACCGGTCTGGGCGCCGCCGTTCTACGCCTTCAGGATCGTGCCGGGGGACCTGGGGACCAAGGGCGGCATCGTGACGGACGAGCGGGCCCGGGCGCTGCGGGAGGACGGCTCGGTGATCCCCGGCCTGTACGCGGCGGGGAACGCGAGCGCCGCCGTCATGGGCCACAGCTATGCGGGAGCGGGTTCCACCATCGGGCCCGCGATGACGTTCGGCTACATCGCGGCGAACGACATCGCGGGCGCCTGAGCGCTCGGGTCCCGGATCAGCCCTGCTGGAAGAGCTCGGCGGGGAGCGGCTTGAGCAGCGCGTAGAGGTCGTCGCTGATCGGCCGGTCCCAGCTGGCGATGGTGACGAGCACGTTGTCGCTGCGGTCGAACTGGACGCAGGAGATACGGGTCTCGGAGAGCTTGATCTTGCGCACGATGAGGAGGTTGTCGCCCTGCATGACCGGGCAGTCCTCGGTGCCGGTGACCTCGACCTCTTCCTCGTTCTCGAGGGCGATGAGGAGCTGGGCCACCTCGAAGGGCACCTCCTTGTCGGCGAGGTCCCGGGCCGGCGAGCCCTCGGGGAGGTTGCCGATGATCATGGCGGGGCCGCGGCCGCCGAACAGGTCGTAGCGCAGGAAGACGCCCTGGCAGCTGCCGTCGGGTGCGGGAAGCAGGCCGGCCCCGAGATTCCCAGGCCAGTCCCCCGGGTCCATGGCCAGGACGTCGAAGTCCGGGCCGGCGGGTGTGGCGGCGCTGCGGCGGCGGAGGAAGGACATGCCGCCATGGTACGGGGCCGGGCGCGGTTCCCGGCGCCCGGGCCCGCGACCTGCGGCACCGCGCGAAGCCGGGCGGCCTCGGCAGCCCCCACCCCGGCCGGGCCGGGGGCTGCCGGGCCGGGCCCCGGACACGCCGGAGCGGCCCGGCGGGCTGCCGGCCGGCTTCCCGCTGGGCCAGTGGGTGGCGGACGCCCGGCGCGCG
>NZ_JBVIDV010000001.1:182421-353067 GCF_055572195.1 Streptomyces sp. NPDC030809
CTCCCCCCCCCCCCCCCCCCACCCCCCCCCCCCCCCCCCTCCCCCCCCCCCCCCCCCCCCGGCGCCGCGGGCGCTCCCGGCAGCCGAGGGGGCTGCCGGGGGCTGCGGGCTACGAGGAGGCCCCCGGAAGGACCTCCGCGAGGCCCGCCACGTCCGTGCCCAGCTTGCGGCAGACCGCGGACAGCAGGCGGGCCACCTCGGACTCGTCCGTGGACAGGGCCGCGGCCACCTTGACGGCCGGCTCGCCGGCCACGGTGAGCCGGGCGGCCTGCTCCTCACGGGCGGTGAGCACCCCCTCGCCGGACAGCGGCGGCCGGGGCCGCGCACCGACCGCGGACAGGGCCTCGCGGGCGGTGACCGCCAGGCCGTCGGCCCCGCAGGCCACGGCCGTCTCCAGGGCCTCGTGCAGCAGACCGGTACGGCGCAGTTCGATGCCCAGGGCGACCTGGGCGCAGGCCAGCTCGTATCCGGCGGGCGAGGAGGCCAGCCACTCCACGGCCTCGTCCAGTCCCTTCCCGAGCACCGGGGCGGCCATCCGCAGGGCCTGGCCGATGGCGGAGGGGGCGCCGAAGGCCCGCGCCCGGCGGACGGCGTCCTCGGCGAGGGTCCGGGCCTTGCCGGGGTTGTCGGTGGCCTCGGCCTGGGCGAGGAGCAGCTGCCAGGGGCAGAACGACGGGTTCTGGATGCCGCGGGGCGTGAGCCTGCGGCCGACCGCTTCCAGCTCGGCGATGGCGGCCTTGCGGTCGCCGCGGGCCAGGAGCAGTTCCGCGTACACGGTCTGCGAGTCGGGGAAGACCATCGCGGCCGGGAAGGGCTCGCCGAACTGGTGCTCGCGCGCCAGCTCCCAGGCGTCGTCCACCCGTCCCCGGCCGAGCAGCACCTGGATCAGGATGGTCACGGCGTACCAGTGGACGGGGGTCTTGCGGCCGACGCGCTCGGCCAGGCGCAGCCCGGCGCGGGCGTAGTCCTCCGCCTCGATCAGCCGTCCGCGGCGGAAGCGGATGTAGCCGAGCAGGCTGTACGCGAAGGACAGGTGGGCGCCGCGCCAGCCCTGGCGTTCGAGTTCGGCGGTGCCCTTGGCGAAGAGCTCCTCGGCGCGGCCGGGCCGGTCGCAGTACATGTAGGTGAGGGCCACGACGACCGGGAGTTCGAAGCCGCGGTCCGCGTCGGCCCAGCTGAGCTCGTCGCCGAGGGCCCGGCGGGTGTGGTGCAGGACGGTGTCGGCGTGTTCGCCGCGCAGGGTGGCGTCCCAGGCCCGCATGCCGATGATGTAGCGCTCGGTGAGGTCGCGGCCGGAGAGGTGGTCCGCGAGGCGGGCCAGCCGCCGGGACCGGGCGGGCGCGTCGGGTTCGTCGGAGCGGAAGGCGTCCCACATGAACTGCTCGGACTGCAGGCGCAGTTTGGACCGGGCGTCGGTGGCGACCGCGATCTCGGCGGCGAGGGTGGCCGAGGCGTCGCCGTGCCGGTTGCTGTGGGCGAGGACCTGGGCGAGGCGGATCACGATGCCCTGCCGGAGGGCGGGGTCGTCCACGGCCTCGTCGAGGGCGGCCCGCAGGTGGTTGACGGTGTTGGCGGGTTCGGTGAGCAGGGAGGCGCAGCCCAGCTCGTAGAGGACGGCGGCGCGCTCTTCGAAGGCGGGCGGTTCCTGGAGGGCCCGGGCGAGCTGGCGGCGGGCGGCGTCCGGGGCGCCGGCCCGCAGGTGCTCCCGGGCCGACTCGCGGAGCAGCTTGACCACCTGGTCGTCGCCGTCGGGGTGGGTCTCCAGGAGGTGTCGGGCGGCCGCGGAGGCGCCGAAGCCGCCGTCGACCACGGCCATGGCGGCCTGGCCGTGCATGGCGACGCGGACGGCGTCGGGAATGGCCCGGTAGACGGCGGTGGCGATGAGCGGGTGCTCGAACTCCAGGGTGCCGTCGCCGTTGAGGGTGCCGGAGAGGATGCGGGCCTCGCGGAGCCGGTCGGTGGCGTCCACGGCCTCCTCGGTGCCGAGCCCGGCCACCCGGGCGGCGAGTGCCTGGGGCACGGCGATGCCGAGGACGGCGCAGGCCCAGGCGAACCGGACGGTGGAGCTGCCGAGCCGTTCGAGCCGGGTGATGAAGCCGCTGCCGCGCTGGGCGGCGGCCAGGTCGCGCAGCAGGGGCGCGCCGGATTCGTCGGGGGTCAGACCGCGGTCGCGCACCTTCGCGGCGAGTTCGACCGCCTGGTAGGGGTTGCCGGCGGTGACGGCCCAGCACTCCCGGCAGAAGGCGTCGTCGGCCTCGTCGCCGATGGTCTCGCGGACCAGGCGGCCGACGGCGTCGGGGGTCAGCGGGTCGAGGGCGATGGGCCGCTGCCCGACCCGGCCGGGCAGCACCCGGAAGGTCTCGGCGTGGTTGGGGAGTTCGTCGGGCCGGTAGGCGACGACGAGGAGCAGCGGGAGGTGCTCGGCGCGCGGGGCGAACGAGGCCAGCCAGCTGAGGGATTCGGGATCGGCCCAGTGGGCGTCGTCGAGGACGAGGACCATCGGGGCGCGCTGGACCGCGAGGTCGGTCAGCAGCCAGTCGAGGCCGTCGCGCAGACCCTGGGGGTCGGGCGGCGGGCCGTCGCCGGCCGCGCACAGGGCGAGGGCGGGGCCGATGATCGAGTACCAGCTGCCGAGGTTCTCGCGCAGGTCGCCCTGGGACGTGCCGGCCAGCTGTGGCTGTATCAGCTGCCTGGCCACGTGGAAGGCCACGCCCTGTTCCTGCTCGCCGCCGCGGGCGGAGAGCACGGTGCAGCCGAGTGCGTGCGCGCGGCGGCGCACTTCGGCGAGGAGCGTGGTCTTGCCGAGTCCGGCCGGGCCGGCGAAGGCGAGCAGGCCGCCGCCGGGCGCGGGCCCGGATTCGGTGAGTTCACCCAGGGCCTCGTCCACGGCTGCGAGTTCGGCCTCGCGTTCGAACATGGTGCGCCGCATCCGGAGCTGGCGTTCCGTCATGGCTGGTACCCCCCAGGGCGGTTCGGGGGCATCAGCGTACGCCCGCGCACGCGCGGTTGTGGCCCAGTGTCACGGACTGATCGGATCTTTTCACCGGCGGTTGAATGCCGAGCGGGCCTTGCGGGGCCGGGCGGCGGGCGGGTCGGCGCCCCGCCGGCACCCGCCGCGCCGGTTCCGTGTGACGCGTTCGGGTTCACCCCACACGCCGTGTGCGGCTCACTCGTTCGGGGAAGGCGCGGGCCCCGGTGCGGTCCGGGGAGCGCGCCGGGGCCGGGGCGCGGTGTCAGTCGGTGTCGAACCCGCCCGCGCGGGCGCCGAGGACGAAGGCCCGCCAGCCGTCGGGGGCGAAGACCAGCGAGGGGCGGCCCGGCCGCCGGCTGCTGCGCAGGGCGATGAAGCCCTCCACGAAGGCGATCTGGACGTCGCCCGCGCCCCGGCCGCCGGACTGCCACTGCGCGCCGCTGAGGTCGAGTCCGTGCCTGCTCCAGCCTGCGGGGGACTGCGAGATCGTGCTCTCGGCCATGTGCCTGCTCCTCCCGGGTCCGTCGTCCGGGGCCAGGGTAGCGACGGACCCGGGTGCCCGACAGGGTGCCTCGGCAGGCCCGGCGGGGCCGCCCGCGCCCGGCGGCTCGGGGGCCGGGCGCGGACCGGCCGGCCGTCCCCGGCGGCTCAGCCGGCGGGCGGTTCGGCCCCGACCAGCCACATCGCGAAGAACTGGGCCCCGCCGCCGTACGCGTGGCCCAGGGCCCGCCGGGCTCCGGGCACCTGGTGTTCCCCGGCCGCGCCCCGCACCTGGAGGGCGGCCTCGGCGAAGCGGATCATGCCGGAGGCGCCGATGGGGTTGGTGGAGAGCACCCCGCCGGAGGGGTTGACCGGCAGGTCCCCGTCGAGTGCGGTCACCCCGGCCTCGGTGAGCTTCCAGCCCTCGCCCTCCGCGGCGAAGCCCAGGTTCTCCAGCCACATCGGCTCGTACCAGGAGAAGGGCACGTACATCTCGACCGCGTCGATCTCGCGGCGCGGGTCGGTGATCCCGGCCTGCCGGTAGACGTCGGCGGCGCAGTCCTTGCCGGCCTGCGGGGAGACGAAGTCCTTGCCGGCGAAGAGGGTGGGCTCGCTGCGCATGGCCCCGCCGTGCACCCACGCCGGGGGCCGGGGCGAACGGGCGGCGCCGGCCCGGTCGGTGAGGACCATCGCGCAGGCCCCGTCCGAGGACGGGCAGGTCTCCGAGTACCGGATGGGGTCCCACAGCATCGGGGAGGCCTGGACCTTCTCCAGCGTGATGTCGTGCTCGTGCAGGTGCGCGTACGGGTTCTTGAGGGCGTTGCGGCGGTCCTTGTACGCGACCAGCGAGCCGACGGTGTCGGGGGCTCCGGTGCGGCGCATGTAGGCGCGGACGTGGGGGGCGAAGAACCCGCCTGCGCCGGCCAGCAGGGGCTGCTGGAAGGGCACCGGCAGGGACAGGCCCCACATGGCGTTGGACTCGGACTGCTTCTCGAAGGCGAGGGTGAGGACGGTGCGGTGGACCCGGGCGGCGACGAGGTTGGCCGCGACCAGGGCGGTGGAGCCGCCGACCGAACCGGCGGTGTGCACGCGGAGCATGGGCTTGCCCACCGCGCCGAGGGCGTCGGCGAGGTAGAGCTCCGGCATCATCACCCCCTCGAAGAAGTCGGGGGCCTTGCCGATGACCACGGCGTCCACGTCCGCCCAGTCGAGGCCCGCGTCGTCGAGCGCGCGGCGGGCGGCCTCGCGGACGAGTCCGGCGATGGACACGTCGTGGCGGGCGGCGACGTGCTTGGTCTGGCCGATGCCGACGACGGCCACGGGCTCCTTGCTCATGCCGGGTCTCCTTCCAGGACGGCGACCAGGTTCTGCTGGAGGCAGGGGCCGGAGGTGGCGTGGGCGAGGGCGCGGTCGGACTCGCCCCGGTGGATGCGGGCGGCGGCCTCCCCGATGCGGATCAGGCCGGCGGCCATCACCGGGTTGGCGGCCAGTGCGCCGCCGGAGGGGTTGACGCGGACCCCGTCGTGAAGGCGCAGCGCCTTGCGGAGCACGACCTCCTGGGAGCTGAACGGGGCGTGCAGTTCGGCGGTGTCCACCGGGCGGTCGAAGGCGCCCGCGCGCTCGGCGGCCAGCCGGGTGGACGGGCTGTCGGTGAGGTCGCGCAGGCCCAGGCCGTGGGCCTCGATCCGGTGGTCGATCCCGGTGATCCAGGCCGGCCGGCCGCACAGCCGGCGGGCGGTGTCGCCGGCGGCGAGGACCACCGCGGCGGCCCCGTCCCCGACCGGCGGGCAGTCGCCGGTGCGCAGCGGGGCGACCTCGTGCGCGCCCTGCGGTACGGGGCCGCGCAGCTGGGCGTGGGGGTTGGCGGCGGCGTCGGCGCGGCTGCGGGTGCCGATGGCGGCGAGGGCGTCCTCGTCGGTGTCGCCGGCGTCGATGAGGGCGCGGGCCTGGAGGGCGGCGAGGGCCACGGAGTCGGGCCAGAGGGGGGCGAGGTAGTAGGGGTCGAGCTGGCGGGTGAGGACGTCGCGGACGGAGCCCGGCGAGGACTTGCCGTACGCGTAGACGAGGGCGGTGTCGGCCTCGCCGGTCTGGATCTTGACCCAGGCCTCGTAGAGGGCCCAGGCCCCGTCCATCTCCACGTGGGACTCGGAGATCGGGGGCCAGGCGCCGACCCCGTCGAGGGTCATGGTGAACGAGAACGGGCGGCCGGCGAGGTAGTCGCTGGAGCCGGAGCAGGTGAAGCCGATCTCCCCGGCCTTGAGTCCGGTGCGCTGCAGGACCTCGTGCAGGACCGGCATGACCATCTCGACTTCGCTGAGTTCGTCGGTGCGCCGCCGGTGGTCGCTCTGCGCGAAGGCGACGACGGCGACCTCGCGTGCGTGGTTCGGCATCAGAGGAGCTCCTTGTACGTGTCGTACGCGGCGTCCGGTTCGCCGGAGGGGCGGTAGTGGTCGGGGTGGCGGCTGCCCTCGGTCCAGACGGGCTCCACCCTCAGGCCCATGCGGACCTGGTCGTACGGGATCCCGCCGATGCGGCCGTGGAGGGCGAGGCCGGCCCCGTCGAGGGCGATGTGGGCATAGACGTAGGGGACCTCGATGTCTCCGTTTGCGGTACGTGGTGCCTTGATGTTCACGATGCAGAAGGTGGTCACCGTCCCCCGGGGCCCCACCTCGACCCGTTCGGCGGTGGCGACCCCGCAGGTGGGGCAGGCCCCGCGGGGCGGCACGTACACCTTGAGGCACTCCGGGCAGCGCTCGCCGACGGTCCTGCGTTCGGCGAGGGCCTCGAGGTGGGCGGTCTGGGCGCGGCCGGGGCTGTACGTGTAGTCGAGGCGGGCCTCGGCGACGATGCCGGTGACCGGGTCGGGGAAGACCCCGTCGTGCGGGGCGGGCTCCCGGTGCCGGGGCGCGGTGTCCCCGTCGGGTTCGAAGCAGGCGATGTCGGTGATGGCGCCGGTGCGTTCCGCGGCCCAGCGCACCCGGACCCGCATGCCGGTGTGCACGGCCTCGGGCCCGGGTGCGTCCAGGGCGTGGAGCAGGGCGGTGTCCGCTCCGTCGAGGCGTACGAGGACCCAGGCGAAGGGGGTCTCCAGGGGCTGCTGGGGGCGGGGCTGCGCGTTCCAGGCCCAGGTGGTGACGGTGCCGGTGGCGGAGACCTCGACGAGTTCGCGGAGTTCCTCGGCGCTGGCGGGGTCGTATTCGGCGGGGGGCACCATCACCGTGCCGGCGGAGGTGCGTACGCCGAGCACGGTGCGTTCGCGCAGTCCGGTGAGGAAGGCGCTCTGGACCGGGCCGAGGGAGCGGGTGAAGGGGAAGGCGACGACGAGGGGAGCACGGAGGACTTCGGTCACGGCGCTCGCTCCTTCTCAGGCTCGGCGGTAGACGGGCGGGCGCTTCTCGGCGAAGGCGCGGGCGCCTTCCTTGGCGTCGGCGGTGTCGAAGACGGGCCAGCCGCGGACGAGTTCGGCGGCGAGCCCGTCGGTCTCGGACATCTCCGCGGTCTCGTAGACGGAGGCCTTGACGGCTTCGACGGCGAGCGGGCCGCAGGCGTTGATCTGCTCGGCGATGGCGAGGGCCCGGTCGAGGGCGGTGCCGTCGGGGACGACGTGGCCGACCAGCCCGATCCGGGCGGCTTCGGCCGCGCTGTACGGGCGGCCGGTGAGCAGCATCTCCAGGGCGTGGGTGCGGGGGATCTGGCGGGCCAGCCGGACGGTGGAGCCGCCGATGGGGAAGAGGCCCCGCCTGACTTCGAACAGGCCGAAGGTGGCGCCTTCCGCGGCGACCCGGATGTCGGTGCCCTGGAGGATCTCGGTGCCCCCGGCCACGCAGTGGCCCTCGACGGCGGCGATGACCGGCTTGCGGGGGCGGTGGTGGCGGAGCATGGCCTTCCAGTGCAGGTCCGGGTCGGCTTTGAGGCGGTCGCGGTACTGCTCTCCGGCCATGCCCTTGCCCGCCAGGGCCTTGAGGTCCATGCCGGCGCAGAAGTCCCCGCCGGCGCCGGTGAGCACGACCGAGCGGATCCCGTCGTCCGCGTCGGCTTCGAGCCAGCCGTCGTACAGCCCCACCAGCAGCGGCAGCGAGAGCGCGTTCTTCGCCTCCGGCCGGTTCATGGTGAGCACCAGGGTGGCGCCCCGGCGCGTCACGGTGAGGTGTTCCGTCCCACCCATTGCCGTCCTCCCGTCTCAAGACCTAGAACAGGTTGCAGGAGCCGGGGTGGCAGTTCAATAGCTTTCTGACAGACAGTCAGATTTCTTGGGCGGCGCCCTTCCGCATTGCGCTGCGTGTCGCTCTAATGACCGCCATCGGAACCCGGGGTCAGGAGGAACGGTGGAGTACAACCTTGCCGACCTGTTCGAATCGGTCGTGGACGTGGTCCCGGACCGCGAGGCCCTCGTGTACGTGGACCACCCCGGAACCGGCTCCGAGCGCAGGCTGACGTACGGCGAACTGGACGCGGCGGCCAACCGCCTCGCCCACCACCTGCTGGACAGCGGGCTGGAGCCCGGCGAGCACCTGGGGCTGCACCTCTACAACGGGGTCGAGTACCTCCAGACCGTGCTGGCCTGCCTCAAGGCGCGGCTGGTGCCGGTGAACGTCAACTACCGGTACGTGGAGGAGGAGCTGGTCTACCTCTACCGGGACGCCGACCTCGCCGCCCTGGTCTTCGACGGGGAGTTCACGGAGCGGGTCGCGGCGGCCCTGCCGAAGACGGAGCGGCTGCGCCACCTGGTCCGGGTGGGGGCGGTCCCGGAGGGCGCCCCGGAGCTGCCCGCAGTGGCCTTCGAGGAGGCGGAGGCGGCCGGCTCCCCGGAGCGGGGCTTCCCGCCGCGCTCGGCCGACGACCTTTTCATCATCTACACGGGCGGCACCACCGGCATGCCCAAGGGCGTGATGTGGCGCCAGGAGGACCTGTTCTTCGCCGGGCTGTTCGGCGGCGCCCCGTCGGGCGAGCCGGTGAAGCGGCCGGAGGAGCTGGCGGAACGGGTGGCGGCGGGCGGCTCGGGGCTCACCTTCTTCCCCACTCCCCCGCTGATGCACGGCACGTCGACCCTGACCTCGTTCGTCGCGTTCAACTACGGCCAGCGGATCGTCGTCCACCGCAAGTACGTGCCGGAGGAGGTGCTCCGCACGATCGAGAAGGAGCGGGTCTCCAGCGTGTCCCTGGTCGGCGACGCGATGCTGCGGCCGCTCGTGGACGCGCTCCGGGGGCCGCTGCGGGGCACCGACATGTCCTCCCTGTTCAGCCTCTCCTCCTCCGGGGCGATCATGTCGGACACGGTGCGGGCCCAGTTCCAGGAACTGGTGCCGAACGTGCTCCTGCTCAACAACTTCGGCTCCTCCGAGTCCGGCTCCAACGGCAAGGCGACGGCCGACTCGGGGCCGGAGAAGGGCTTCCGGCTGGAGGTCAACGAGCGGACCGCCGTGGTCGATCCCGTGACGCACGAGCCGGTGCCGGTGGGCGTGCCCGGGCGGCTCGCGCAGCGCGGACACGTGCCGCTGGGCTACTACAACGACCCGGTGAAGACGGCCGAGACCTTCTTCCGGCGGGGCGAGGAGCGGTGGGTGCTGCTCGGGGACATGGCGACGGTCGACGAGCAGGGCATCGTCACCGTGCTCGGGCGCGGCTCGCAGTGCATCAACACCGGCGGGGAGAAGGTGTACCCGGAGGAGGTCGAGCAGGCGCTCAAGTCCCATCCGGACGTGTACGACGCGCTGGTCGCGGGCGTGCCGGACGCGAAGTGGGGCAGCCACGTGGCGGCGGTGGTGCAGGTGCGCGAGGGGGCGGCCGCGCCGACGCTGGAGGAGATACAGGGCCACTGCCGCACCCGGCTGGCCGGGTACAAGATCCCCCGCCAGCTGGTGATCGCCCCGAGCATCCGGCGTTCTCCGAGCGGCAAGGCGGACTACCGGTGGGCGAAGGCGGTGGCGGTGGCGGCGGACGGGGCGGGGGGCTGAGAGGGGCGCGGGCGGCGGGCCGAGCGGGGGCGCGGGACGTTCCGGGACGTTCGGGGAGGTCGGGAAGATCGGGAAGGTCGGGAAGATCGGGAAGGTCGGGAAGGTCGGGAAGGTCGGGGAGGCAGGCCGGGAACGGGCGGGGGCGGATCCGCCGCAACACGCCCGCATGTCCACACATCCGCATGTCCACACGCCCGCATGTCCGCCCCGCCCGTCCGGCACTCCGCCCGTCCGGCCGCCCCGCTACTGCTGGGACCAGCGGTCCTCGGGCGCGTTCACATCGCAGTCCGTCTGCACGACCGCGGCCCCGTCGTCCTCGCTCGCGTCCGAGACCGCGAGGCACTTGTCGCTGTGGCCGACCTGGAGCAGGTAGCCCTCGGCGGTGCGGCCGACGACCGTCCAGTTCCCCTCGGCCCCGCCGCCGCACGCCGACTGCACCACCGCGGCGCCGTCGTCCCGGCTGGCCCCGGCCACCGTCAGGCACAGGCCGCTGTGCTGGGCGCTGATCCGGTAGTAGCCCGGCTGGTCGGCCGCCGGCTCGAAGGCCCAGCGGCTGTTCGGGGAGTCCCCGCAGCTCCACTGCACCACCGCCGCGCCGTCGTCGGCGGAGGCCCCGTCGACGGTCAGGCACTTGCCGCTCGACGCCGAGACCAGCTGTACGTAGGTGGCCGCCCCGGCGGGTCCGCAGACCCACAGGAGGCCGGCCGACACGGCGGCCGTCAGCGCCGCGGCCAGGCCGGTGCGGCGCGGGAAAACGCCGGGCATGCTCGACCTCCCTCGTGGCAGCACCCCCACCGTCCACCCCTCCTGTGTACGCCGTCCGGGGGAACCCCGCATCCGGAGCCGGCCCGGGAAGCGGGCGGTGGTCGGCCCGGGAAGCGGGTGACGGTCAGCCCAGGAAGCGGGCGATCCGGCCGCTGAACCACTCGGGGTCGTCCAGCCACGGGAAGTGGTTCCCGCCCGGCTGCACCTCGCACGTGCCGTGCGGGAAGACGCCTGCCAGGGCCTCCGCGGCCGCCGGGGACGGGTTGCCGTCGAGCTCTCCGGCGAGGACCAGGACCGGTGAGGCCGACCGCCCGAGGGCCGCGCGGGTCGCCGCCGGATCGCACGCGCCCTCAGCGGCGTAGGCAGCGGCGGCCTCCTCGTTGACCTGGCGGTCGCCCGCGGCCGCGTGCGCGCGGGCCGCCTCGTCCCAACGGCCGTAGAAGAAGGGCATGACGAGGTTCCAGCCGGTGTCGTCCACCTCCGCGCCCGCCCAGATCTTCTCGAAGACCGGGTAGGCCTCCTCGAACCACGGCTCGCCCGACCGCAGCCGCGCCGCCGCCAGCCGCGCGGCCGGGGTGGTCGGGATGCCGACCGCCCAGGCGGGGGTGGTGACCAGGACCATCCGGCGGACCCGGCCGGGGTGGGCCACCGCGTAGAGCATGGCGAGGGTGCCGCCCGCGGAGTGGGCGAGCAGGTCCACGGACTCCAGGCCGAGGTGCACGCGCAGCGCCTCCACGTCGGCGACCTGGCGGTCCACCCGGTAGCCGGCCGGGTCCTGCGGCCGGGCGGAGTCCCCCGTACCGCGCAGATCGAGCAGGATCAGCCGGCGGTCGCGGTGCAGGCCGCCGAGGTCCCCCAGGTACTCCGAGGCGCGCATCGCCCCGCCCGGCAGGCAGATCAACGGCTCGCCCGCCCCCTGCTCGTGGTAGGCCAGGCGGGTTCCGTCGTATGTGGTGAAGATCGGCATGGCCGCCATCCAAGCAGACTCCTTGACGCGGCCGCCTCTGCTTTGATTGCCTACCCGGAACCGACCGACCGACCGGTCGATCGGGCGAGAGGGGCGACGGTGACGGATCTCCCGGACGCGGCGGAGCGGCTCGACCGGGCGGGGCTGGCCGCCCTGCAACTGGAGCGCCTGCAGGCGACCTTGCACTACGTGTACGAGCAGGTCCCCTACCACCGCGCCGCCTTCGACAAGGCCGGAGTGCACCCCGGCGACTGCCGCAGCCTCGCCGACCTGGCCCGCTTCCCCTTCACCACGAAGACCGACCTGCGCGACACGTACCCGTTCGGCATGTTCGCCGTCCCCGGGGACCGGGTGCGCAGGATCCACGCCTCCAGCGGCACCACCGGGCGTCCGACCGTGGTCGGCTACACCGAGGGCGACCTGGAGATGTGGGCGGAGGTGGTCGCCCGCTCCCTGCGCGCAGCCGGCGTCCGGCCCGGCCACAAGGTCCACGTGGCGTACGGGTACGGGCTGTTCACGGGCGGCCTGGGCGCGCACTACGGAGCCGAGCGGCTGGGCTGTACGGTCATCCCCGCGTCGGGCGGCATGACCGAGCGCCAGGTCCGGCTGATCCTGGACTTCGAGCCCGAGGTCATCATGGTGACCCCCTCGTACATGCTGACCCTGCTGGACGAGATGGAGCGCCAGGGCGTCGATCCGCGCTCCACCTCGCTGCGGACCGGGATCTTCGGCGCGGAGCCGTGGACGGAGGAGATGCGGCGCGAGATCGAGGAGCGGCTCGGCATCGACGCGGTGGACATCTACGGCCTGTCCGAGGTGATCGGCCCGGGCGTGGCGCAGGAATGCGTGGAGACCAAGGACGGCCTGCACGTGTGGGAGGACCACTTCCTGCCGGAGGTGGTGGACCCGGTGACCGGGGAGGTGCTGCCCGACGGGGAGCACGGCGAGCTGGTGTTCACCTCCCTCACGAAGGAGGCGATGCCGGTGGTCCGCTACCGGACCCGGGACCTGACCCGGCTGCTGCCGGGCACCGCCCGGCCCGCCTTCCGCCGGATGGAGAAGGTCACCGGCCGGTCCGACGACATGATCATCCTGCGCGGGGTGAACCTCTTCCCGGCCCAGGTGGAGGAGATCCTGCTGCGCACCCCGGGGGTGGCCCCGCACTTCCAGCTCCGGCTGACCCGGCAGGGGCGGCTGGACGCGCTGACCGTACGGGCCGAGGCCCGCCGGGAGGCCACGGCCGCCGACCGGGAGGCGGCCGCCGCTTCGGTCGCCCGGTCGGTGAAGGAGTCGATCGGGGTGACCGCGGCGGTGGAGATCGTCGACCCGGAGACCCTGGAGCGCTCGGTGGGCAAGATCCGGCGCATCGTGGACCTGAGGGAGGGCCCGGCAGGGCGGTAGCCGACGCGGTGGCCGGGTGGCACGGACGGCGGCGCCGCCGAGGGCCCGGCCGGGCGGGGCCGGCACGGACACCTGGCACGGACGGCGGCGCCGCGTGGCGATCACCGGCGGATCGGCTTTACATGGTCGTGGGCCCCGTCCGGACGGTGCGCGCTCGGACCCGGTGCGTCCTTGAGGCGGATCCGTCGTGGAGCCCCTTCACGTATGCCTTCAGGCCACGCACGCCTCCAGGCTTCCGCATGCCTCCAGGTGCCTTGACGCGCCCTCAGGCGACTCACCCGAGGAGTCCTCATGCCGAACGCAAACGGCCCGCACACGCCCGTGTCCAACCAGCCCGAGGAACTGCCCGCCCCCGCCTCCGAACAGCCGGTGTTCGAGGGGCCTTCCGAAGGGGTGCAGGGCAGTCCCACACCCTTCACCTCCGACGGCCTGGAACAGGTCGGCGGCCACAGCCGCAGCGTGTTCGAAGAGCTGCCGGCCGAGACGTGGGTGGCACCCACCGCCCCGCTGCGGGACATCGGGGAGGCGTCCTTCGGGCCCCCGGACGCGCTGGAGACCGTGCACGGCCCGGACGACCGGGTCAAGATCACGGACACCACGAACTACCCGTGGCGGGCGCACGCCTCGCTGCTCATCACCGCGGCCGACAACTCCCAGTGGATCGGCACCGGTTGGTTCATCGGGCCGCACACGCTGGTCACCGCGGGACATGTCGTCCACATCAAGAACAGCGGCGTGCCCGGGCGGGACGGCTGGGTCAAGAGCATCCAGGTCATGCCGGGCCGCAACGGGGCCTCCCTCCCGTTCGGCTCCGTCACCAGCACGAGCTTCCGCTCCGTCACCGGCTGGACCGACTCCGGGGACGAGAACTTCGACTACGGGGCCATCATCATCCCCACCGAGCTCGGCGCCACCACCGGCTGGTTCGGATTCGGCTCCTGGCCGGACGCGGACCTGCTCAAGACCTCCGCGAACATCTCCGGATACCCGGGCGACCAGCCCGTGGGGACCCAGTGGTACGACGGCCGGGGGATCAGCTCGGTGAACCCCCTGAAGGTCTTCTACGACATCGACACCTTCGGCGGCCAGAGCGGCAGCGCCGTGTACCGGATCCACAACGGCGGCCGGTACGGGATCGCGATCCACGCCTACGGCGGCGCGACGGTCAATTCCGGGACCCGGATCACCAAGGCCGTCTTCGACAACCTCCTGTCCTGGAAGGCGTGAGTCCGGACCATGGCAGCGGACGGCGGCGGCCGCACCCACCCGATCAGCGGAGCGGTGCTCGACGCGCACGGTGATCCGGTGGCGGGCGTCGTCGTCGCCATCGCCGACGGGCCCGGGCCCTTTCCCGACATCGCCGCCCTGACCGGCGCCGACGGCCGGTTCTCGTTCTCCGTGTCCGCCGAGGGCGTCTACACGGTGCAGGGGACGGCCGGGGACGGAAGGAGCGCCCGGGTCTCGGTGGAGGTCGGCACCAGGGGGGCGGGGTCGGGGTCAGGGGCGGACTCGGGCGCGGGCGCGGGGTCGGGTGCGCAGTCGGTGGAGCTCAGGCTCGGTTGAGCCGGCGGTCGTCGGCGCGCGTCGGGCTCGCGCCATGCCGGGCCCGTCAGGGGGCTCCCTCCCTTCGAAAACCACCTGTTCGGCCCGTTACATGCCGATTGGGCGGCAATCCGGGGTAATCGAACCCCGTGACGCCCGATCCTCACCGGCACCGATTCCGGCACGCGCACGACCGCATCCAGGCCTCCCCCGCCGGCCTGGCCTGGAGCCGCGGCCGCGAGATGGAGCTGATGCACCGGGCCATGGGGTTCGCGGCGCTCGGGTTCCTCACCCTGGTGCCGCTGCTGATCGTGGTGGCCGCCGCGGCCCCGGCCAGCGGGCAGGGCTTCGGCCGCTGGCTGGGCCAGGCCCTCGGGGTCTCGCGGGAGTCCCGCTTGCAGGTGGAGGCCCTGTTCGGGATGCCGGGGCAGGCCCTGGAGCGGACCACCGCCTTCGGCCTGGCCGCGCTCTGCGTCTTCGGCCTCACCTTCGGATCCGTCGTACAGACCGGGTACGAGAAGGTGTGGGACCTGCCCGCGGCGCGCTGGCACACGATGTGGCGGCACGTGGTGTGGCTGGCCCTGCTCATCTTCTACCTGGGGGTGCTGGTCGCCGTGTCGGCCACCGACGACACGGTGGTGAACACGCTGATGGGGGGTTCGGTCGACCTGGTGGGCACCTGCCTGTTCTTCTGGGGCTCCCAGCGACTGCTGCTGGGCGGCCGGGTGCGCTGGCGGGCCCTGCTGCCGGGCGCGGCGGCCACCGCCCTGGGCCTGCTCGGCCTCCGGCTCTTCTCCCAGCTCGTGTTCTCCCCGCTCATCGCCTCGAACGCGGTGACGTACGGGCCCTTCGGCACCCTGCTGGTCGCGCAGTCCTGGCTGGTGGGGGTGGGCTTCGTGGTCTACGGCGGCGCCCTGGTGGGCCGGCTGGTGCACGAACACCTGACGCTGCGCCGGCTGCGCGAGTCGGGTCTCTACCCCGAACCCTGACCCTGGTGGGGGGCGGGGCCCGGTGACGGCGGGATGGGCTCACGCAGCCGGAATCAGGAACTGACGGCGCCGGGCCGGGGCTGACGGCTCCGTGGTCAGGGGCTGACGGCGAGGAAGAGGTAGGCGGCGAGGATGACGAGGTGCACGCCGCCCTGCAGGAGGGTGGCGCGGCCGGGGACGATCGTGAGCGCGCCGACGACCACCGTGAGGGCGAGCAGGACCATGTGGGTGGCGCCGAGGCCGAGGACGAGCGGGCCGGAGAGCCAGATGGAGGCGAGGGCGATCGCCGGGATGGTCAGGCCGATGCTGGCGATCGCCGAGCCCAGGCCCAGGTTGAGGCTGGTCTGCACGCGGTCGCGGCGGGCCGCGCGTACGGCGGCGAGGGTCTCGGGGGCCAGCACGAGCAGGGCGATGATGACGCCGACCACGGCGTGCGGCAGGCCCGCCTTGGCGACTCCGGACTCGATGGTGGGCGAGACGGCCTTCGCGTTGCCGACGACGGCGACGAGGGCGACCAGGAGCAGGCCGAGGCTGACGAGCGCGGCGCGGTTGGTGGGCGGCTCGGCGTGGTCGTCCTCGGAGTCCCCGCGGTTCTGCTCGGTGGCGACCGGCAGGAAGTAGTCGCGGTGGCGGACCGTCTGCACCGCGACGAAGAGCCCGTACAGGCAGATGGAGGCCACGCCTGCGAAGGCCAGCTGGGCGGCGGAGAACTCGGGGCCGGGCTTGCTGGTGGTGAAGGTGGGGAAGACCAGGCTCAGGGTGGCCAGGGTCGCGACGGTGGCCAGGGCGGCGCCGGAGCCCTCGGCGTTGAAGACGGCCACGCGGTTGCGCAGGGCGCCGACGAGCAGGGACAGGCCCACGATGCCGTTGCAGGTGATCATCACGGCGGCGAAGACGGTGTCGCGGGCGAGCGTGGAGGAGCCGCTCTTGCCATCGGCCATCAGGGTGACGATGAGGGCCACTTCGATGACCGTGACGGCAACGGCCAGGACCAGGGAGCCGAAGGGCTCCCCGACCCGGTGGGCCACGACCTCGGCGTGGTGGACCGCGGCCAGCACCGCGCCCGCCAGGCAGAGCGCGACCAGCCCCACCGCGAAGCCCGGCAGGTCGCGGCCCCAGGTCAGGACCAGCGCGACGAGGGCGAGGGCGGGGACCACCACGGTCCAGTCGGTCAGGGGGTGCCGGTGCGTTGCCGTACTCATGCCCCCACCCTGCCACGCCGGCCCCGCTCCCGGGCCGTGGCGGCGGCCGGGGCGGGCCCGGGGTGGCAATCGTCACAAACCGTCACATGGCGCGCTCGTGCCCCTCCCAGTAGGGGTCGCGCAGGCGCCGCTTGTAGAGCTTGCCGTTCGGGTCGCGGGGCATGGCCCCGATGAAGTCGACGCTCTTGGGCCGCTTGTAGCCGGCGAGCCGCCGCTCGCAGTGGGCCAGGATCTCGGCGGCCAGGGCCTCCCCCGGGGTGAAGCCCTCGGCGGGCTCGACGACGGCCTTCACCTCCTCGCCCCAGTCGGCGTGCGGGATGCCGAAGGCGGCGGCGTCCGCGACGGCCGGGTGGGTGAGGAGCGCGGCCTCGATCTCGGCGGGGTAGATGTTCACCCCGCCCGAGATGATCATGTCGATCTTGCGGTCCCGGAGGAAGAGGTAGCCCTCCTCGTCGAGCAGCCCGAGGTCGCCCACGGTGAAGAAGTCCCCGATGCGGTTCTTGCGGGTCTTGCCCTCGTCCTTGTGGTAGCTGAACCCGCCGGTGCTCATCTTCATGTAGACGGTGCCGACCTCCCCGGCCGGCAGCCGGTTGCCCTCGTCGTCGAAGACGGCGAGTTCGCTGATGGGCCAGGCCCTGCCGACGGTGCCGGGCTTCTTCAGCCAGTCCTCGGCCGTGGCGAAGGCCCCGCCGCCCTCACTGGCCGCGTAGTACTCCTCCACGCACGTCCCCCACCAGTCGATCATGGCCCGTTTGACGTGGTCGGGGCAGGGGGCCGCGCCGTGGATGGCGTGGCGCATCGAGGACACGTCGTAACGGGAGCGGACGGTCTCGGGGAGGGCGAGGAGGCGGTGGAACTGGGTGGGGACCATGTGGGTGTGGGTGCACCGGTGGCGGTCGACGAGGCGGAGCATCTCCTCGGGGGTCCACTTGTCCATGAGGACCAGCGGATGCCCGATGTGCAGGGACGCCCCCGCGAACTGGAGCACCGCCGTGTGGTAGAGCGGCGAGCAGACCAGGTGCACGTTTCCGTCGAAGGGCCGGATCCCGAAGATGCCGAGGAAACCTCCGAGGTGGGCCTCCTCCGGGGCCTTCCCCTGGAGGGGGCGGCGGATGCCGCGGGGCCGGCCGGTGGTGCCGGAGGTGTAGTTCATGACCCAGCCGAGGGTGCGGTCCGCGGGGGTGGTGGCGGGCTGCCCGTCGAGCAGGGCGGCGTACGGGCGGAAGCCTGGGACGGTCGGAGCGGCGGGGGCGGCCGGGTGCGGGGTGCCGGCGGGGGGTTGCTCCCGGCCGGGGGCGGCGGCGTCCGCGTACCGGTGGCCGGGGTCCGCGACCGCGTACCGGTGGCCGGCCGGGAGGCCCGCCTCGTCGGCCGCGGCGGTCGCGGCGGCGGCGAAGCGCTCGTGGGTGATGAGCACCTTCGCCCCGGAGTCGGCGACGATCCACGCGATCTCCGGCCCGACCAGGTGGTGGTTGACGGGGACCAGGTAGAAGCCGGCCTGGGAGGCGGCGAGGTAGGCGGTGAAGAACTCGACCCCGTTGGGCAGGACCACGGCGAAGGCGTCGCCCCGTTCCAGGCCCGCGGCGCGCAGTCCGTGGACCATGCGGTTGACGTCGGCGAGCAGGCGGCCGGCGGTCCACTGCTCGCCGTCGGGGGCGGTGAGCACGATGCGGTCCGGGTCTGCGGCCGCCTGGGCCCAGAAGCCGTTGGGAGGCTGCGAGTCGGTCATGCTGGATGCTCCTCAGGCTCGGCCGGCTATGCGGTTGATGCGGTCGATCGCCTTCTCGAAACCGCGGGTCAGGTCGTCGAAGACGGCCTGCACGCTGCGTTCGGAGGTCATGCGGCCGACGATCTGCCCGACCGGGGTGCCGAGCAGCGGTCCCACCTCGTACTTCTGGATGCGGGAGACGGCCTCCGCGACGAGCAGCCCCTGCAGCGGCATGGGCAGGGGGCCGGGGCCGGCGGGGTCCTCCCAGGCGTCGGTCCATTCGGTGCGCAGCTGGCGGGCCGGCTTGCCGGTGAGGGCGCGGGAGCGCACGGTGTCCCCGGAGCCGGCGGCGAGGAGCTTCTCGGTGAGCGCGCGGGAGTGCAGGTCGGCCTCGGTGGTGGTGAGCCAGACCGAGCCGAGCCAGACGCCCTGGGCGCCGAGGGCGAGTCCGGCCGCGACCTGCTCCCCGCTGCCGATGCCGCCGGCGGCGAGCACGGGCAGCGGGGCGACGGCCTCGGCCACCTCGGGGACCAGCACCATGGAGGCGATCTCGCCGGTGTGCCCGCCGGCCTCGTAGCCCTGGGCCACGACGATGTCGATGCCGGCGTCGGCGTGCCGGCGGGCGTGCTTGGCGCTGCCGGCGAGGGCGGCGACGAGGACCCCGTGCTCGTGGGCGCGGGCGATCACGTCCGCGGGCGGTGAACCGAGGGCGTTGGCGAGGAGCTTGATGGGGTAGCCGAAGGCGACGTCGAGCTGGTTGCGGGCGACCTGTTCCATCCAGCCGGTGATCCGCCAGCCGGAGGCCTCGCCCTCGGCGAGCTCGGGGACGCCGTGCTTGGCGAGGGTCTCGCGGACGAACTCGCGGTGCCGCTCCGGGATCATCGCCTCGACGTCCGCCTCGGTGACCCCTTCCACCTTCTTGGCGGGCATCACGACGTCGAGTCCGTACGGCTTGCCCTCGGTGTGCTCCTGCATCCAGTCGAGGTCGCGGGCGAGTTCGTCGGGGGCGGTGTAGCGCACCGCGCCGAGCACGCCGAAACCGCCCGCCCGGGTGATCGCAGCGGCGACCGCCGGGAAGGGCGTGAATCCGAAGATGGCGTGCTCGACTCCCAGTTTCTTGCTCAGCTCCGTCTCCATGGGCGGCAGGATGCCGCAGCCCGGCGACCGAGGGAAGAGACTTTCTGATGCTGTGTCAGGTTCTTTGCACCCCGCGCGGCGCGGGGTGTGCGGCGCCCGCGGGCAGATACTCGTTGGCGAGCGCGGGACGGGACAGGAGGGCCGGCCATGGACGAGGTCACGGGGGCACGGACGGACGAGCGCGCGACGGCGACGGGTGGACTGCCCGGCGGCGGGGCGGCGGGACGCAGGCCTGAGGGCCCGGGGACGGAAAGCCCGGTGGCGGAAAGCCCGGTGGCGGGCACGGCGGCGGAAAGCCCGGTGGCGGAGGGCACGGTGGCGGCGGGAACGGCGGGACTTCGTCTGCCGGTGCTGAGCCGGCGGCGGCTGGGGGCGCGGCTGCTCGCGCTGGGCGGGGTGCTGGTGCTGCACGCCCTGCCGGGTGCGGCGGGGGCGGGCGCGGCGCAGAACCCCGTCGAGCGGCGGGCGTTGCAGGGGCTGCGGCTGCGGTACGGGTCGGCGCGCCAGGCGGGGCTGCTGGACGGGCACCTGGAGGAAGTGGTCTCGGAGGTCCGCCGCTTCCTGGGGCCCTCCCCCGTGTACCCGCACTTCGCGGGGGCGGTCGTGCTGGCCGGGCGCGGGCGTACGGTGGCACTCCACCGGGCACTCGGCCACGCGGTCCGGTACGCGGACTACGACGGCCGTACCGACCGGGCCCGGGAGTTCCCGGAGGCCGAGCGGATCGCGATGGCGGAGGACACGGTCTTCGACCTGGCCTCGCTGACGAAGCTGTTCACCTCGCTGCTCGCGGTCCAGCAGATGGAGCGGGGGCGCCTGGAGCTGGAGGCACCGGTCCACCGCTACCTGCCGGAGTTCACCGGCGGAGGCAAGGAGCTGGTCACGGTCCGCCAGCTCCTCACCCACACCTCGGGGCTGCGCTCCTGGGCGCCGTTCTACCAGGAGTCCACGCGGGAGGGGCAGCTGCGGCTGCTGTGGTCGGTGCGGCCGCAGGACACCCCGGGCACGGTCTACCGCTACTCCGACCTCAACCTCATCGCGCTCCAGCTGCTCTTGGAACGGATCACCGGTCACACTCTGGATGCCCTGCTCCACAAAGAGATCACTGCTCCGCTCGGAATGCACCGCACACGTTTCAATCCCCCGCTCTCGTGGCGGCGTTCGACCGCGGCCACGGAGGTGCAGCGCCCGCCCTGGTCCGGGCTCGACCGCGGTCTGGTGTGGGGCGAGGTCCACGACGAGAACGCGTACGCGCTGGGCGGGGTGGCCGGACACGCGGGGGTGTTCGGCACCGCCTGGGACCTCGCGGTACTGGCCCGCACCCTCCTCGACGGCGGGGTCTACGCCGGCAAGCGCATCCTGCGCCCCGCCTCCGTCGAGCTGCTGTTCACCGACTTCAACACGGCCTTCCCCGGCGACGACCACGGCCTGGGATTCGAGCTCTACCAGCACTGGTACATGGGGGCGATGGCCACGCCCGGTTCGGCCGGCCACACCGGGTTCACCGGCACCTCGCTGGTCCTCGACCCGTCCACGGACTCCTATCTGATCCTGCTGGGCAACTCCGTCCACCCGGTGCGCACCTGGCGGGCCGGCAGCGCACCGCGGGTCGCCGCCGGCAACCGCTTCGCCCGGGCGGTCCCGGTCCGCACCCGGCACGGCGGCCCGGCCTGGTTCTCCGGCATGGAGACCGGCGCCTCCGGCACCCTGACCCTGCCCCCGCTCACCTTCGCGGGAGCCGGGGCACGGCTGCGCTGCGCGGTGTGGTGGGACACGGTGCCGGGGGCGGGGGCGTTCCACCTGGAGGCGGCGGAGGCGGACGGAGCGTGGCAGCCGGTGCCGTTCACCACGGTGCGCACCACCGGCGGCAGCCCGGAGCAGTGGGCCGAGGGCACGGCGGGCGGCTGGTCGCAGCGGATCTGGCACCGGCTGGAGGCGCCGCTGGGAGCGTGGGCGGGGCGTACGGTGCGGCTGCGGTTCCGGTACGAGACGACGGGGCGGTACGTGGGGCGCGGGGTGTACGTGGACGTGTTGCGGGTGTCCGAGCCGGGCGGCCTCCTCTTCGCCGAGGACCGCCCCGCGGACGCGTCCCGCCTCGAACCCGTCGGCTGGACCCGCTCCGCGGACTGACCCGGCCGCGTCATCCGGCCTCCACCGGCGGGGGAGATCGAGGCGCAGGGGTACGGAGGCGGAGCCGTGCCGCGTGCCGGAGCAGGCCGCGCCCCCGCCGGGGCGGACACTGGCGGAGCCCCACCCCGCCCCAGGAGGGACATGCACGCACCGAAGCCCCCCGTACTCGCCCCGCTCATGGCCGCCCTCACCCTGGCCACCGGCCTGCTGGAGGCTGCGAGCCTGCTCGCCCTGGGCCCGGTGTTCACGGCCATGCAGACCGGCAACGTTCTGTTCCTCGCCTTCGGATCGGTCGGCGAGGGCGGGCTCTCCGTGGTGGCGCCGACCACCTCGCTCGGCGCGTTCACCGCCGGGGCCGTGGCCGCCGCACGGGCGGAGTGGCGCTGGGAGGAGCAGCGGAGGCGCTGGTTCGCCGCGGCCGTGCTCGTGGAGGCCGCGCTGATCGTGCTGGCCGCCGTGGCCTCCTGGGGGCTGGAGCCGGTCCGGAGCAACCCCACCGGCCGCCATCTGGCCACGATCGCCGTCCTGTCGGCGGCGATGGGCCTGCGCAACGTCACCGCGATGCGGGTGAGCGTGCCCGACATGCCCACGACCCTCGTGACCCGGGCCATGACGGGCTTCCTCGCCGGCTCGCTGCTCGGGCACGACCCCGCCTTCGGCCGCGTCCCGGGGGCCACGGCCCGGCGGGCGGCCTCCGTCGGCGCGATGTTCGCGGGCGGGCTGGCCGGAGCCGTGTTCCTCCACCTGGGGTGGCCGCTGGCCGTGCTGCTGCTGCCGGCCGCCGTGCTCGCCCTCGGCGTGGCACTCGCCCGGCTGCACGGCCCCCGCCTCCTCTCCCGCTGACGGGCCCCGCGCACCGGGGCCCGTCAGCGGCCGCGTCCGGCAGCGGCATCAGTGCCCGAGGGCCGCCATCGCCGCGTTGTGCCCAGGGATTCCGCTGACCCCGCCCCCGCGTACCGCGCCCGCCCCGCACAGCAGGACGTTCGCGTGCCGGGTGCCCACGCCCCAGGGGCCGGTGCCCTCGGCGGCCTCCGCGTACGGGAAGGAGAGGTCGCGGTGGAAGATGTGCCCGCCGGGCAGGCGGAGTTCCCGTTCCAGGTCCAGCGGGGTCTTCGCCTCGATGCACGGGCGGCCGTCCGCGTCCTCGGCGAGGCAGTCCGCCAGCGGCTCGGCGAGGTGGGCGTCGAGCTGGTGCAGGGTGGCGGCGAGCAGCCGCTCGCGGGTCCCGTCGTTGTCCTTCTCGAACAGCCGGGCCGGCGCGTGCAGTCCGAAGAGGGTGAGGGTCTGGTAGCCGCGCTCGACGAGCTCGGGGCCCAGGATCGTCGGGTCGGTGAGCGAGTGGCAGTAGATCTCCGAGGGCGGGGCGGCGGGCAGTTCACCGGCGGCGGCCCGGGCGTAGGCCTCGGCGAGCTGCCCGTACCCCTCGGCGATGTGGAAGGTGCCGGCGAAGGCCTCGCGCGGGTCCACCGCGGTGTCCCGCAGCCTCGGCAGCCGCTTGAGCAGCATGTTGACCTTGAGCTGGGCGCCTTCGGCCGGGGCGGCCGGCTCCTCCCCCAGCAGGTCGGCGAGCGCCTGCGGGGAGGCGTTCACGAGGACCTGGCGGGCCGTGGCCCGGCCCTCGCCCCCGTGCGCGGTGCGGAAGGTGACGGCCGCCTCCGCGGCCCCGTCCGTCTCGATCCGGACCGCTTCGTGCCCGGTGCGGATCTCCGCTCCGGCGGCCAGGGCGGCCTCGGTGAGGGCGGCGGTGAGGGCGCCCATGCCGCCGACGGGCACGTCCCAGTCGCCGGTGCCACCCCCGATGACGTGGTAGAGGAAGCAGCGGTTCTGTACGAGGGAGGGGTCGTGGGCGTCGGCGAAGGTGCCGATGAGGGCGTCGGTGAGGACCACCCCGCGGACCAGGTCGTCGTCGAAGTGCGCTTCGACGGCCCGTCCGATGGGCTCCTCGAACAGCATGCGCCAGGCCGCCTCGTCCCCGATCCGCTCGCGCAGGGCGGCCCGGGTGGGCAGGGGCTCGGTCAGGGTGGGGAAGACCCGTTCGGCCACGCGGGCTGTGGTCGCGTAGAACTCCCGCCAGCGGTCGTACGCACGGGCCGCAGGGTCGCCGGTCAGCCGGGCGAAGGACTCCCGGGTACGCGCTTCGCCGCCGCCGACGAGCAGACCGGTGGCCCGCCCGTGGCGGACCGCGGGCGTGTACGAGGACACCGTCCGCTTGCGCACGGCGAACCGCAGCCCCAGATCGGTGACGATCTTCCGGGGCAGCAGGGAGACCAGGTACGAGTAGCGGGACAGCCGGGCGTCCACCCCGGCGAACGGGCGGGTGGAGACGGCCGCACCGCCGGTGCGGTCCAGCCGTTCGAGGACGAGTACGCGCCGGCCGGCGCGGGCCAGGTAGGCGGCGGCCACCAGACCGTTGTGCCCACCGCCGACGACGACGGCGTCGTACGCACCCCCGCCCCCGCCCCCGCCACCGCCACCGCCTGCGGCCCGCCTGGTCCCGCTGGATCCGCCGGATCCGCTGGTCACGCCCACATCGCTGGAGAACGCTGCTCGGCTCATGGCTCTTCGTAACACGGAACGATCAGCGGCCGCCAGGGTGCATGCCAGGCCGTCGCGACCGGGACCGGGGCCGGGCCCGCGGGTCAGGCGACCACCGGGGGCAGCGGGCTGCCGAAGGCCGGGCGCTGGCCGCGCAGGGCTGCGACCCGGCGGTGCACCTCCTCGGCCTCGTCGGCCCGCCCCAGCCGCTCCAGGCAGTGCGCCTCGTCGCTGCGCGCGGCCAGGGTGTCGGGGTGGCCCGCGCCGAGGGTCCCCTCCCGGCCCTCGGCCACCTCGCGGTACACCGACAGGGCCTCCGCCCAGCGGCCGAGCCAGCCCAGGCCGACGGCCACTTCGCGGCGGCTGACCAGGGTGTCGGGGTGGTGCGGTCCCAGCACGCCGGCGCGCAGCACGGACACCTCCCGGGCCTCGGCGAGCGCCTCCTCCCAGCGGGCCAGCCGGCCGAGGTTGACCCCGAGGCCGTGGCGGGCGCGCAGGGTCTCGGGGTCGGCCGCGCCGTACGCGCGCGTGCGGTCGGCGGCGAGCTCCCGGTACAGCTCCACCGCCTCGGCGATCAGGCCGAGCCGGCCGAGGCTTATGCCGATCTCGTAGCGGGCGGCGAGGGTGTCGGCGTGGTCGCGGCCGAGGGTGCGGCCACGGCCGGCCGCCACCGCGCGGTAGCCGTCGAGGGCCTCGCTCCAACGGCCCAGCTGTCCGAGGGCGTACGCGGCCTCATAGGCGCTCACGAGGGTTTCGGGGTGCTCCGCGCCGAGCACCCGGGCGCGGGCGGCCGCCACTTCGGCGGCGGTGCGCTGCGAGTCTTCGAGGCGGCCGAGCCGGCTGAGGTTGACGGCCAGGTTGTGGCGGCAGCGCAGGGTGTCGGGGTGGTCGGGACCGGCCGTGCGGACCCGGGCGGCGAGCACCTCCTCGTACACGTCGTGCGCCTCTTTGTGCCGGCCGAGCTGCGCGAGGACGTACGCGGTCTCCTGGCGGGCGGCGAGGGTGTCCGGGTGGTCCGGTCCGAGGACGCGGGCCCGGGCGCCGGCCACGTGGCCGTACTCGACGAGGGCGTCCCCGGCCCGGCCGGTACGGCAGAGGGTGAAGGCGACCTCGTAACGGCTGGCCAGGGTGTCGGGGTGCTCGGGGCCGAGCGATTCGGCACGGGCGGCGGCCACCTCGCGGTGCACGAGGTTCGCCTCCTCCCAGCGTCCGACCCGGCCGAGCCCGAGGGCGGTGGCGTACCGGTCCGGCAGGCCGCCGCCGACCCGCCCGCCCGCGTACTCCGCGGCACTGCCGGCGGCAGGCGCGAGCCCGGCCCGGTCCCGCTGCGGCCCGACCCGCGGGTCCGTACGCGCCCCCTCGGGCCCGGCGGCGTGGCCGGGTACGGCGGCTTCGGCGGGGGCGCCGAACGGGTCTGCCGCGGCGGGCGGACGGATGTCCCCGCCCGGTACGGAAGCGGCGCCGGGGCCCGGCACGGGCGTGGCCGGGACGGCGGATCCGGGGACGGGGCCGGGGCCTCCGGCGGGGACCGTGGCAGCGGCGGCAGTACCCGGAACGGCCGGAACGGGCGGGCCCAGGACAGCCGTTCCGGGGACGGAGAACGGGCCTCCGGCATGACTCGGGGATGCGGCGGGTGCCGCACCGGCGGTCACCGCCGGTGGGCGGGCGGCGGCCGTCCGGCCGCCCACCGGCACGGCGGCCCCGGAACCGTCGGGCTCCGCGGCCGGCCCCGTGCCGGACCGCACCTGACCGACAGTTGCCGCAGTTGCCGCAGTTGCCGCAGCTGCCGCAGGCGGCGCACCCGCCGACGAACCCGAAGTCCGGGAGCTGCCCGATGCGGTGGACCATGAGCTGCCGGACACCGCCCCACCGGCGACCGCGCCCACCACACCCGTCCCCCGGGTCCCGGAGACATCCGGCACGACGGCCCCCGAGGCGTCCGGCTCCTCCGCGGTCCACTCCGCGGCGGGCACGGCCCTACCGGCAACGGCCTCAATCGCCGACCCCGACGTCCCGGAAACGTCCGGCACGGCGGTCCATCCCGCGCCGGCCGCGGCCGTACCGGCGATGGCGCCCGCAGCGGCCGACCCCGAGGTCCCGGAAACGCCGGGGCCCGCGGTCCACGCCGCGGCGGGGTCCGGCGTACCCGAGGTCGTGCCCGCGGCGGTCGTCCCGTGGGGCGTGGACGCGGGTGCGGTGGCCGGCCGCACAGCAGCGGCAGCGGCAGCGGCGCCCGAGGGGTGGCCGGCAACGGTCCCGGAGGATGCCGGGATGGCCGCCGCACCCACCGCGGCGGCAGCTGCGGGCGGGCCGGCGTGGCCCGTCGCGGGCGGCGGCGTCCGGACGGGGCCGCCGGCGGGGCCCGTCGCGGGCGGTGCCGGGGCAGGCCGGCGCAGGGCGGTCCACACGCCGGTCAGGGCCTGGGCCCACGCGCCGCTCGCCGTGGCGCGCGGCACGGCGGGCCGGGGGCCGGCCGACATGCCCCGCGCCCAGCCGGGCAGCGGGGCCTCGGCGGCAGCCGGTGCGGCCGCCGCAGGAGCCGCGCCCGCAGCAGCGGCCCCGCCCGGAGGCGGAAGCGGCGCCCCGTCCGCGCCGCGGGCGCCGACCAGGCGGCGGTGCAGGGTGCGGGCGTCCGCGGGGCGTTCCTCGGGGCACTTGGCGAGGAGGTCGAGGACGGCCTCCTCGAAGAAGGCGGGCAGCTCGGGGCGGTGGGTGCGCAGCGGCTCCGGCGCCGTGTCGCGGTGGCCCACCAGGACCGACCAGGAGTCGCCGAGGTCGAAGGGCGGGGCCCCGGTGGCGATCTCGTACAGCACGCAGCCGAGGGAGTAGAGGTCGCTGCGGTGGTCCACCTCGGAGCCGGCGATCTGCTCGGGGGACATGTAGTGCGGGGTGCCCATGGCCATGCCCCCGCCCGTGAGCTTGGCGGTGAAGCCGATGTCGTGGGCGAGGCGGGCGATGCCGAAGTCGCAGATCTTCACCGTGCCGTCGGTGAGCCGCATGATGTTGGCCGGCTTGAGGTCCCGGTGCACGATGCCCTGCTCGTGCGTGTACGCGAGGGCGGCCGCGACCTGCTCGGCGATGTCGAGGACCTCGTCCACGGGAAGCGGGCGGTGCTCGTTCTCGTCGAGGATCTGGCTGAGGTTGCGGCCGTGCAGCAGCTCCATGACGAGGAACAGCGTGCCGTCGGAGGCGGTGTCGTCGCCGAAGTCGTGGACCACCGTGACCCCGCGGTGCTGGAGCGAGGCCGCGACGCGGGCCTCGCGCCGGAACCGCTCCCGCAGCACCCGCGTGAAGTCGGGGTCGTGTCCCGGTCCGAGCGGCTTGAGGCATTTGACCGCCACCTGGCGGCCCAGCGACTCGTCGCGGGCGCGCCAGACCTCGCCCATACCGCCGCGCCCGATGAGATCGAGCGGCCGGTACCGGCCCTGGATCAGTCTGGTTTCCGCCAACTCCGCCATGTCGTGCTGCCGCCCCCACTGTCGTGCTGTGCCCTCCCCGGCCCGACCAGTATGGCCGTACCCCGGCGAGCTGTGTACGGCGAGGGACGGCTGCCGGGCCCCAGCCGGGCCATTGCTTTCAAGATGTGACCTGGCGGCAGCCGCCAGCGCAGCCGGTCGGGTATCAGGCGCAGCAGGAACCCCGCCAGACGCAGGCGCCGCGTGACGCTGCGCGGGGCCGGGGCGGGACGCCCGTACAGGTGGTGCGCGTGATCGGGCAGCAATCCGTACGCGAGCCCGCTCACCGGCCGCCACAGCAGGGCCCGCAGGGGCACCAGCGGCCAGGGCACCGGCGGGCGCCGCAGGAAGGCGTCCACCTCCTGCACGTCGGGCCCGCCGGCGAGTTCCGGGCGGACCCGCCGGAAGTACGCGGCCAGCTCCGCGGTGCTGCCGGGGACCTGTCCGGGATCGAGTCCGACGAGGCGTGCGCTTGCGCGGTTTTCGGCCACGTAGCGGTCGGCTTGGGCCTCGGTGAGGGGGACGCCCGAGCGGCGCAGTACGTGCAGGAAGGAGTCGATCTGCGCGCAGTGCACCCACAGCAGGAGCTCGGGCTCGTCGATGCGGAAGGCCTCGCCGGTGGCGGGGTCGGCGGCGGTCAGGCTCCGGTGGATCCGCCGGACCCGGGCGCCGGCCCGCTCGGCGGCGTCGGTGGTGCCGTAGGTGACGGTGCCGACGAAGTCGGCGGTGCACAGCAGGCGGCCCCAGGCGTCGTGGCGGAAGTCGCTGTTGGCGATCACCCCGCGGACGGCTCGCGGGTGGAGCGCCTGGAGGTAGAGGGCGCGGACGCCCGCTATCCACATGACGGGGTCGCCGTGGCAGTTCCACGTGACCGAGCCGGGACCGTACAGTCCGGGGTCTGATCCGCTCATCGGCACAGCGTAGTGGGGGCGGCGACCGGGGAGAAGGCCAGCGGCGGCTGCCCTGCGGTCTCGAATACGGCCACGTCCGCGGACTCCAGGAGGATGTAGCCGGGGGTGTAGAGGTCGTTCCAGTTCACGCGGGGTCCGTCCACCGCGGCGTCCAGGTCGGTCCGCATCTGGCGCAGCTCCCAGTACTTGCCGGCGAAGGTGAGGGTGCCGACCCCGCAGTGGGTGTAGAGGTCGTAGCGGTACCAGGTGCCGGGCTTGGGGGCGGCGGGGCCGGTGCGGGGGGCGTCCGGGTCGGGCCCGGTGGGGGCGGGCTTGATCCCGTCGGCGGGGACGGCCACGGGAGCGTCGGCGGGGGCGCGGCCCACGGTGCCGGTGGCCGCTGCGCCGTCGGCGGTGGCCTCGGCGGCCGTGGCGCAGCCGGTGAGGGCGAGGAGCAGGGCGGCGAGCGGGGCGGCGAACGGGGCGAGCTGGTGCGGACGGTACATGGCGTCACCTTTCCGTCGTCCGGGGGGGCCGGGGGGGGCGGTCGGTGCTGTGACGCGGTGGGGGTGCGGGGGGTTCCGTGGGAGGCGGGGGGCTGGGGGCATCGGCGGGGCTGGAGGGCGTACGGGTGGGATGGGGGGGCGTACGGGTGGGATGGGCGGCGGGCCGGGGCCGCCCCGCGTCCGCGGCGCGCTGTCCTCGGGCGCTCGGGCGGGGTTCACGGGTGATGCGGGGGCGGGGGCGCGGACGAGGACGGGGGCGGGGGCGGGGGCGGGGGTGCGGAGGTCTCGGGGGTCGGGTTGTCGAGGGCCCAGCGCTTCTCCCAGCAGCGGTAGGAGAGTTCGAAGAGGGCCAGCGGGAGTGCCATCACGGCCGCCGTGTACGCGTCCGGGCGCCGGGTGCCGATGGTCCACAGGTACGCGCCTGCGAGGAGGGCCGCTCCGCTCAGGCCGAGCAGCAGTTCGCCGGTGCGCCACAGGGCCCTTCGCCGGTCCGTGTCCAAGGTGGTCTCCGCTTCCTGTACGCCTGCGGGGTGCGTGGGGCTCCCGTGCGGCGGATCGTGCCGTGTTGCTGTATGTCTGCCCCGTTTCGCGTGAGGTTTTCCGCCGGGATGTGGAAGGGAGTCCAGCAGGCGGGGAGTTGTTCAGCAGCGTTCTGGCGGGGTCTGAACAATGCGCGGTGCGTACGGGGCGCTTCGGCCCCTGCGGGACTGTGCCCCTCCCCACCCTTTCACCGTTTCCCGGGGCGCCGCCCCAGGACCCCGCGCCTGGCGGGGGCGGGCGGGTGCGGAAGCGCCGCGCCTGGCGGCGCGGACGGATTCGGGGGCTCCGCCCCCGGACCCCCGCGCCTCAAACGCCGGCGGGGCTTGATTTCGCCCCGCAGCATCCAGCAGCCCGCGCGATGCACGCCCGGAGCCCGGCCTACGGCCGACATCCAGCCCGTCCGGCGCTTGAGGACCGGGGTCCGGGGCGGAGCCCCGAATGTTGCCGCCCCACCGGCATCACGCGATCCGCGGCACAGCCCCGACTCCCCCACCCCCAGGGCGAACCCAACCCCGTCCGGCGAGACACCGCCCCGGAACAGAGCCCGCACTCCAGCCCCTGCCCGGGACAAACCCCAAGCCCGTCCGGCGCTTGAGGACCGGGGTCCGGGGCGGAGCCCCGAATCGTGCGGCCTCGCCGGCGATGGGGGCGTGGGGGCTGGGGCGGGGCCTCGGTTAGGGAAGGGGCGGGGTGGGGGAAGGACCCGCGCAGCGGCGGGGCGAGGTCAGGCGGCGGCTTCGGGCAGGGGCGGCGTGCAGGCGCCGGAGAGGGGTCCGGCGAGGTCGGACTCGATGTCCGGCGCGTGGTTGCTGACGATGCGCCCGCTCCACGTATCGCACAGCGCCGGCACGCTCAGCTCGCCCGCATAGTGATGCCCGGTCGCCTCGTACGCCCGGCGCAGCGCCTCGTACCCGGCGGTCGGGTCCTCGGGGGCGCCGAGCAGTGTGATGGGTACGACCCGCCCCAGCCCGAGCCGGGCGTGGAGGTCGAGCAGGCGCCGGGAGGAGGCGCAGCCCTGCGCGAGGTAGAGGCGGTAGCGGCAGGGGGCCGGTGAGAAACCGGCTCCGATGCGGCCGCGCACGGCGGTGGAGGGACAGGCGGCGGGCAGCACGGTGGCGAACATGGCTCTCCTGGGGTTCGGCGGTGGCGGCAGGGCGCAAGGCCCGCGGGATCCGGAACTCAGCAGGAGCGGCCGAACGCGCTGCACACGCGCAGGAGATCGATGTGGAGACGCCGGGTGAGGGACCAGCGGCGGGTGATCCCCGCCCCCTCGCGCACTGCCCGGGACCTGTCCACGGCGTTCAGTGTCGTGAGGCCCGGACGCACCGTCAAGAGTGCTGGCGGAAACCGGAGTCGGGCTCCTGTCCGCCGGCGCGCAGGCGGAAGCCGGTGACCAGGTCGGGGCGGATCCGGACGGCGCCTGATGCGGTGCCCTCGACCCACGGTTGAAGGAGGTGCGCGTAGCGCTCGATCTCGCCCGGGTCGGTGACGGCGGTGGCAAAGCCGGTGGCCACCACGCTCCACCCCAGGCGTTCGTCCGGATCGATGTCGTCGGCTTCGTAGGCGACGACGACGCCCCCGCCTTCCTGGGCCGCGAGCAGGGCTGCCAGCGTCGAGCCGTCCTGGACGCGGATGATGATGTCGCCGGCGTCGACGAGGTGGTTGACGGGGCGGACGGCCGGCAGCGCGTGGCGGGTGAAGACGATGCGGCCCAGTTCGACGGCGCCGAGCAGCTTCAACGCCTCATCCGCGGTGAGCTCCTCCGCCCGCCGCCCCCGGCCGCCGAGGGTCGTCGGACTGTTGGTCGTGGTCGTGGCGGTCGCATCGCTCTTCATCACGGGCACCCTTGATCGAGGGGCGGGACGGCAGGCCCCCTACCCGCTGACGGCATCTCATCGGAACGTGGGCCCGGGGGCATGGCTGCGGAGCACCGCGAGCCGCCGCGTGTACTCCTCCTCGTCGATCTCGCCCCTGGCGTAACGGTCCGCGAGGAGGGTCTCGGCCTTTCCCTCGGAACCGGGCGCCGGGGCGGGGCCGGACGGAGCCTCGCTCCGCGCGCCGTTCCGCGTGACGGGGCGCAGCAGGTAGGCGGCCATCGCAATGATCAGGGCCACCAGGAGGAACGTGGTGACGGACATGGCGAACCATCCCCAGCCACCCATGACGTGACCGTTCCAGTACATGGCTCGACTCCCTCGGCAGAACGGGCGGCCGGGTGGACCGTCCACTGACAGGGTCAACCGGCCGGACCGGACCCGGCATGGGCCGGTCGGGCCCCATGTGGGTCCACAGGGCCCATGCCGGCGGACGGGCCTCGTGCCGAGACTGAAGGCGGACTCGATCGAGGAGGCCGTCCATGAGCACGCCCGCCCCCACCCGTATCGCCGCGGCACTGCCTGCCGCCCACCGTTCCCGTCTGATGGAACTGGCCCGAGAGGTCGCCTTCGCCGAAGGCACGCGTCTCTTCCGCGAGGGCGGCCACGCGGACCGGTTCTGGATCGTCCGGTCCGGCACCGTCGCCCTGGACGTCCACGTGCCCGGTCGGCGCGCGGCCGTCATCGAGAGCCTCGGGGCCGGCGAGCTCGTCGGCTGCTCCTGGCTGTTCAAGCCCGCCACCTGGCGGCTGGGCGCGGAGGCGACGACTCCGGTGCGTGCGTACGAGTTCGACGCGGCGCGCGTACGGGCGCTGATGGACGCCGATCCCGGCTTCGGCTCGGCCGTCGGGCACTGGGTCGCGCAGGTCCTCGCCCATCGGCTCCAGGCCGCCCGGGTACGCCTGCTCGACCTGTACGCGCCGTACGGCAGCGGCAGCTTCCTCTGAACATCGGTACGGCGAAGGAGCCGGTCGAGCCCGCATCCCGCCACACCGTCGGTGACGTCATGACGCACGCTGCGCTCCCCCTCGGCCGCGAGGCGTCGTTCCGGGAGGTCGTCGGTCCGGCCGCGACCCCGAGGGATTGCTCCGCCCGGGTCGCAGGGCGGGTGCGTTGCCCGCCCACCTGAGACAATTCGGGTGGAAGTGCACAGCGACGGACCCAGCCGGGGGCGATCATGTCCGACGATCCGAACGTCTCCGCGGAGGCGCCGATCAAGGTGTTCCTCCTCGACGACCACGAGGTGGTCCGGCGAGGACTGCGGGACCTCCTCGACGCCGAGCCGGACATCACCGTCGTGGGAGAGGCGGGCAACGCCGAGCAGGCGCTGGCCCGTGGACCGGCGCTCCGCCCTGATGTCGCCGTGCTCGACGTGCGGCTGCCCGACGGCGACGGCATCACCGTCTGCCGGGAGCTCCGCTCCCGCATGCCGGACCTGGCCTGTCTGATGCTGACCTCGTTCGACGACGAGGACGCCCTGCTGGACGCGATCATGGCGGGCGCCGCCGGCTACGTCCTCAAACAGATCAAGGGCTCCGACCTGGTCTCGGCCGTCCGCACGGTCGCCACGGGACAGTCCATGCTGGACCCGGCCACCACAGCCCGCCTGATGCACTCCCTACGGGATCCGGAAGCGGCGGAGGAAGCGGAGGACGCCCGGCTGGCGGCGCTGTCGGAGCGTGAGCGGGCCGTCCTGGAGCTGATCGGCGAGGGTCTCACCAACCGGCAGATCGCCAAGCGGCTCTACCTGTCCGAGAAGACGGTGAAGAACCACATCTCGCGGCTGCTGGGGAAGCTGGGCGTCGAGCGGCGGGTGCAGGCCGCCGTGATCGCCGCCCAGGTTCACGAGCACGACGCCGGTACGGCGAAGCAGTAGGGCGGCCTGCGTTCACCGGGTCCGCGCGACCGGGGGCACCTGCCACTCCAGACGCATGCCGTGCTCCTCCTCGCCGCGCCCGGCGACCGGTCGCCCCCCGGAGTGGGTCCCGTGCCGTGTCCGAGTGCGTACGCGTTCATGATCATGCCTTGCTGCGGAATGCGCCCCGCAGGAGCCGGGCGGTGAGGAAGGCGAAGACGGCAGCGGCTGCGGCGAGCCAGGTCCCGCCCCAGCCCACGGGCTCGGTCTCCAGCAGAGACCGGAGGGCAGGGACGTGGAGCGCGGCCACCGCCAGCAGGGCGGAGCCGGCAACGGAGACCGGGAGGAAGAGGTTCTCCCTGGTCAGCAGGCGGGTCCGCAGGCCCAGGGCCACGCCCAGCTGCGCCGCGAGCAGGGCGAGGAACAGCACGCTCTGCCAGGGCGGGCCCATGGCGCGGGCCGCCACACCGGCGAGCAGGCTGGTGGCCGTCACGGCCGACGCCAGGACGAGGAGGCGCTGCCAGGCGCCCGCCGCGAGGATGTGCTGGTCCGGCGGCCGGGGCGGGCGACGCATGGCCTCGGGTGCGACGGGTTCGGCGCCCATGGCCACACCGGTCAGGCCGTGCGTGAGGAGGTTGATCCACAGGATCTGACCGGCCCGCAGGGGCAGGGCCAGGCCGAGCAGCGGGCCGACGAGCATCACGAGGATCTCGGCGGTTCCGCCGGCCAGGGCGTAGACGAGGAAGCGGCGGACGTTGTCGTAGACCCGCCGGCCCTCCTCCACGGCGGTCACGACGGTGCCGAGCTCGTCGTCGGTGAGGACGAGGTCGGCGGCCTGGCGGGCCACCTCGGTGCCGCGGGCGCCCATGGCGACGCCGATGTCGGCCTGGCGGAGGGCGGGGCCGTCGTTGACGCCGTCGCCGGTCATGGCGGTGACGGCGCCACGGGCCCGCCAGGCGTGGATGATGTCCAGCTTCTGCTGCGGGTCGGTACGGGCGAAGACGCGTACGTGCGTGAGGTCGGCCTCCGGGGCTTCGGCCAGCTCGGGGCCGGTGAGGACCTCACCGGCGGGGCCGTCCTCGACGAGTCCGGTGCGCACGGCGATGGCGTGGGCCGTCGCCGGATGGTCTCCGGTGATCATGACCGGAGTGATGCCCGCCGCACGGCAGGCCGCGAGAGTGGCGGCGGCAGCTGCCTTGGGAGGGTCGCTGATCGCGATCAGGCCGAGCAGGCGCAGTCCGTGCTCCGCCTCGCCGGGCGTCACGTGCGGCTGGGGCCGGTCGGCGGTGGCGACCGCCAGTACGCGGAAGCCTTGGGCGGCCAGGGCTGCGGCCTGTCGGCGGGCGCGATCCAGGAGCTCGGGCGGTTCACCGAGGATCTCCGGGTCGAGGACCGTTTCCGGTGCCCCCTTGAGGCAGACCGAGGTGGTTCCGTCAGGAGCGCGGTGGAGGGTGGTCATCCGCTTGCGGAGGCTGTCGAAGGGGATTTCCCCGGTGCGGGGACGGGTTCGGTGCAGCTCCGTCGGATGCGGGCACTCGGCTTTGGCGGCGGCTGCCAGAAGTGCCGCTTCCATCGGGTCGCCGATGGCCGTCCAGCCGTCCGACTGGTCCCGGGGCGGCTTGAGGCTCGCGTCGTTGCACAGGGCGGAAGCGGTGAGCAGCTCCCGCACGGGCTGGAGCTCCTCGGGCGTCAGGGGGTGTCCTTCGCGGGTCAGGACGCCATGGGGGGCGTAACCGGTACCCGTCAGGTCGGCCGTCCACGAGGGGACCCATACGCGCTGGACGACCATGCGGCCCTCGGTCAGGGTGCCGGTCTTGTCCGTGGCGAGGACGCTCACGGAGCCCAGGGTCTCGACGGCGGGCAGGCGGCGGACCAGCGCGCCCCGGGCTGCCATCCGGCGGGCGCCCAGGGCGAGGGCGAGGGTGACGACGGCGGGCAGGGACTCGGGCACGGCGGCCACGGCCAGGCTGATGGCGGTGACGGCCATGGTGCCCACGGCGAGGCCGCGCATCAGGCCCAGGGCGAAGAACAGCACGCACAGGGCGAGGGTGGCGGTGGCCAGGACCCGGCCGAGGGAGGCGAGTCGGCGCTGCAGCGGGGTGGATTCGCAGCCGGCGTCCCCCAGGAGTGCCGCGATCCGGCCGAGGGCGCTGGCCGGGCCGGTGGCCGTGACAGTGGCGACGCCCCGACCTCGTACGACGACGGTCCCCGCGCTCACCGTCTCCCCCGGGGCCTTGTCGACCGGCTCGGATTCGCCGGTGAGCATCGATTCGTCCATCAGCAGCGCGGACGCGTCGACCAGGTCACCGTCCGCGGCGACGATGTCGCCCTCGCCCAGCAGCAGTGTGTCGCCGGGCACGACGAGGGCCGCCGACACCTCGTGGGGAGTACCGTCGCGCAGCACCCGGGCGTGCGGGGCCGAGAGGGCGGAGAGCGCGGCGACGGCACGGTCCGCCCGGACTTCCTGGGCCACCCCCACAGTCGTGTTGACGACGATCACGAGGCCGATGACGACGGCGTCCGGGTGGTCTCCGATCGCGATGGTCAGCAGTGCGGCACCGAGCAGCACCATGATCAGCGGATCGCGCAGCTGCGCCAGAACCCTCCGGTACACGGGCGTGGGCCGCGGCGGTGCCACCTCGTTGCGACCGTACCGGGCCAGCCGGCGGTCGGCCTCTGCCTGCGCCAGCCCCGGCGGAACCGGGGCACGGACGGGCAGTGCTGCGCTTGCGCGGCTGGTCATGACGGCCTCATCCGGTGGGGACGGTGATCACGGGGCAGTGCGCCCGGTGCAGCAGCCCGTGGACCACGGAGCCGAGCCGCATGCCGGTGTAGCCGCCGCGGCCTCGGCGCCCTACGACGACGGCGAGGGCGTGTTCGGCCGCGCGGGCCAGTTCCTCGACCGGATGGCCGGTGAGCACCTCATGGGTGACGTGCACGTCCGGGTACTTGTCCGACCGTCCGGCGGCGGCCTCGGCGAGCAGGGTGCGCTGAGCTCGGAGAGCAACCTCCTCGTCGTCCGGCATGAACAGCGGCGGCTGCCACACGCAGACGATCCGCAGGGCGGCTCCCCGCAGGTCGGCCTCGTCGAAGGCGAAGGTGAGCGCGTCGGAGGCGGACGCGCTGCCGTCGACCCCGACCACGACGTAGGGCGGTTGCCGGGTGACGTGCTCGGCGTCGCCCACGACGACGACCGGGCAGCCTGCCTGGGCCGTCACAGGGACGACGGTCGAGCCGGCGCTGAAGAACTCCGCGGTGCGGCCCAGGTGACGGGACCCGAGGACGATCATGCGTGAACGGCTCGCCTCCGCGCCGAGGGCGTGAGCGGGGAACCCGCCCAGCAGGCCGGTGGTGACGGACACCTCCGGATGGCGGTCGAGGACCCAGCTCTCGGCCTCGGCCAGCCTGTCGGCTCCGGCCCGTCGCAGCGCGGTCTGCCGCGGGGTGTCGTCGACGTGGTGGGTGTCGTGCTGCGGCGGCACCGCGACCAGCAGGCGCAGCGGGAGCCGCCGCCGGTGGGCCTCGTCGGCCGCCCAGGCCAGGGGAAGGTGCCAGTCCCGGGCCGGGTCGATCCCCATGACGATGTCACGCGCGCCGTTCCCCGTGGTCATGACCGGCTCCTGGTGCGACTGCCGGACCGGGGGATGAGGAGGACGGGGCAGTGCGCGTGGTGGAGGAGGGTGTGCGTGGCCCTGCCCAGGTTGGGGGACAGTCCGAGGAGGGCGGGCGCCCTGCGGCCGCCCATGACCAGCAGGTCGGCGTGGCGGGACGCTTCGACGAGCACTCCGGCCACCGAGATGCTCGTGTCCGCGTCCGCTTCGACGGCCAGGTCGGGAAACTCGCCGCGGATCGTGTCCATGACGGCCTTCAGGCTTTCGCCGTGCTCTCCGGCGATCTCGTCCACTCCGTCGAGCATGCTGACCACGTTGCCGACGGACCCGAGCACGTTCCACACGTGCAGCAGCCTCAGCGACGCCTTGCGCAGCTCGGCCTCCCGGGCCGCGTACCGGGCGCACACGAGGTCGTGCTCGTCGCGGACGGCGGCGAGGACGGTGCCGCGCTCCTCCGCCGCGTCGGTGCCGCGGACCACGACGACGGGCGTCCTGGCGGTGGCTGCGGTGCCCAGGCCGACGGAGCCGAGCAGGAGGGAGTCGAAGCCGCCCAGTCCGCGGTTGCCCACGACGATGGTGCCGTGCAGGCCGCCGGCCCGGTGCAGGCTGGTGACGGCGTCGGTGCGGCTGAACTCGGTGGTCACGAGCAGACCGGGGTATTCGGCGCTCACGGCCTTCGCCGTGTCGTCCAGAAGCTCCCGGCCTGCGGCGCGGACCTTCTCGATGGACTCCGCCGACAGGTACAGGGCCCGGCCGTCGGTGTCGGCACCGAAGACGACGTGCAGCGGGCGGCCACGGCGTACGGCTTCTGCGGCGGCCCACAGGGCGGCGCCGCGCGCCGACTCCGAGCCGTCCACGCCGACGACGATTGAGCTGGTGTCCGGGGTACGGATGGTGCTCTCCACGGTCACTCCCAACCGAGAAGCCGATGGAACACCACTCACGCTGCCACCGGCGCGGACACCGCAGGAGGGCCGCCCGGGACCGCGACCGGGGCCGAAGGTCCCCATCGTGCGGACGGGTCCCGTACCACCTGGAGCGGGTGGCCCTCACGGTCCCGGGACGGGGCCGTTCGGCCCTCGATGCCGGCCGCGCCCCGGCGGAAGGTGGGGTACACGAGCACGACACCTCAGCCACGTACGACACAGCGGAGCAGGAGGCGCCATGCAGCACGTCAAGGTGGCGGACCTGATGACCGACGAGGTGGTCTCCGTGGCCCCCGACACCACCTTCAAGGACGTCGCCAAGCTGCTCGCCCAGTCCGACATCGGCGGAGTCCCGATGCCCTGGTCGTCGGTCACCGAAACCCGATGAAGGAAGCCGAGCCATGAAGAATCACGTGACCGTCGGAGTCGACGGCTCCCCGGAGAGCCGAGCAGCGGCACGCTGGGCCGCACGCGAGGCCGTCCTGCGGCAGGTACCGCTGCGGCTCGTGCACGCGGTCGACTGGCCACTGGACCCGGTGTTCCCCGGGGTGGGCCGCCAGGAGGCGGACCGGTGGGCGGACCAGACACTGACCGAGACGGCCGAGGAACTCCGGCGCCGCCATCCGGACCTCGAGATCACGAGCCGATGCCCGGCAGCCCGGCCGGCAGCAGCCCTCGCGGCCGAAGCCGCCGATGCAGGGCTGCTCGTACTGGGCTCGCGTGGGCTGGGTGGACTCGTCGGTTTCCTCGTCGGCTCGGTGGCGCTGGCCACGCTGGCCGCGACCGACACGCCCGTCGTCCTCGTCCGTGTCGCGGACGACCCGGACGACCCGGACGGGCCGGACGGGCCGGACGGGCCGGGCACCGGCGCGTCCGCGGAGATCGTCGTGGGCGTCGACATCCACGAATCCTGCGACCGGGTCCTGGCCTTCGCGTTCGAGGAAGCAGCACGGCGCGGCTGCGCGCTGCGGGCCGTGCACGGATGGAAGCTGCCGCCCGCCTACACGTACGTCCCGTTCTTCGATCCCGACAACGAACGGGACATCGGCAGGAGCGTCACCCGCATGGTGGACGACATGCTGCTGCCCTGGCGGCACGAGTTCCCCGGTGTCGAGGTCAGCCACGACGTGTTCAGAGGTGCGGCGGGCGAGCGGCTCGTCCAGGCATCCCGGGGCGCGGGACTGGTCGTGGTGGGACGCCGCCTGCGCCGCTCACCGCTCGGCGCGCACCTGGGCTCGGTCGCCCACGCCGTGCTGCACCACGCCGCCGCACCGGTCGCGGTCGTCGCGCACGACTGAACCACCCCGTCAAGGGCGGGAGACGACATGGCCGGCAGAGCGGGACCGCAGGCAGAAGGGCGGAAAAGAGCCCGCCCGGATCGCCCTCCCACCATCGTGGACACCCGCTCGCCCGGCGACACCCACCGGAGGAAAGACCATGCAGCACCTGCGCACCGTCGACGACGTGATGACGCACGCCGTCGTCTCCGTCGACCGCGGAACCGCTTTCAAGGACATCGTGGAAGCGCTGCGGATGTGGCACGTCAGTGCTCTTCCGGTCCTCACCGAGGACGGCCGGGTGGTTGGCGTCGTGTCCGAGGCCGACCTGCTGCTCAGGACGCAGGACGAGACCGGCGCGTCCCGCGATGCGACCGCCGAGCAGCTGATGACCCGCCCGGCCGTGACCGTGCCGAAGGACGCCACGATCGCGGGCGCGGCCCGCCTGATGGCCCATGGCCACCTCAAGCGCCTGCCCGTGGTCGATGCCGACGGCCGCCTGGTCGGCGTCGTCAGCCGGGGCGACCTGCTGAAGGTCTACCTCCGGCCGGACGCGGACATCGGAACCGAACTCCGCGAGCTGATCACGTACCAGCTCGTCCCGCACGGCTCCGCCGAAGTGCACGTTCACGTCGCCAGCGGCATCGTCTACCTGAACGGAACCCTGCCCGACCCCACGCTCGGAGACGTGCTCGTGCGCGCCGCGCGCACCGTGGCCGGCGTCGTGGACGTGAAGGCCGACTTCACCGTCCCCATGCCCGTCTGAGGCGACGGCCCGCCATGAGGCACCGCAGCGTCGCGGAACTGATGACACCGACCGCCGTCACCGTGCAGCGGGGTACCCCGTTCAAGGAAATCGCGCGGCTCCTCAAGGAGTTCGACGTCACCGCCGTTCCTGTCGTGGACGATGCGCGGCGCCCGGTCGGGGTCGTATCGGAAGCCGACCTGCTGCGGCGGCGTCCTGCCCGCGGAGTCGCGACGGCCGAACAGCTGATGACCAGCCCAGCCATCACGGCACGCCCCGAGTGGAGCGTGGTCCGCGCCGCCCGGGTCATGGAGCGGCACCAGGTCAAACGACTGCCCGTCATCGACGCGGACGGCTGCGTCATCGGTGACCTCAGCCGCGGCGACCTCATCCGGGTTCCGGCAAGCGGAACCAGCGTTCCTGGCCCGCGGCGATCCACTCCCGCCGGTCGCCGGGGAGAACCAGTGGCACGGGTCCGTGGAGCGAGGGCGGGAGGTGGATGCCCATGCGGCCCTGCCGGAACCAGATGCGGATGTCCCGGTGCCCGAGGTAGGAGAGCGAGAACGTGGATCCGGGAATGTCGGTGAGCGGCACCGGGTCGATGTGCAGGCCGTCGGTGGCGGGGTCGAGCCCGACGATGCCGCGTTCGACGAGGTCGAGGGTGCCTGCCATGGCCCCGAGGTGGATCCCTTCGCCGGTGGTGCCGCCCTGGACGTCGGTGATGTCGCCGAGGAGGGCTTCCTTGCAGAACTGCCAGGCGTCCTCGCCCTGCTGCCGGGCGAGGACCCATCCGTGGACGAGGCTGCTGAGCGTGGAACCGTGGCAGGTCCGCTGGAGGTAGTACGTCACCGTCCGCGCCCAGAGCTCGTCGTCGAGGACGTAGCCGAGCCGGGCGAAGAGCCGGGAGAGTTCGGCGGGGCGGAAGAGGTAGCCGAGCATGAGTGTGTCGGCCTGCTTGGACGCCTGGTAGCGGTTGGGGGTGTCGCCTTCGGCCTCCAGGATCCGGTCCAGGCGGCGGATGTCGTGGTAGCGGGCGCGGTACGTGTCCCAGTCCAGCTCGGCGAGGTCGCCGTAGCCGTGGAACTGGCTGATCACGTCGCGGTGGAACGGGATGTACATGCGGTGCGAGATCTCCGCCCAGCCATCGAGTGCGTCGGCTTCGCAGCCGAGTTGCGTGAGGAGTTCGGCGCGTCGGGCGGCCGGGAGCTCCTCGTACAGGTCGAGGGCCCGGGCGAGTACCCAGGCGGCGGTGACGTTGGTGTAGGCGTTGTCGTCGATGCCGGGCGCGGCCGCGTCCGGGTAGGCGTCGTGGTATTCGTCCGGGCCGAGGACACCGCGAATGCGGTAGCGGGCGAGGCCGGCGTCCCAGGTCGCGACGTCGGCCCAGAAGTGGGCGATGTGGAGCAGCAGTTCAGCGCCGGGGCCGTGCCTGAATCCGGTGTCGCCGGAGGCGAGGCCGTACTGCCACACGTTCCAGGCGATGGCCGAGCCCACGTGGTGCTGGAGGTGCGAGTGGTCGGGCAGCCAGCGGCCGGAGCGCGGGTTGAGGTGCAGTCGCTGGGTCTCCTCGTCCCCGGAACTGCCGCTCTGCCACGGGAACATCGCGCCTTTGGCCCCTGCCCGGCGGGCTGCCTCCCGGGCTGCGGGCAGCCGCCGGTGCCGGTACTTCAACAGGGCGCGGGCGGTGTCGGGGAAGTGGAGGGTGAGGTAGGGCAGGACGAACAGCTCGTCCCAGAAGACGTGCCCGCGGTACGCCTCCCCGTGGAGGCCGCGGGCCGGGACGCCGACGTCGAGCTCGGCGGTGTGCGGGGAGAGGGTCTGCAGGACGTGGAAGGCGTGCAGGCGCAGGATCCGGCCGGTCTCACCCGCCGCGCTCACCCCTCCGTCGCTCCAGAGCCGCTGCCATGCCGCCCTGTGGGATGCCGACAGGGAGGAGAAGCTTGCCGCGTGTTCGGCGGATTCGATGCTGCACCGTACGGGATCGGCGTGGGGGCGGTCGAGCGAGGTGAACAGCGCGGCGGTCTTCACGACCACGACCGGACTCCCTCGCTTGATCGGCAGTGCGGAGAGCTGGGTGGCGGTGGTGGCCGTGCACGTCCTTTCGACTGCGGCCAGAGGCCGTGACCCTGTCCGGACCGCGAGCCCGACCCGTATGCGGGAGGCGGAGGTCGTGCAGGCCAGCCAGGCGGTGCCTGCTGCTTCCACGCCGGCCCGCTGCTCGGTGAAATGCCGCCCCGCCAGGGCTCGGTAGCGGTCCACGCCGGAGTTCGCGACGTCGCCGTCGAGGACGGATTCGACCTCGATCCGGCCCGTCCAGCCGTACGCGCGGAACTCGGTGCGCTGCGCGGCCAGGTGCGGGTCGGCCATGTGGACGAGGCGGGTGTGGGTGACACCCAGGCGGCGTCCGTCGGCGTCGTGGAAGAGCATGCGGCGGGTGAGCGTTCCGGTGCGCAGGTCCAGCGAGACCCGGTAGTGGCGCAGGGTCGGGTGGTCGGGGGTGAGCCAGTCGCCGGGCGGGGCGCCGTCGGCCAGGCAGCGGTAGCGCAGGGCGGTCCAGTCCGGCAGCCGGACCAGGTCCTCGTTGGAGACGGCGCGTCCGGCGACGGTGGAGCTGAGGCGGTTGTAGCCGCCCGCGAGGTAGGTGGCCGGGTAGTGGACGTCGTCGGCGGTGCTCTCGGGTGCTGACCCGCGGGTGGCGAAGCGACCGTTGCCGAGGGTGCACAGGGACTCCACCAGCCGCTCGGTCTTGGGGTCGTAGCGCGTGTACTCCCACCGCCAGGCCGTGTTCACGGCCGGCCGCCTTCAAGAGCGGTCGGCAGTGCGGCCAGGTCGGGCAGGACGAGATGGGCGCCGTGGGCGCGCAGGGCGTCCGCCGTGCGCCGGTCGCCGTCGCGATCGAGGCCCACGACCAGTCGGAAGCGGCCCCGGCGTCCGGCCTCGACGCCGACGAGCGCGTCCTCCACCACGGCGGCGCGCCCGGGGCCCGCACCGAGCCGGTCGGCGGCTTCGAGGAAGAGGCCGGGGGCCGGCTTGCCCGGGAGGAACAGGGCGTCGGCGTCCTGACCGTCGATGACGGCGTCGAAGAACCGAACGAGGTCCGCGGATTCCAGGAGGGAGCGGGCGTGGCGCGAGGCCGAGACGGCGGCACATCCGATCCCCATCCCCCGTAGGCGCAGGAGCGCCGGCCGGACGTCGTCGAAGACGGCGACGCCGTCGGTCCGCACCATCTCGGAGAAGATCTGCTCCTTGCGGGCGGCCACCGCGTGCACGGTGGCACACCCTGGCGGATCCTCGGGTGCCCCGGGCGGGATGCGGATGCGGCGTGCGGACAGGAACGCTCGTACGCCGTCCAGCCGGGACCGGCCGTCCACCAGGTTCCGGTAGTCACGGACGGCATCGAACGGACGCGGCCTTTCACCAGGACGGTTCCACTGGGCGAGGCAGCGGTCGAACGTCTCCTTCCAGGCGGCCGCGTGCCGGGCCGCCGTGGCCAGGAGCACTCCGTCGGTGTCGAAGACGACCGCGTCCACGGCGTTCATCAGCCGTGCACCACGCGGCGGCCGGTGAGTCGGACGGGAGTGAGCTTCATCCAGTGGGCGCGGTCGCCGCCGGCCCAGGGCCGGGACCGGGCCATGACGACCAGGTGCCGGCTTTCGTCCCTGTCGGTCACGGCCTGGAGCTCGCCCACGGCCAGCACGCTCCAGCCTTCCGCGGTCACGTCGTCGATGTGGTCGATTTCGAACGCGACCTCGGTGCCCGCCGCCCGGGCAGCGACGGTCTCTCCGGCGGTCCGGAAGGCTATGGAGGGGCCCGCCACCATGTAGTTGACGGGCACGACGGCCGGACCTTCGGGAGTGAAGACCGCGATGCGGCCCACACCGTGGGTGCCCAGCAGCCGCCTGCACTCGGTCTCGTCCAACGGCACCAGCGCGGTGTCGCGCCGGGGGGTGGCCCGTCCCGGGACCCGGTCGGCCCTCGCACCGGTCAGGTCGTCGACGGTCACACCAAGGGCGTCGGCAACACGGAGCAGGGTGCCCATGGACGGCGAGGCCGGGCGCTCCTCGAGGTAGGCGATGTAGTTGCCGTCCGCTCCGCACCGCCGGCCCAGCTCCTCGCGGCTCAGGCCGAGTTCGTCGCGGCGGGCCGCCAGGCGGCGGCCCAGGTCGGTGCGTCCGCCCGTCCCGCCGGCGGGCGGGAGCGGGGGGTGCGGGATGCTCTTCACGGCAGTCACGCCTCCTCGGGCGGTACGGCGACCGTGTCGTGCTGCGGTCCGCCGAGCACGACCTTGAGCGCGCCGGTGTCGCCGGCGTGGGAGAAGACGTCGTACGCCTCCTCCATCTGGTCCAGCTCGAAGCGGTGGGTGACCATCGCCGCCCCGGGCAGCCGACCTGCGGCCATCATCCGCAGCAGCATGGGGGTCGAGTGGGTGTCGACGAGCCCGGTGGTGAGGGTGACGTCCTTGATCCAGAGGTCTTCCAGGTGCAGGACGGCGGGCTTGCCGTGGACGCCGATGTTGGCGACCCGGCCGCCGGGCCGCACCATGCGCGTGCACATCTCGAACGCCTCGGGCACCCCGACCGCCTCGATGACCACGTCCGCGCCGAGTCCGTCGGTCAGGTCCTCCACCAGCTTCTCCGGCTCCTCCTGCGCGCCGACGGCGGCATCGGCACCGAGCTCCCGTGCGGCCGCCAGCCGGGCGGCGGCCAGATCGACGGCGATGATCCGCGACGGGCTGTAGAGCCCCGCGGAGGCGATGGCCGCCAGGCCGATCGGGCCCGCGCCGACCACGACGACCGTGTCGCCGGGGCGCACGTTTCCGTTGAGGACGCCCACCTCGTAGGAGGTCGGGAAGATGTCCGCGAGCAGGACCGCCTCGTGGCTCGGCAGGGCGCTGGGCAGCGGGTGGACGGAGAGGTCCGCGAAGGGCACGCGTACGTACTCGGCCTGGGTGCCGTCGATGAGGTGTCCCAGCACCCAGCCGCCGCCTCCGCGGCACTGGCCGTAGCGCGCCTCGCGGCAGAAGCGGCAGCGGCCGCAGGCGGAGATGCAGGAGATCAGGACCCGGTCGCCGGGCCGTACGGAGCGCACGTCGCCGCCGGTCTCCACGACCGTGCCGACGGCCTCGTGGCCGAGGATCCGGCCGGGCGCCACTTCGGGGACATCGCCCTTGATGATGTGCAGGTCGGTGCCGCAGATGGTGACGGCGTCCACCCGGACGATCGCGTCCGCAGCGTCCTTGATCGAGGGGTCCGGGACCTCCTGCCAGGAGGTCCGTCCGGGTCCGTGGAAGACGAGTGCCTTCATCGCGCGGCCTTCTCTCGGTGTGCTGTGCGGAAGGGACACCGCCAGGCTGTGCCTGCCTCCCTTCGCCCCGCTTGGGCCGGTCGGCCCCTTACCGGGACCGATCGGGCCCATCCGGGCAGAGCCGGGCCGGCGCGACGGTGGAGGCCGGCATCCGTCCCGAAAGCAGGCTGCTGCCGGCACGGCTCGCGTCCCCCGCACGGATCACACCCCGACCGCCGCCGAGTCGCACCGGTTCAGCGGCGGACCCTCGGCATGCCCAGGCCGATCCAGGAGATGATCTCGCGCTGGATCTCGTTGTTGCCGCCGCCGAAGGTGAAGATGACGGCGCTGCGGTAGCCGCGTTCCAGTTCTCCGTGGAGGACCGCGCCGGCCGAGCCGTCCTTGAGGGGGCCGGCCGCGGCGACGATCTCCATGAGCCAGGCGTACGCGTCGCGGCGGGCTTCGGAGCCGTAGACCTTGACGGCGGAGGCGTCCTGGGGGGTGAGGGTGCCGTCCTGGACGGCGTTCACCATCTGCCAGTTGAGGAGCTTCATCGCGTCGAGGCGGGCGTGGGTGCGGGCGAGCCGGCCGCGCACCCAGCCGAGGTCGACCACCCGGCGGCCGTCGGCGAGCTTGGTGGCGGCGGCCCAGCGCTGTACGTCGTGCAGGGCGCGGATGGCCATGGTGCCGTGCGCGGCCAGGGTGACGCGCTCGTGGTTGAGCTGGTTGGTGATCAGGCGCCAGCCCTTGTTCTCGGCGCCGACCCGGCGGGAGGCGGGCACCCGGATGTCCTCGTAGTGGCTGGCGGTGGTGTCGTGGGAGGCCAGGGTGTTGATGAGGGTGCAGCTGTAGCCGGGGTCGGAGGTGGGGACCAGCAGCATGGTGATGCCCTTGTGGGCGGGGGCGTCCGGATCGGTGCGCACGGCGAGCCAGACCCAGTCGGCGGTGTCCCCGTTGGTGGTCCAGATCTTCTGCCCGTTGACCACGTACGTGCCGGTCTCCTCGTCGCCCTCGCGGACGGCCCGGCACTTGAGGGCGGCCAGGTCGGTGCCGGCGTCGGGCTCGCTGTAGCCGATGGCGAAGTCGATCTCCCCGGAGAGGATGCGCGGGAGGAAGTACGCCTTCTGCTCCTCGGTGCCGTACTGCATCAGCGTGGGGCCGACGGTGTTGAGCGCCATCAGGGGCAGCGGCACCACGGCCTGGGCCGCCTCGTCGAAGAAGATGAACTGGTCCATGGGGGTCATGCCCCGGCCGCCGTACTCCACGGGCCAGCCGACCCCGAGCCACCCGTCGGCGCCGAGCCGGCGGATGGTCTCGCGGTAGAACTGCTTCTGCGCGGCCGGCTCCGCGTACCGGGAGGAGACGTCCTCGGGGACCAGCTCGGCGAAGTACGCACGCAGTTCGGCGCGCAACTGCTGCTGCTCAGGCGTGTATTCGAGGTGCACGGCCCCTCCAGAGTCCGGCTGCTGCGGTACGTCCCCGCTCGGCGGCGCACAGAGTAGAACCTGTTCCAGGAATGTGGAAGGGGCGCGGCGGCCGGCCGTCGCTCGTAGACTCCGGGCATGGCCGATGATCCACTTGCCCTGACCGTACTGGGGTCCGCGACCCCGTATCCCCGGCCCGGCAACCCGTGTTCGGGGTACCTCGTGACGGGGAGCGGCAGCCGGGTCTGGGTGGACGCGGGCAGCGGGACCCTCGGGGAGCTGCGGCGCCACACCGAACTGGACCGGCTCGACGCGGTCTGGGTCTCGCACCTGCACGCCGATCACAGCGCGGACCTGCTCACGGCGTACTACGGGCTGCTGTTCGCGGAACTCGCCCCCCGGGCACCGCTGCCGCTGTACGCCCCGCCCGGAACGGCCGACCGGCTCGCGGGCTTCCTCACGAACTCGGCCCGGCGCAGCCCCGTGGAGGACGCGTTCGACGTCCGCGAACTGCACGACGGGCACCGGGCGGTGGCGGGCGCGCTCGCGCTGGAGTCGCGGGCGGTGGCGCACGGGATGCCGGCCTTCGCGGTGCGGATCGAGGGGGCGGGCGGCTCGCTCGTCTACTCGGGGGACACCGCACCCTGCGGGGCGCTGACCGAACTCGCGGCGGACTGCGACGTGCTGCTGTGCGAGGCGGAGGGGGACGCACCGCCGGACGGTGCGCCGGACGGGCCCCCGGTCGGGCCGCCGGTCCACCACACGCCGGAGGAGGCCGGGGAGACGGCGGCGGCCGCGCGGGCGGGGCGGTTGCTGGTGACGCACGTCGGGCCCTTCCTCACTCCCGAGGAAGCGGTGGCGCGGGCCGCGAAGCGGTTCGCCGGGCCGGTCGGGTACGCCGCTCCCGGCGCGCGGTTCACCGTTGCGGGGGCTCCGCCCCGGGTCCCCCGGTCCTCGACCGCCGGACGGGCCTGACCGCACCGGCGGGGCCCCCGGCCCGCCTCAGGCCCGTGCCGGCTCCGTCAGCGGCAGTCCCGCGCCCAGGGCCGTGATCAGCTCGGAGGCGGTGCGGGCCATCGCCGCCCGGCCCACGGACAGGTAGGTGCGGGTGTCGGCGGCGCTCGGGTGCGCGTCGAGGTACGCGCGGATGGCGTCGGTCATCGCCACGTTCAGCGCGGTCCCGATGTTGACCTTCGTGATGCCGCCGGAGACGGCCGCGGCGAGCTCCCCGTCGGGCAGGCCGGAGGAGCCGTGCAGCACCAGGGGGACGTCCACGGCCACGGCGAGCCGGGCGAGCAGGCCGTGGTCGAGGCGCCCGGTGCGGGTGGTCATGGCGTGGCTGCTCCCGACGGCCACCGCCAGTGCGTCCACCCCGGATGCGGCGACGAACCGGCGGGCCTCCTCGGGGTCCGTACGGGCGCCCGGCGCGTGCGCGTCCAGCGGCGCGGCCCCGTTCTTGCCCCCGACCTCGCCGAGCTCGGCCTCGATCCACAGGCCGTTCGCGTGCGCCCAGTCCGCGGCCGCCCGGGTCTCGGCGAGGTTCTCCGCGTAGGGCAGGTGGGCGGCGTCGAACATGACGGAGCTGAAGCCCGCCGCGGCGGCCTGGCGCAGGAGTTCGGGGCTCTTGACGTGGTCCAGGTGCAGTCCGACCGGGACTTCGGCGGCCTCGGCCGCAGCGGCGGCCGCCCTGGCCAGCGGCAGCACCCGGCCGTGCCGGTACTTCACGGCGTTCTCGCTGACCTGGAGGATCACCGGGGCCCCCACGGCCTCGGCGCCCGCGATGACCGCCTCGGCGTGCTCCAGGGTGATGATGTTGAAGGCGGCGACGGCCCGGCGGCCGGCGGCGGCCGCGGCGACGAGGGCGCCGGTGGCGGACAGGGTCATCGGGTCTCCCCCGCGAGGATCACGGAGCGGGTCAGGTGGCGGGGGCTGTCCGGGTCCAGGCCCCGGCGGGCGGCCACGGCGAGCGCGAGGCGCTGGGCGCGTACGAGTTCGGCGAGCGGGTCGAGCTCCCCTTGCACCCAGCGTCCGCCGGTGGCGGCCACCTGCTGGGCCAGGCCGGCGGGGGCCTCGCCGATCATCCAGGTGGCGCTGGACTCCCCGGTGACGCTGATCGGCCCGTGCCGGTACTCCATCGCCGGATAGGCCTCGGCCCAGGAGAGCGAGGCCTCGCGCATCTTGAGTGCGGCCTCCTCGGCGAGTCCGGCCGTCCAGCCGCGGCCCAGGAAGGTGAACTGGCCGCAGTCCGCGAGCCCTTCGGGCAGCGGCTCGGCGAGGGCGGTGCGCGCGTCGGCGACGGCGGCGGGCCGGTGCTCCCCCAGGTGGGCGCGGAGCAGGGTGAGGGCGGTGGTGGCGAACCGGGTCTGCACCACGGACTGTTCGTCGGCGAAGCCGAGCACCACGAGTTCGTCGGCGAGGGCCGCCACGGGCGTGTCGGGGTCGCCGATGACGGCGGTGGTACGGGTGCGGCCGCGCAGCGCGGCGAGCAGGTCCAGCACTTCGGTGGTGGTGCCGGAGCGGGTCAGGGCGATCACCCGGTCGTAGCGGCGTCCGGCGGGGAACTCGGAGGCCGGGAAGGCGTCGGTCTCGCCCAGGCCGGCCGCCTCGCGGAGGGCGGCGGCGGCCCGTGCCATGAAGTAGGAGGTGCCGCAGCCCGTGAGGGCGACCCGTTCCCCGGGGGCGGGCAGCATCTCGCGGTGGGCGGGTGCGAGTTCGGCGGCGCGCTGCCAGCACTCGGGCTGCGAGCTCAGTTCGTGGGCGGCATGGCTGCTCATGACGGGCGACTCCCTCTGGGGTCCCTTGCGCGTGCGTGCTCCGGCGCTTTGCTCTCACACAGGCCACGCGGGGCCTCTGTGCTTGTTCTTGCAAGTTAGCGCCTGGTTTCAAGCAACTTCAAGCATCTCCGCCAGGAACTGCCCCCTGCCCGGGTCACGGTCCGGTGCACGAGGTGTCGTACGGGATCCTTGCGGCGCCGCCCCGGCGGGCGGCTGCAGGCAGACGGCGGCGGGCGGAGGGCGGGCGCCGGACGGCAGACGGCAGACGGCAGACGGCAGACGGCAGACGGCACACGGCACACGGCAGCGGCAGCGGCAGCGGCAGCGGCAGCGGCAGCGGCAGCGGCAGGTTCGACCGGACGGGGCGCCGCATCGGCGCGGTCCCGGCCCGGTTCCGCGGCGCGGGCGTCGGGGGCAGGTCGTCCGAACCCCCGTTCCTGACGATCTGCGCATCCCCCGACACCCGCGCCACGCGTCAGCGGCCGCCGGGCGGGCGGCGCCGGGCCCGGCTGAGCAGCGCGGACGGCCCGGGGAGAGCAGCGCCCTGGGGGCCGGAACCGGCCCTCGGCATGCTCTCCGTACACCTTGCTCGACGGGTCCCACCAGGAACAACGCCGAAAACTGCAACAATCGATCACTCAGGATTACCGATGGAGGGCATCGTGTTGGAGCGGCATGAACTCGAAGGGTTCCTGGTCCTCGCCGAAGAGCTGCATTTCGGCCGTGCCGCCGAGCGCCTGCGGGTGTCCCGGGCGCACGTCAGCCAGACCATCAAGAAGCTGGAGCGCCGCATCGGGGCCCCGCTCTTCCTGCGCACCAGCCGCCAGGTGGCGCTGACCCCGCTGGGCGAGCAGCTGCGCGCGGACCTCGCACCGCACGCGCTGGCCATCGCGGAGGCGGTGCGCCGGGCGGTCGCCACCGCGCACGGCACCAGCGGCACCCTGCGGGTCGGCTTCGTCGGCGCGCTGTGGGGGCAGCTGTTCGTGCTGGCCGCGGACGCCTTCCGGGCGGCGCACCCGGACTGCGAGGTCCGGCTGCGGGAGTACGCCTTCGGAGTGGCCCAGGAGCCCGTGCGCTCGGGCGAGCTCGACCTGATGAACGCGAGCTTCCCGGTCCGCGAGCCGGATCTGACGACGGGTCCGCCGGTGGTGCGCGAGCCCCGGGTGCTGGCGATCTCCTCCGCGCACCCGCTGGCCTCCCGCAGCGAGCTGACCCTCGCGGACCTCGACGGGGTCGCCATGATCCAGACCCCGACCATGCCCGCGTACTGGTCGCGCTCGCGGCGCCTGAGCGAGGGCGCCGAGGAGGCGGCGGACCGGGGCGCGCAGGCCACCTCGCTCCAGGAGGGGCTGGCGCTGATCGCGGCGGGCAAGGGGGCCTATCCGGTGGGCGCCCAGGTGGTGCGCTTCTACCGGCGGCCGGACCTGGCGTACATCCCGATCACCGACGCCCCGCCGCTGGACTGGGGCCTGGTGTGGAAGCGCGGCCACGACACCCCGCTGCTGTGCGCGTTCGCACAGGCGGTGGCGGAGGTCGCCCGCACCTCGGGGCATCCGGGCACCTCGCCCGAGGAGCTCGCCGCGCACCCCCGTACGGACTGAGACGCGGGACCGGTGCCGATCGCGCCCCCGCTCAGCCGGTGGACAGGTTCGCGGCCTCCTGCCGCAGGGCGTCGAGCACCGGCCGGAGCAGCGGGTGCGTCTGGGCGCCGCGGCGGACGGCGGCGAACACCCGCCGGGTGGCCGGCGGGCCCGTGACGGGCCGTACGACGATGTCCTTGAGCTCCATGCCGCGCAGCGCGGAACGCGGTACGAGGGCCACCCCGGCTCCGGCGCCCGCGAGGGCGACCACGGCCCGGAAGTCGTCGGAGGAGTGCACCAGGCGGGGCTGGAAACCGGCCAGCTCGCAGGCGAGGACCACCACGTCGTGGCAGGGGTTGCCGGGGCTCTGGCCGATCCAGTCGCTGTCGGCGAGTTCGGCGAGCGAGACCGCCGGGTGGATGGCCAGCGGGTGCGAGGCGGGCAGTACGGCGTCGAAGGGCTCGGCGTACAGGGGCACGAGCGAGAGCCGGGCGTCGTCGGCGCCGGGGCCGCCCCGGTACTCGACGGCGAGCGCGACGTCGGCCTCGCCGTCGAGGAGCAGGGGCAGGCTCTGGTCCCCCTCGGAGTCGCGGACGCGGACCCGGATGCCGGGGTGCTCGCGGGCGAGGCGGGCCATCACGGGGGCCAGCACCTCGGCGATGCCGGTGGCGAACGCGGCGACGGTGACCTCGCCGGAGCTGCCGCCGGCGTAGGCGGCGAGCTCCGCCTCGGCGCGTTCGAGCTGGGCCAGGACCTCGTGGGCATGGCCGAGGAGGATCTCCCCGGCGGCCGTCAGCCGCACTCCCCGGCCGCTGCGCGAGAACAGGGCGTGCCCGGTCTCCTGTTCCAGTGCGGCGAGCTGCTGGGAGACGGCCGAGGGGGTGAGGTAGAGCGCGGCGGCCGCGGCGGTCACCGTCCGGTGGTCCGCCACGGCCCGCAGGATGCGCAGGCGGCGGGGGTCGATCACCCCGCCATTGTCTCAGGCCTGGAGAGCGGCCCGGGCGTCGGCGAAGGCGGCCACCGCGCGCTCGACGTCCTCGGTGGAGTGGGCGGCCGAGAGCTGGACCCGGATGCGGGCCTGGCCCATCGGGACGACCGGGTAGGAGAACCCGATCACGTAGACCCCGCGCTCCAGGAGCAGCTCGGCCATCCGGCCGGCCTCCGCCGCGTCGCCGATCATGACGGGGGCGATGGCGTGGTCCCCGGGGAGGATCTCGAAGCCGGCCTCGGTCATCTTCGTGCGGAACAGCTTGGTGTTCTCGGCGAGGCGCTCGCGCAGGTCTCCCGCGGACTCCAGCAGGTCGAGGACCTTGAGGGAGGCGGCGGCGATGACCGGGGCGAGGGAGTTCGAGAACAGGTACGGGCGCGAGCGCTGGCGCAGCAGCTCGACGATCTCGGCGCGGGCGGCGACGTAGCCGCCGGAGGCGCCGCCGAGGGCCTTGCCGAGGGTGCCGGTGATGATGTCCACGCGGTCCATGACCCCGTGCAGCTCCGGGGTGCCGCGGCCGCCGGGGCCGACGAAGCCGACGGCGTGCGAGTCGTCGACCATGACCATGGCCTCGTAGCGGTCGGCGAGGTCGCAGATCTCCTGGAGGGGGGCCACGTAGCCGTCCATGGAGAAGACGCCGTCGGTGACGATCAGCTTGCGGCGGGCGCCGCCCTCGGCCGCGGCCTTGAGCTGGGCTTCGAGGTCGGCCATGTCGCGGTTGGCGTAGCGGAAGCGGCGGGCCTTGGACAGGCGGATGCCGTCGATGATGCTCGCGTGGTTGAGGGCGTCGGAGATGACGGCGTCCTCGGGGCCGAGGAGGGTCTCGAAGACACCGCCGTTGGCGTCGAAGCAGGAGGAGTAGAGGATCGTGTCCTCCTGGCCGAGGAACGCCGACAGCCGCGCCTCCAGCTCCTTGTGGACCTCCTGGGTGCCGCAGATGAAGCGGACGGAGGCCATGCCGTAGCCCCAGCGGTCCAGGGCTTCCTTGGCGGCGGCGACGACCTCGGGGTGGTCGGCGAGGCCCAGGTAGTTGTTGGCGCAGAAGTTCAGGACCTCGCCCGGGGCGCCGCCCGCGGTGACGGCGACCGAGGCGCTCTGCGGGGTGCCGATGACGCGCTCGGGCTTGTGCAGGCCGGCGGTGCGGATCTCGTCGAGGGTGGCGCGGAGGTCTTCGCGTACGGACTCGAACATGTGCTGCTCCTTGTGCGGCGGAGTCGACGGGGGCGGGCGGTGGGCCGGGGCCGGGAGGCGGCGGCCGCGGGAAGGGGGTGGCCGGGCCCCGCGGAGGGGGGAGGGGGTGCGGGGCCCGGCCGGGACAGGGGTGGTCAGACCCCGTGGCCGGTCAGGCGGTCCAGTCGAGGATGATCTTGCCGCTGCGGGCGGTGGCCGCCTCGTCGAAAGCCGCCTCGAAGTCCTGGTAGGCGTACTTGCCGGTGATGACGGGGCTCAGGTCGAGCCCGCCCTCCAGGAGGACGGTCATGGCGTACCAGGTCTCGAACATCTCGCGGCCGTAGATGCCCTTGATGGTGATCATCGAGGTGACGATCTTGGCCCAGTCCACCGGGAACTCCTGCGCCGGCAGGCCCAGCATGGCGATCCGGCCGCCGTGCGTCATGTTGTCGATCATGTCGCGCATGGCCTCGGGGCGGCCGGACATCTCCAGGCCGATGTCGAAGCCCTCGCGCAGGCCGAGCTGCTGCTGCGCCGCCTCGATCGAGGACTCGGCGACGTTGACGGCGAGGGTGGCGCCGGCCTTGCGGGCCAGTTCCAGCCGTTCCGGGCTGACGTCGGTGATCACGACGTTGCGGGCGCCGGCGTGCCGGGCCACCGCGGCGGCCATGATGCCGATCGGGCCGGCGCCGGTGATCAGGACGTCCTCGCCGACCAGGGGGAAGGACAGGGCGGTGTGCACGGCGTTGCCGAACGGGTCGAAGATCGCCGCCACGTCGAGGTCGACCTTGGTGCGGTGCACCCAGACGTTCGAGGCGGGCAGGACCACGTACTCGGCGAACGCGCCGTCCCGGCCCACACCGAGGCCGATGGTGGCGCGGCACAGGTGGCGGCGGCCGGCCAGGCAGTTGCGGCACTTGCCGCAGACCAGGTGGCCCTCGCCGCTGACCAGGTCGCCCACGGTCACGTCCTGGACGCCCGCGCCCACCGCGGCGACCTCGCCGACGAACTCGTGGCCGAGCACGAGGGGGGTCTTCACGGCGCCCTGGGCCCAGCCGTCCCAGGACCGGATGTGCAGGTCGGTCCCGCAGATGCCGGTGCGCAGCACCTTGATCAGCACCTCGCCGGGGCCGTACTCGGGCTCCGGCACGTCCATGAGCCAGAGTCCGGGCTCGGCCTTGTGCTTGACGAGTGCCTTCATGGGTGCGGCTCCATGCGGGGAAGAACGGGGAGGGACGGGTGCATGAGTACCGTGGGCCACACGAGCCCCGCACGTACTCTCGACGCGCACCAATGTGCCGACAAGATCGGCCATCGGTCCATCGAGGATTTCTTAAGCAGGCCCCCAGCAGAACTTCACGCCTATGCTCCTACCTGCTGTGATGGAGCAGGGGCTGCGGGACCGCCGCCGCTGGGAGGGGTGTGGGGTGAGGGGCGTACCGAGTCTGCGCAGTAGGGCGCTGTCCGCCGCGATGACCGCGTCGGGGCGCAGGCGCCGCTGGGCCAGTGCCGAGGCGGTGCGGGCGCGGGTGGCCGAGAGCGCCCGCCGGCCCGCGCCGCACCATCCGCCGCGCAGCCTGGGGCGGGTCGCGGAGGTCTCGCGGACCATCGTCGGCGCCTGGCCGGTGTACGACGTCTCCCCGCGCGACCGGGAGCCTTCGTCCCGGGTGCTGTACCTGCACGGCGGCGGGTTCATCAACGAGCTGGTGCGCCCGCACTGGTCCCTGGTGCGGACGCTGACGGCGGAGGCCGGGGCGCACTGCGTGGTGCCCGCCTACACCCTGGCCCCGCGCGGGACCGCGGACCGGACGGTCCCGGTGGCCGCGGACCTGCTGAGCGGGCTGATCGAGAGCGGCGGTCCGGGCGGGACCGTGCTGATCGGCGATTCCGCGGGGGCCGGGCTGGCGCTGGCGGCGGCCCAGAAGCTGCGCGACCGCAACGGGGTGCAGCCCGGCCGGATCGTGCTGCTCTCCCCGTGGCTGGACCTCTCGGTGAGCCACCCGGACCAGCCGGCCATCGAGGCCCGCGATCCGCTGCTGGCGCGGGCCGGGCTGCGGGAGGCGGGCCGGCTGTACGCGGGCACCCTCGCGACCGACGACCCGCGGGTCAGCCCGCTCTTCGGCTCGCTGGCGGGGCTGGCCCCGATGACGGTGTTCACCAGCAGCCGGGACGTGCTCGCTCCCGACAGCCGGGAGCTGCTCGCGCGGGCCCGGCTCGCGGGCACCCCGGCCGAGCTGATCGAGGCCGACGGCCAGCCGCACTGCTATCCGCTGCTGCCGACCCCGGAGGGCCGGGCGGCCCGGGAGCGGATCACGCGGCTGCTGGACGGGGTCGCGTCGGGCGGATAGGTCCGCGGGGCCGGGGCCGGGTGGGAGGCGGCGGGCGCTCAGCCGGGACGTGCCCCGGGGGCCGGCGGCGAGCGCCGTGCGTGCGCCCTGTTCAAGCGGTGCGCGCCGTCCCATGATGGGCGGCGGTGCTGGCCCGGGGGCGTCGAGGAGGCCGCGGTGGACGAGCGTGCGGACCGGACCGGCGGGCCCGGCGCGGGGAACGTGCAGCGGCGGGTGGGCCGGAACATGGTCCTGTTCACGATCCCGCTGGTCCTGCTGGCGCTGCTGGCGCTGCTGCTGCTCTGGGAGGTGGTCCGGCTCAACCTGCCGGCGGGGACCCGGCAGGAGTGGCCGTGGCGGCTCTCGCTGCTCGACCTCCAGTCGGTGTCGAACATGCTGGCGCTCACGGCGGGCGTGGCCTTCGCCCGCGCCCAGTACGCGCGTTCGGCCCGCCCGCAGATGGGCTGGTCCGGGGAGCCGCAGGAGAACACCTTCGGCATGACCAGCGCGAAGGTCTGGGTGGTGAAGGCCCTCAACGGCGGCACGCACAGTGCCACCGTGGAGAGCGCGGCCTACCGGATCGAGTGGATGACGGCCGACTCGACGGGCCGGCGGCTGCGGACCGACTGGATCACCGGGGAGGCCGCGCTGGAGGAGCTGATGCGGGGCCACGCCTCGGACCCGCCGGGCCAGGGGTTGCTGAACGGGCGGGACTTCTACCTCAACACCATCGGCGAGGGCGGCCAGTTGGGCACGATCGACGTGGGCCGCTTCTCCATGCGGCTGGTGAGCCGGCTGTACGACATCGAGCTGCGGCTGCGCGTGTGCGACGCGGCGGGCGACCGGCACGAGCGGGTGCTGAGCTGTCTCAGGGGGGCCAAGAACGAGATGCGCAGCGCCCTGGGGCCGGGCTCCGGGGAGCGGGCCGCGGGATGACCGGCGGCGCGGGCGGAACGTCCTCGGCGGGCGTTCCGCATACCCCTTTCGGGTGGCTTCGCCGGGCCGCCGCCCCGCCCCCGGCGGACCGCCCTACGCTGGGCGGCGCTCCGCTGCCCCACAGCAACGAGACGGGGCTGCCCCACAGGAATGAGACGGGCTTGAAGACCCAGCGCACCACCCTGCACTCGGACATCCAACTGACCGACCAGTTCCGCGCGTTGGGCGTGGTGCCGGGCGGCGTCCTGATGGTGCACGCGTCGATGCGCGCGGTCGGCCCGGCGGGTCCGCCCGAGGGGCGCGGCTCCGAGGCCGTGCTGCGCGCCCTGCGGGCCGCGCTCGGCCCGGCGGGGACCCTGGTCGTCCCCACCTTCACCCCGGAGAACTCCGACACCTCCCCGGAGTACCGCGAGCGGGTCCGGGGGCTGCCCCCCGAGGGGGTGGCGGCCCTGCGCGACCGGATGCCCGCCTTCGACCCGGCGGTCACCCCGGCCCCCACCATGGGGGTACTCGCCGAAACGACACGGCAGGCCCCGGGGGCGCTGCGCAGCGGGCATCCGCAGACCTCCTTCGCCGCGCTCGGCCCGGCGGCCGCCGGGATCGTCGGCGGCCACCACCCCGACTGCCACCTCGGCGAGGACTCCCCGCTGGCCCGGCTCTACGAGTTGGACGCGCAGGTGCTGCTGCTCGGCGTCGGGTTCGACCGGTGCACGGCCTTCCACCTGGCCGAGTACCGGGTGCCGGACCCGCCGCGGCGCACCTACCGGTGCGTGGTGCGGTCCGGCGGGGTCCGGCGCTGGTGGGAGTACGAGGACGTGGACCTGGACGACAGCGACTTCGCGGCCATCGGGGCGGAGTTCGGGGGTCCGGGCGGAGCTCCGGTGCGGACCGGGGCGGCGGGGTCGGCGGACTGCCGACTGTTCTCGCTCCGCGATGCCGTGGACTTCGCCGTCGGCTGGCTCCCTGCCCACCGAAGTTGACGGTACGTCAGGGACGGCCTCCGCCCCGGTCGATCAGGCCAGGCAGTTCATGAGGGAGCCGACCGGCCAGGACCGGTAGCGGGCCCAGAAGGCCGCGTCGCGCTCCCCGTCCGGCGGCGGGGTGCGGTTGACCTGCCAGTCCACGTCCGTGAAACCGGCCGCGAGGGCCGCCGCCTCGAACTCCGCGTGCGGCCACTCCCGGAACTCGTACGGCACCGGCGGATCGGTCAGGAAGAGGGCGCGCAGCAGCGGGGCGTCCCCGCCCGGGACCCGTTCGAGGATGCGGACGCCGAAGGGGGACCAGTCGGCGTCGGGGTGCGAGCCCGGGTTCGGGACGATCGCGAACAGGCGGCCGCCGGGCCGCAGGGCGGCGTGCGCGCAGCGGAACATGGCGTGCAGGGCCGCCCGGTCGGGGGCGTGGTCGAACAGGTGGACCGCGGTGGCGAGGTCGAAGCTGCCGAGGGCGGGCAGGCGGGCCGCGTCGCCGACCACGTACTCCGCGTCCGGGGCTCCCCCGGGGTCGTGCGCGCGGGCCAGGCGGATCATCTCGGTCGAGCTGTCCACGCCGACCGCGCGGGCGGCGCCGCGGCGGGCCAGCAGCCGGGTGTAGTGCCCGTGGCCGCAGCCCAGGTCGAGGACGTCCAGGCCTTCGACGCCGCCGTGCGCATCCAGGGCGGCGAGCAGGGTGAAGGTGTCGGCTGCGGAGAACGCCGCCGCCGTCTTCGATTCCTCGAACCGCTCGCCGATCGTGTCGTACAGCTCCATGTCCAGCCCTTCGCACATCCGCACACCGGAACGTTTCGGCGGGATCAACGCGCCAGGGACCGGCGCGTGCCGGGCTGTCGCCCGGTCGGACCACCGGCGCCCGGTCGCCGGCGGCGGCCGCTGCGCACGACAGACCGGCCCGGCAGGCGTTCAATGGGCTTTATGCATGCCGTACGGAGCATGCGGCTCCGCAGGAGCCGGCTGCTCGCCGCGACGGGGCTGGCCACGCTGCTGGCCGCCGTGGCGGCGCCCGGCGCGGAAGCCGCAGGACCCACACCTCCACCGGAGCCGTGGCCGCTGCTCACCAAGGCGGACGTGGACAACGCGCTCAAGCGCCTGGACGGCTTCGTCGCCTCCACCATGCGCACCACGGGGGTGCCGGGGGTGTCGGTGGCCGTGGTGTACAAGGACCAGGTCGTGTACATGAAGGGCTTCGGGGTGCGGAAGGCGGGCGAGCCCGCGACGGTGAACGCGGACACGGTGTTCCAGCTGGCCTCGGTGTCGAAGCCGGTGTCCTCCACGGTGGTCGCCGAGGCCGTGCACCGGGGCGGGGTCCGCTGGGGCGACCCGGTCGCCAAGTACCTCCCGGGGTTCACGCTCAAGGACCCGTGGGTGGGCGCGCACGTGACGGTCGCGGACCTGTTCTCGCACCGCAGCGGGCTGCCGGACCACGCGGGCGACCTGCTGGAGGACCTCGGCTACGACCAGGAGTACATCCTCCAGCACCTGAAGTACGAGTCGCTGGACCCGTTCCGGGCGAGCTACGCGTACACGAACTTCGGCCTCACGGCGGCCGCCGAAGCGGTGGCCAGGGCCAAGGGCGTGTCCTGGCAGAAGCTGAACGAGGACCTGCTGTTCAAGCCCGCCGGGATGACCTCCACCAGCACCACGTTCGCGGACTACGAGAAGGCGGCCGACCGGGCGTACGGGCACGAGAAGGCCCCCGACGGCAGCTGGCGGACCCTGGAGGTCCGCGACGCCGACGCCCAGGCCCCGGCGGGTGGAGTGAGCTCCAGCGTCCGGGACATGTCCCGGTGGCTGCGCCTCCAGCTCGCGGGCGGGAAGCTCGACGGCAAGCAGATCGTCAACGGCGAGGAACTCCTGCACACCCACCAGCCGCAGGTCACCTCCTCCCCCGCACGCACGCCGGTCGCCCGCACCGGGTTCTACGGCCTGGGCTGGAACGTGAGCTACGACGACCAGGGCCGGCTGCGGCTGAGCCACACCGGCGCCTTCGACCTCGGCGCGAACACCAACGTGACGATGCTGCCGGCCGAGCAGCTGGGCATCGTGGTCCTCACCAACGCGGCGCCCACCGGCCTGCCCGACGCGGTGGCCCTGGACTTCTTCGACACCGCCCAGTACGGGAAGCCGCGCACGGACTGGCTCGCCCTCGCCGCCTCGCTCTACTCCCAGCAGCTGACCCTGGGAGACGAGCCGTCCGCCACCGACTACGCCTCCCCGCCCGCCGATCGCAAGGCCGCCGAGGACAACTCCGCCTACACGGGCAGCTACGAGAACCCCTACTACGGCCGGCTCACCGTGACCGAGGAACCGGGCGGCGGACTCGTCCTGCTGCTCGGGCCGAAGCCGGAGCGCTACCGGCTGAGCCACTACGACGGGAACGTGTTCAGCTTCGAGACACGGGGCGAGAACGCGGTCGGGCGGACCGGGGTGACCTTCAAGGACCGTTCGGTGACGGTCGAGTACCTGAACCAGACCGGGCTCGGCACCTTCACCAAGGCCGCCGGAGAAACGTCGTCCGAGTGACAAGCAGGTTACGGCTTCCGCCGATTGGTCCATTTTTCAGTGGACTGGGCGATTCCTCTGGTCTCTTGGAGCGCGCGACGCATAATCGACAGCAATGCGGCCTGATTTGGACTACCCGGCCGCGCCGTCACACGTATGCAACGGGGGCATCGTGACGATCGACTACTGGGGAATTCCGGGCGCGTTGTGCGCCGAAGCCATGCGGCCCGCCGGCCCGTCCGGAGACCGCTCCTGCGGAAGCCGCCCGCCGTCCGAGGTCCACCGGCTCTCTCGGCTGCTGACCGCGGTCCGCCGCGGCCGGGTGGTGACGCTCACCGCGCCGGACGGGGAACCGGCCGGCCGGCTGGCGCGCACCATCGCACAGCGCCTGGCCTCGAACTTCTTCGACGGCACCGCCGTGGTCACCATGGACCGGGCGTTCGGGCCGGCCGACATCGCCGCGGCCCTGGGCCGGCTGGAGGGCATGCCGTTCCTGCCCTGCGGCACCGCCGACGCCACCACCTGGCTGGCGGAGCGCGACATGCTGCTCGTGCTCGACGGGACCGAGCACCTCGACGAGCCCGCCCGCGCCTGGCTGCGCCGGCTTCCGGCCGCCGCGCCCGGGGTGCGCATCCTGGCCGCGGGCCGGACCGCCCTGGCCCTCCCGGAGGAACAGCTGTTCCGCGTGTAGGGCCACGGCGGTGCGGTGCCATGGCGGCCGCCACCATGACGCACCCCCGGGGTGTGGTGGCGGCAGCCATGGGCAGGCTCCCGGCCGCTCCTTAACGTTCCGGCCATGACGAACGACAGCCTGCCGGACCTCGGACGGCCGGATCTCAGCGGCCGCACCGCCCTGGTCACCGGGGGCGGCAGCGGGATCGGGCTGGCCTGCGCCCGGGCCCTGGCCGCGGCCGGGGCCGCCGTGCACATCGTGGACGTACGGGCGGACGCGGCCCGCGCGGCGGCCGCCGCCACCGGGGGCGAGGCCCACGTGGCCGACCTCGCCGACGGGGCCGCGATCGGGGCCCTGCCCGCGGCCGTGGACATCCTCGTCAACAGTGCCGGGTTCCAGCACGTGGCCCCGGTCGAGGAGTTCCCGCCGGAGCGCTTCGAGCTCATCCAGCGCGTGATGGTCACCGCCCCCTTCCTGCTGGTGCGGCACTGCCTGCCGCACATGTACCGGGGCGGCTGGGGCCGGATCGTGAACATCTCCAGCGTCCACGGGCTGCGCGCCAGTCCGTACAAGTCGGCGTACGTGGCCGCCAAGCACGGGCTGGAGGGGCTGAGCAAGGTCGTGGCCCTCGAAGGGGCCGCGCACGGGGTGACCAGCAACTGCGTCAACCCCGGCTACGTCCGCACCCCGCTGGTCGAGGGCCAGATCGCCGCCCAGGCTGCCGTGCACGGCATCCCGCCGGAGCAGGTGGCCGCCGATGTCCTGCTGGAACGTTCCGCCATCAAGCGGCTCATCGAGCCCGAGGAGGTGGCGGCCGCCGCCCTCTGGCTCTGCGGCCCCCTCACCGGATACATCTCGGGCGCCTCCCTCCCGGTGGACGGCGGCTGGGGCGCACACTGACGCCCGCACCGCGCCCCGCACCGCCGCTCGCCCCCGCACCCGCCTCCAGCGCCGGCACCCCCGCCCACCGCCGGCACCTCCCTCCGCAGCATCCGCTCCTCCCCCGGTACCTCCCTCCCCGACCCGGAAGTGGTGACCCATGCCCTCCTCCGCATCCGCTCCGCCGAGCGCGTCCCCCTCGAACCTCAAGCGCATCGTCGCCGCCAGCCTCATCGGGACCACCGTCGAGTGGTACGACTTCTTCCTCTACGGGTCCGCGGCCGCGCTCGTGTTCAACAAGCTGTTCTTCCCGGCCAGCGACCCGCTCACCGGCACCCTGCTCAGCTTCCTCACGTACGCCGTCGGCTTCGCCGCCCGGCCGCTGGGCGGCATGGTCTTCGGACACTTCGGCGACCGGATCGGCCGCAAGAAGCTGCTCGTGGTGAGCCTGCTGATGATGGGCGGGGCCACCTTCGCCATGGGCCTGCTGCCCACCCACGCCACGATCGGCGCCGGGGCACCGGTGCTGCTGACCCTCCTGCGGCTGGTGCAGGGCTTCGCCCTCGGCGGGGAGTGGGGCGGGGCCGTCCTGCTGGTCTCGGAACACGGGGACGACCGCAGCCGCGGGTTCTGGGCCTCGTGGCCGCAGGCCGGGGCGCCCGGCGGCAACCTGCTGGCGACCGGGGTGCTGGCGCTGCTGGCCGCCGTGCAGTCCGACGCGACCTTCCTGGCCTGGGGCTGGCGGATCCCGTTCCTGCTCTCCGGGGTACTGGTCGCCATCGGCCTGTGGATCCGGATCTCCGTGTCCGAGTCCCCGGTCTTCCTCGCCGCCCGCGAGAAGGCCGCCGAGCGGGCCGCGGCGGGCGCCGAGGAGCGGCAGCCCCTGGTGGAGGTGCTGCGCACGAGCCGGCGCCAGGTGCTGACGGCCATCGGGACCCGGCTCGGGGAGAACATCTCGTACTACATCCTCACCGCGTTCCTGCTCGTCTACGTGACGGCCCACCTGCACCTGCCCAAGAGCGACGCGCTGAACGCCGTCCTGATCGGCTCGGCGGTGCACTTCGTCGCCATCCCCGCCTGGGGCGCGCTCTCCGACCGGATCGGCCGCAGGCCGGTGACCCTGATCGGCGCGGCGGGCATGGCCGGCTGGGCCTTCGCCTTCTTCGCCCTGCTGGACACCCGCTCCTTCCCGGTGATCACGTTGGCCGTGACCGGCGGACTGCTGCTGCACGGGGCGATGTACGGGCCGCAGGCGGCCTTCATCTCGGAGATGTTCGACACCGAAGTCCGTTATTCGGGGGCCTCGATGGGCTCCCAGCTGGCCTCCATCGTCGGCGGGGCCCTCGCCCCGATCATCGCGGTGGAACTGCTCAAGGACTACGGCTCGGCCCTGCCGGTCGCGGTCTACCTGTGCGCCGCCGCCCTGGTCACCGTGGTCACCGTGGCCCTCGCCCGGGAGACCCGAGGGCGCAGCCTGGCCGCACCGGGTGCCTCCGTACCGGCCCCGGCCGTGCGGCAGCCGACGGCCCGCTGACCCCGGGAAGGGCGGGCACGTATGCTCACCGGCGTGACAGCCTCAGCCGATGCCGATGCCGGATCCGCTGCCGGATCCGCGGCCGGGCTGCGGCGCCTGCTGGACCTGCTGGCCGGGGGCGCGCCCGCCGAGGACTTCGCGCGCCCCGCGGCGGAGGCCCGGGAGGCGGGCCTGCCGGCCGCCGCGCTCGCGGAGATCGAGGAGGCCACCGCGGTCGCCCTGGGGATCCGGCGGACCATCGGGCAGCACCGGCGCCGGGAGGCGGAACTGACCGCACTGTTCGACACCGCAGGGGACCTCGCCCGGCTGCGCGACCTGGACGCCGTACTGCGGGCCATCGTGCACCGGGCGAAGCTGCTGCTGGGCACGGACGTCACCTACCTGTCCCTCAACGACGAGGCCGCCGGGGACACGTACATGCGGGTCACCGACGGCTCGGTGGCGGCGGCCTTCCAGCAGGTCCGGCTGGGGCTCGGCGAGGGCCTCGGCGGGCTGGTGGCCCAGAGCGCGCGGCCGTACGTCACGAGCAACTACCAGGCGGACCAGCGGTTCCGGCACACCGAGGCCATCGACAGCGCGGTCGCCGAGGAGGGGCTGCGGGCCATCCTCGGGGTGCCGCTGCGGGTCGGCGCCCGGATCATCGGAGTGCTGTACGCGGCGGACCGGGCCCCGCGCGGGTTCACGGCCGACGAGGTGGCCCTGCTGTCCTCGCTCGCCGACCATGCGGCCGTCGCCATCGACGGGGCGCGGCTGCTGGAGGAGACCCGGGCCGCGCTGGACGAGCTGAACGCGGCCTCCGTGACCATCCGGGCGCACAGCGAGGCGATGCGGCGGGCCGAGGAGGCCCACGGCCGGCTGACCGACCTGGTGCTGCGCGGCGGGGACGTCACCGGCCTGGCAGTGGCCCTCGCCGGGCTCCTGGACGGCGGGATCGTGGTCCACGACAGCGAGGGCGTGGAGCTGGCCAGGGCCGGGGAAGGCCCGGCCGCGCCGCCGGCCGAGGCCGTGGCTGCGTCCCGCGCGAGCGGGCGGGCGGTGCGCGCCGGCGGGAGCTGGCTGTGCGCCGTGATGGCCGGGCCGGAGCCGCTGGGCAGCATCGCGCTGACGCGCGGGGACCGGGACGGGGACGGGCTCGGGGACGCCGACCGGCTGCTGTTCGAGCGGGCGAGCGTGGTGACCGCCCTCCTGCTGCTGCTCGGGCGGTCGGTGGCGGAGGCCGAGGACCGGATCCGCGGGGAGCTGCTGAACGACCTGCTGTCCGGTACGGCCGAGCCCTCCGGCCTGGCCCGCCGGGCGCGCCGGCTGGGCGTCAACCTGGCCCGCGGGCACGCGGTGTTCGCGGTGGCCGCGCCCGGGGTGCCCGCTCCCCGGCTGCTCTCGGCGGCGGCGCGGCTGGCGCAGGCCCGCCGCGGGCTGGCCGGACTGCACCGGGAGGAGGTCGCGTTCATCGCCCCCGCCGAGCAGCCCGGCCGGCTCGCGCAGTCCGTGGCCCGGGAACTGGGCGGGCTGCTGGACACGGACGTGACGGTCGGGGCGGCGGGCCCGGCGGCCGGTCCCGGCGGGCTGCCCGCCGCGCACGAAGAGGCCCGGCGCTGCCTGGCCGCACTCCGGGCCCTGGGGCGTACGGGGCAGGGCGCGGCCCTGGCCGACCTGGGGTTCATCGGCCTCCTCCTCGGCGAGAAGGCGGACCTCTCGGCGTACGTACGGGGCGAACTCGGGCCGGTCCTGGACTACGACGCGGAGCGCGGGACGGACCTGGCGGGCACGCTGGCGGCGTACTTCGCCGAGGGCGGCAGCCTGACCCGGACCAAGGCGGTCCTGCACGTCCATGTGAACACCGTCGTCCAGCGGTTGGAGCGGGTGGCGACCCTGCTGGGGGCGGACTGGAACACTCCTGCACGCACCCTGGAGATCCAACTCGCCCTGCACCTGCACCAGCTGACGGGCCGCCAATGAGCTGGTCCCACAACCCTTTCGGCCAGGGCGGGCGGGCAGCCGGCGGGTGCTTCCGCACAACGGCTTCGGCAGGTGGGCGGCGGACGGGCGGCGGGTGCGCCGGTCAGCCCCCGAGCCGGTCGAGGGCCGCCAGTACGGGGGCCGCCCCGTCCTCGGCCGCGAGCGCGGCGGCGATCGCGGCGGCGCGCACCCCGTAGCCCGGGTCGGAGACGGCGCGGCGGACCGCGTCCGCCAGCCGGTCCGCGGTCAGGCGCTGGAACCGCAGGCCGGCCGGGGCCACGCCGAGGGCGGTGAGGCGGGCGGCCCAGAAGTGCTGGTCGAGCTGGACGGGCACCGGGACGGCCGGAACCCCGGCCCGCAGCCCGGCGGCGGTGGTCCCGGCCCCGGCGTGGTGGACCACGGCGGCGGTGCGGGGGAACAGCCAGGCGTGGGGCACCTCGGAGACGGTCAGGAGGTCCTCGCTCTCGGCGTGCAGGCCGCTCCAGCCGCTCTGGACGATGCCGCGCACCCCGGCGGCCCGCAGGGCCTGCGCGAGCAGGGCGCTCAGCCGCTCCGGCCGGTCGGTGACGAAGCTGCCGAAGCCGGCGAACACCGGCGGCGGTCCGGCTTCGAGGAAGGCGGTCAGCCGCGCGTCGGGCTGCCAGCCGGGCGGGACGGGCGGCCACCAGTAGCCGCCGACCCGGTGTCCGGCAGGCCAGTCCGCGGGCCGCGGCACGACGCGGGCGCTGAATCCGTGGTGGACCGGCCGGTCCCGGTCGAGCCCCAGCGGTCCCGCGAACCGGCGGCGGGGCAGGCCGAGTTCACGGCGCAGCCGGCCCACCGAGGGGGCGAAGAGCCGGTCCCCGGCCGCCCACAGGGCCTGCGAGGCCAGCCGGTTGCCGTGCCGCCCCAGCCACCGCGCGGCGGTGACCGGCGGCGGGTAGGCGCCGGTGGGGGTGACGGGCTGGAGGTGGGCGCCGAGGCAGGGCAGCCGGTGCGCCTCGGCGAGCGCCGCGCACATCGGCTCGGTCAGCGGCGAGGCGATGAGGACGTCGGTGCCCGCGGCCACGGCGGACGCGATGCCCGCCGTGAGCCGCGGCAGGAACTCCCCGGCCATGTGCACCATCCGGGCCATGGCCACGGGGGCGCTGACCGCGCGGGCGAGCCCCTGTCCGGCGGGGGAGGCGAGGATGTCCTTGGGGTCTGCGGGCAGCGGCCGGAAGCCGAGGCCGTGAACGCGGACGGCGGCCTCGAAGCGGGCGTGGGTGGCGAGGTCCACCTCGTGCCCGGCGGACCGCAGCCGGGTCCCGAGCCCGGTGTAGGGGGCGACGTCGCCCCAGGAGCCTGCCGTGACGATGAGTACGCGCACGCGGCCACTGTGTCAGGCCGGGCGGCGGACGGGCCAGCGCCCGCGCGGACGGAACCGGGCCCGCGGCCCTTCACCGGCCCACCGCACGGGGCCGCCCACCGGGGCCGGCCCCATCGGGGTCGGCCCCACCCGGGTCGGCCCCACCGGGGTCGGCCCCACCGGGCCGGGCGCCGCTGCCGGGCAGCTCCCCACCGACCGCCGAGCAGCGGCCGACCGCACGTCGGCCCGGCCGACCCGCCCCCTCCCGTCGGGCACCGGATGCGCCCCCGGTCCGGCGGGGCGCATCCTGGCAGTGTGACCGGGTACGGCGTGGCCGGGCACCCAGCGCCGGACGGTGCTGCGCGCGGGAGCGGGGCCCCGGCCGGCGGTCCGGACCCGCTGACCCTGGCGATGGCCCAGGCCACGGTGAGTGCGACCGAGGCCGTCGGCGGCTACGCCGGCGGGGTCTACCTGCGGTCCCGTACGGGCGGGCTGCTGCGGCTCGCGGTGCTTGCCGGCCTGCCCGGACGGCTGTTCGGCCCGTGGTGGCGGATGCACGTGAACCGCCCGTTCCCGGTGGCCCAGGCCCATCGCACCGGCCGGGCGGTGTACCTGGCGGACGCCGAGGAGGCCATGCGCCGCTTCCCGCAGCTGATGGCGGGGCTGCCCTTCCCCTTCGGCTCCCTGTACGAGCCGGTGGCCGCGGGCGGGGAGCGCTTCGGGGTGCTGATGGTGCTGCGTCCGGTGCAGCCGGGAACGCCCGTGGGCGAGGCCGCCCGGCGGGCGATGCGGGCGGGTGCGGCCCGGCTCGGCGAGGCCCTGACCGCGCTGGTGTCCACCGGCGTACCGGTGGAGTGGGAGGCCGAGCCGGTGTGCGTACAGCTGCCCGAGCCGGCCGCCCCGCCGGTGCGCAGCGGCCGGTTCACCTGGGACCTCGGTACGGGGGCCATGGAGGCGGACCCCGGGCTGTGCGCGCTGGCCGGGCTGGATCCGGAGGAGTTCCGGGGGACGGCGGACGAGCTGATGGCCGGGTGGGCGCCGGAGGACCGGGTCGGCATGTGGGCGGCGGCCCACGCGCTGGGCGGGCCGGAGGGGCCGGCCACCCGCAGGATGCCGCTGCGCGGGGCGGACGGGCGGATCCTGCTGCTGGAGATGACGGCGCTGCCGGGCCGCCGGCTGAGCGGGCTGGTGCTGGACCCGGGCACGGGTGCGGTGCCCGACGAGGCCGCCGACCGGCTGCCGCAGGCCGTGGTGTCGATCGACCGGCTGGGCCGGGTGACGTACGCCAACCACGGCAGCCGCGCCCTGCTCGGCCTGGGGCGGGCCGAGCTGGCCGGCCGGGTGCTGTGGGAGGCGCTGCCCTGGCTCGGGCATCCCGCGTACGCCGACTACTTCCGGTCGGTGCTGCTCTCCGGGGACCACGTCAGCTTCGCGGCCCGCCGCTCGCCGCGGGAGTGGCTGACGGTGTTCCTGCACCCGGACCGCAACGCGGTCACCGTCACCTTCGCCGCCACCGAGCAGCCGGCGTACGCCCCGGGCTCGGTGGTGCGGCCGGGGGCCGGGCTCGGCTCCCCCGCCGACCGGGCCGCGGCCCTGTACCGGCCGGTGGCCCTGGCCATCGCGCTGACGGAGGCGGTCACCGCCCGGCAGGTGTCCGCGGTGGTCACCGACGAGCTGCTGCCCGCGTTCGGCGGCCGCCAGCTGGCCATCTACCTGCTCAACGAGCGGCACCTGTACCTGGCGTGGGAGACCGGCTTCCCGCACGGGTTCCTGGACCGGTTCGACGGGGTCTCGCTGGACGAGCGGCTGCCGGGCGTGGAGACCCTCACCACCGGCCGGCCGATCTTCTTCGAGTCCATGGAGCACCTGGCCGCCGCCTACCCGGGGATTCCGATGGACGCGGACACCGGCGCCCGCGCCTTCCTGCCGCTGATCGCCTCGGGGCGGCCGGTGGGCTCGTGCATCCTCGGCTTCGAGGAGCCGCGCGGATTCAGCCCCGAGGACCGGACGGTGCTCACCGCCCTGGCGGGCCTGATCGCGCAGGCCCTGGAGCGGGCCCAGCGCTACGACACGGAGGCGGCGCTCGCGCGCGGGCTGCAGGACGCCCTGCTGCCGCACCGGCTGCCCCGGCACGAGCAGGTGGAGACGGTGGGCCGGTACCTGGCCGGCACCCAGGGCATGGACGTGGGCGGCGACTGGTACGACGTGATCGAGACCGGCGGCGGGCTGCTGGCCCTGGTGATCGGGGACGTCCAGGGGCACGGGGTGTCCGCCGCCGCGACCATGGGCCAACTCCGCAGCGCGGTACGGGCGTTCGCGCTGGGCGGCAACAGTCCGCAGGACGTGGTGCGCGGCACGAACCGGCTGCTGATCGACCTGGACCCGGGGCAGTTCGCGAGCTGCTGCTACGTCCTGCTCGACCCCGCGACCGGAGAGGCGCGGGCGGTGCGGGCCGGGCACCCGCAGCCGCTGCTGCGCCGGGCTGGCGGCGGGACCGAGGTGCTGGACCTGCCGGGCGGGGTGGTGCTCGGGGTGGCCGCGGACGCGGCCTATCCGGTGGCGGGGCTGCACCTGGAGCCGGGTGCGGTGCTCGCCCTGTACACGGACGGGCTGGTGGAGAAACCGGGCACGGACATCGACCTCGGGGTGGAGCGGCTGCGCGGGGCGCTGGCCGCGGCCGGGCCGGCCCCGCTCGGGGACATCGCCGACCGGCTGATCGCGGAGGCGCTGCGGGCCGCCGACCGGCCGGACGACATCGCCCTGCTGCTGGCGGCCCGTACCCCGGGCGCCTCCTGAGCGCTCGAAGCCTCTAGAAGAGCATCCTGAACTTCTGCCAGCCGCTGCCGATCCGCACCCGGGGGGCCAGCACGGCGGCGCTCTCCCGGCCGGTGCCCGAATAGCGGTAGAGGTCCCCTCGGGAGTCGCGGGCCACGAGGTCCGCCTTGCCGTCCCCGTCGAGGTCCCCGGGAGCGAGCAGGGCGTCGTACGCGTTCCAGCCCGCCCCGATCGGTACGCGGGGCCGGAAGGGCGCGGCGGCCGTACCCGTGCCGGCGTAGAGGTGGAGCCGACCGGTGCGGTCGCGGGCGAGCAGGTCGGGGCGGCCGTCGTTGGTGAGGTCCCCGCCGCCGGCGAGCCGGTCGTAGACCTGCCAGCCGCCGCCGATCCGCACCCGGGGGCCGAGGGAGGTGTGGAAGGCGCCGTTGCCGGGGTGCAGCCAGAGGATGCCGGCGGAGTCCCGGGAGAGCAGGTCCCCGCGGCCGTCGCCGGTCAGGTCACCGGGTCCGACAGTGGCGTCGTACGCCCAACTGCTGCTCGCAAGACGCCCGTTGAGGTAGAGGGCGCTGCCCTGGACCTGTACGAACGTCGCGTGGTCGCGGGTGTGCAGGGCGGCGGCATAGCCGGTCTTCATGCCGGCCGGCAGGGTGGGGTCGGCGGGGTCGGAGATGTCCCAGGCCGGGGCGAACCGGCCGTCGGCCCGGGTGTCGTGGCGCAGCCAGCGCCAGTCGGCGGTGACCCCCACGGCCTGTGCCCGGCCGTAGACGGCGGTGGCGCCCCCGCCGGCGGTGCGGCGGCGGTGCTGCCAGCCCCCGCTGTGCCGGACGGCGGGGCCGAAGGTGCCGGCGCCGGTGGCCGAGTGGCGGTAGAGGGTGCCGTCGGGGGCGCGTCCGAGGAGGTCCCCGCGGCCGTCCCCGTCGAGGTCGTCGGCCCCGATGAGCAGGTTGTAGCGGTCCCAGCCGGTGCCCGCGCGGGTGCGCGGGCGCAGGGGCGCGGAGGCCTCGCCGGTGCCGCGGTGGAACCAGAGGGTGCCGTCGAGGGAGCGGGCGAGGAGGTCCCCGGTGCCGTCCCCGTCGGCGTCGGCGAGCCCGACCAGCTGGTCGTAGCCGCCCCAGCCGCCGCCCACCCTGGCGCGCGGGGCGAAGGGTCCGCCCGAGGCGCGGCCGGTCCCCCGGTACAGGTACAGGTCACCGCCGGGCTCGCGGGCCAGCAGGTCGGGGTGTCCGTCGCGGGTCAGGTCGCCGGCGGCCACGACCCGGTTGTAGATCTGCCAGCCGCGGCCGGTCCAGCGGGCCGGGCGGGTGCCCTCGGGGGCGGCGGTGTGGAGGGTCAGCCGGCCGTCCGCGGAGAGGGTGAGCAGCTCGGGTCTGCGGTCGCCGTCGAGGTCGCCGGCCGGCACCAGGTCCTCGAAGACCTCGGAGAGGTCGGCCGCTTCCAGGGCGTAGGGGGCGGGGGCGTACCCGCGGCTGCTGGTCAGCAGGTGGGCGCGGCCGTCGTCGCCGGTGGTGAGGAGATCGCCGAGACCGTCGCGGTCGAGGTCGAAGCGGGGCGGGGCGGGGGCGGCGGCGAGGGCCGCGCCCCCGGGCGGGGCCGCGGCGGCCGGGGCCGCGGCCGGGGCACCCGGGGCGGGGCCGGCGGCCACGGCGAGTGCGAGGGCGCACCCCGTGGCGGCGAGGCCGAGTCGTGTGCTGCGCGTCAAGGACACGGGTCCCCCTGAGGTCGGCGGTCCGGCGGTGGTGCGCGTGCGTCGCACCCACAGCGTGCAGAGCCTTCCCGCCGTACGGGCGGCCGACTCGGCCGAGTTCACGCCGAGTCGGCCGCCCGTACGACGGGTGCGGCGGGTGCGGCGGGTGCGGCGCGTGCACGGGTACGGCGCGCGCAGGGGTGCAGCGCGTACGGCGCATGCAGGGGTGCAGCGCGTACGGCGCATGCGGTCCGCCGGATCGCCTCGCCGCCGCCCGCTCAGACCTGGTAGCGCTCCGGTGCGAACAGGTGCAGGTTCCCCGCCACCCAGTCCGAGGTGCGGCGCAGCCCCTCCGCCAGCGGCACCTGCGGCTCCCAGCCGGCCCACAGGCGGGCCCGGGCGTTGTCGGACAGCAGGCGCTCGACCTCGCTGCCCGCGGGGCGCATCCGGGCCGGGTCCGCGACCACCTCGGCGTCCCGGCCCGAGGCCGTGATCAGTGCCCGGGCCAGGTCCCCGATGGAGATCTCGCGGCCGCTGCCGAGGTTGACCACCTGCCCGAGGGCCCGGTCGCACCCGGCGACGGCGAGGAATCCCGCGGCGGTGTCGGTGACGTAGGTGAAGTCCCGGGTGGGGGTGACCGTTCCGAGCCTGATCTCCCGTGCACCGGAGTGGAGTTGGGCGAGGATGGTGGGGATGACGGCGCGGGCCGACTGCCGGGGCCCGTACGTGTTGAAGGGGCGTACGACGGTGACGGGCAGCTCGAACGCATGGTGGAAGGAGAGCGCCATCATGTCCGCCCCGATCTTGGACGCCGAGTACGGGGACTGCGGCTGGAGCGGGTGGCTCTCGGATATGGGCGCGGTCAGGGCGGTCCCGTAGACCTCGCTGGTGGAGGTGTGCACCAGGCGGCGCACCGCGTGGCGGCGGCAGGCCTCGGCGATGTTCTCGGTCCCGGTCACGTTGGTCTGCACGTACGCGCCGGGCGAGTCGTAGCTGTACGGGATGCCGATGAGCGCGGCGAGGTGGAAGACGGTGTCGCAGCCCTGGACGGCGTCGCTCACGCGTCCGGCGTCGCGGATGTCGCCCGCGAGCATCTCGACCGGGCTGCCGGGCCCCAGGTACCGGGCCAGGTGGCCCTTCTCGGCGTACGGCTTGTAGTGCACGAAGGCTCGGACCCGTGCGCCGCGGGCCACCAGCAGGTCCACCAGCGTGGAGCCGATGAAGCCCTCGGCCCCGGTGACGAGGACGGTCCGGCCGTGCCAGGGGCCGGCGGCGGGCTGGGCGGGGATGTCGGTGTTCACGCGTGCTCCGGTTCGGTGGTGCGGGTGGGAGTGGGGGCGGCGGCCGGGTGGCCGGCCAGCCGCAGGACTTCGGCGGCGAGCAGCTCGGCCGCCCGGGCGTGCGGCCCCGGATCGGCGGCCCCGCCCATGGCGGCGAGCCGGGACGGGTCGGCCAGCAGCGGGCCGAGGAGGGCGTCGAGCCGCTCGGCGGTGGTCTCGGCGTCCGGCAGCAGCAGGGCGGCTCCGGCGTCGGCGAGGACCCGCGCGTTGTGGGTCTGGTGGTCGCCGGGGGCGTACGGGTAGGGGACGAGCACGGCCGGGACCCCGGTGCTGGTGAGTTCGGCGACGGTGGCCGAACCGGCGCGGCAGACGATCAGGTCGGCCGCCGCGTAGACGAGGTCCATCCGATCCAGGTACGGCACGGCGCGGGCGATCCGGTCCCCGCCGCTCTCCGCGAGCTCCTGCCGGGCTGCGTCGAGGGCCGCGGGCCCGGTCTTGACCAGCAGCCGTACGTCCTCGCGGCGCCGCCAGCTGCGGGCCAGGCCGGTGGCGGCGGCGGTGAGCCGGGCGGCCCCGAGGCTGCCGCCGTTGAACACCACCAGTCGCGCCCCGGCCGGCACCCCGAGGGCCTGCCGCGCGCTGTCGCGCAGGGCGGCCCGGTCCAGTCCGGCGAGGGCCGCGGAGATCGGCATGCCGGTGGTCAACGCCCTTTCCCCGCCCGCGAGATGGGCCCGGCTGCGGTCGAAGGCCACGGCGAGGTGCGGGGTGAGCCGGGCCGCGAACCGGTTGGCCCGGCCGGGCACCGCATTGGACTCGTGGATCAGCGCGGGCACCCCGGCGAACCGCGCCCCGAGCACCGCCGGGGCACTGGGGTACCCGCCCATCCCCACGACCACCTGCGCCCGCTGCCGCCGCAGCACCGCCCGCGCCTGCCCGGCCGACCGCAGCAGGTCCGCCGGCAACAGGTACCGCCGGGCCCCGAGCCCCGGATCGAACGGAATCATGTCCACGGTGTGCAGCCGGTACCCGGCGGCGGGAACCAGCTCGGTCTCCAGCCCCCGCTCGGTCCCCACGAAGGAGATCACGGCCCCCGGCACAACCCGCCGCAACGTCTCGGCAAGCGCCAGCCCAGGATAAATATGCCCACCGGTACCCCCGGCACCGATCACAACGGAGAGTGCTGTCGTCATGCGCCGCACTCTCCACGCCCGCCCTAAGAGGGTTCTAAGAGCGAATGCGGCGGCCCGCGGCGGTAGGCCGCAGCTCAGAGCCTCGCCGCAGGCCGCGCGTCCGCTCCGAGGGAGCCAATCAGGGAGCCACGACCTGCATTTCGGCGCTCTTACGGCGCTTCCGCCTCACCATCGTGACCGCGGCCGAAGATCTCGTCCATCGCCTCGGCGCCCTCGGTGATCACGGGCCGGAGCTGCTTACGGTACACACGCTCCGTCGTGTTGCTGCCGCTGTGCCCCACCAGGCGGGAGATCGCTTCGATGGGCATGCCGTGGTCGGACAGCAAGGACACGAAACTCGTCCTCAACTCCCGAGTCGTCCACTCCCCCGCATTGCCGAGCCCGGCCTCGTTCAGGAGCGACCGCAGGTTGATGCGCACCCTGCCCGCGTCCATCACGCGGCCCACCGTCGAGGGGAAGACGAGGCCTTCCCTCGTCCACGTCTTGCCGGCCGCCTTGAACTTGGCCTGCTGGCGCTCCCGGTGCGCTTCCAGCACTTCCACCGCCTGCTTCGGCATGGCGAGGGACCGCCGGCTCTTCCGCGTCTTCGTGTCCCCGCTCCTGCGCACGGACCGCCACACGTCGATGTGCGGCTTGCTCCCGTCTTCCGGAGCCGTGTGTACATGCGTCCAGAGCAGCGGCCGCGTCTCTTCCGGCCGCGTTCCCACGAGCAGCGACAGTACGACGTACGCGTGGATCCACGTGCCTTCCTTGGCACGTAAGACAGCGGCTGCCTGCTCAAGCGAGAGGGACTTGCTGGGGCGTCCGGGCCGCCCGTCCGGCACCGCAACCAGGGTGGCCACATTGCGCGTTGCCCGACCGCGCTTCTGCGCGTGAGAAATGGAGCGCCGCAGGATCGACAGCAGCAGCCGCAAAGAGCTGGTGGCCAGCACCTCGGCCTTCTCGTCAAGCCACTCGTCCAGCGCGTCCGCCTCCAGCAGACGCAGCTTGGCAGCGCCGAGCGGCGGGTAGATGTGCGTGTTCGCCAAGTACCGATAGGTGTCGAGGCTTTTGGGCGCCCGCCCTTTGAGTCCCTGCTCAAGCCAGGCTTCCACCGCCTGCTTCACGGTGTAGTGGGCAGGCGCCTTGGCTCCCTGCTCCAGTTCCTTGCGCAGATCCCGGAGCTTCCGCCGCACTTCGGTCTTCGTCTTGCCGGACACCTTGGGACGGTTGCGCTTCCCGGCCGGGGTGTAGCCCAGCGAGACAGCACCGATCCAACGTTCCTTGGACTTGTCCCAGTAGATGGAGTCCTCGCCGTTGGCCGCCTTCCGAGCCGGCGCGCTCTCGTTGACCATCTGGCACCTTTCAGCATGAAAACGGGGCCGCACCGGCATCGGTGCAGCCCCGTGATGGGTTGGTTACGGGTGCGCTTACGCGGCGGCCCGTGCTTCGCGCTTGAGGAGTTCGACATACTCATCGACGTATTCGGTGGGAACGAGCCTCCGGCGACCGGAGCGCACGGTGCGCAGGCGCCCGAGCCGGATCTCCTCGTACGCCGTGGAACGCCCGACACCGAGCAGCTCGGCTGCTTGCTCGACGCTGTGAAGCCGACGCTCAGGTACAACCATCAGTGCCACTGAAGGGGCTCCTCTCCAGGTTCATCGGCCAACGCTTCCTCGCCCTGGCCGGATGGGCTGGTGGATCGTGCCGTCCGAGGACCGGATTTCTGCGTCATCGCGTCACCTTCGTCATTCCGGTGCCTGACCTGCACGTCTCGGTGACGGGGCGGGGGTCATGGTGTGTCACCGGGCCGTGGGGGTGTCCGTCATCGGTGACGCAGGTGACGTGGGGTGACAGAGGGTGCGGCCGTATGCGTCACCGTCGGGCCGCAGGCCGGAGACCGTTCGCGGTCCGATGGTGACGCGGGTGACGCAGCGCCTTTCCCCTTCGGACAAGGGGTTGGGCTGTCTGTTGTGGTGCGCGCCTTCGAGCATGAGAAGGAGCCGCTACGCGGCCGCCTTTTGGGCCGGCGTGCCGCCGGAACTGCAAGAGGAGCACCGGCCCGCCTTGGCCGGGGGTGCTCCTCTTGCAGATGCGACCACCCCCGCGGCGGGGCTGGTCAGAACATCGGCGTCGTCTGGTCGGGCGGCGGGACGGACGGTCGGGTCATTTCGACGTACCTGGCGGTCTTGGTGCGACCCCAGTCCACGAGCACGCCGCGGGCGGCGAGGGTGGGCTGCAGGCGCTTGAGGCGGTCGGAGAGGACCTTGCCGGTGGTGGGCCAGCCCTTGGGAAGGGGGCGGAAGTCCTCTCCGGTGTAGACCCGGGTCAGGGCGTGCAGCCACTCGGTGGAAGTCATCCGGACTTCCGTACCCGGCGCGGTGCCGGCGGCGTGCTTGAGCACGGTCTGGGCGAGCAGGTCACCCTCGATAACGTCATCGTTGAGGTCATCGAGGGCGGTCCGGTAGGCGTTCAGCGCGCCGAGGCCGGTGGCCGCGTCGAGCTGAGCGCACAGGTGGGCGAAGTCAGCCATCCGCAGGTCGGTGGGAATGTCCGCCTCGGCGGCGCGGACCTTGACGGTCAGGTCGAGCAGCGATCCGAGGATGACGGGCAGGGCCTCTTCGAACTCCGCCCACAGCTCCGCCTCGGTGCGCCGTACCTGGGGCCGTTCGAGGCGGAGCGGGAGGAGGCGTTCGGCGAGGTCGGGGCGGATGACGCCCACATCGATGCCGGTCAGCAGCAGGGGCCTGCGGTAGCGGGCCCGCACCACATCGCCATCCGTGTATAGGGCCCGCTTGATTGTCTCGGCGCCGGTCACGATGCAGCACATGAGGTCGGACAGGTCCGGAGCCAGGTGCGAGAGGTTGTCCAGCGCCGTGACCCACCCGGCCGCCACCGCGGCAATCAGGTTCTCTTCGTCCTTCGGCGCACGGCGCAGGTCGCCGCTCATGCCCTCGATGATCCGCACCAGCATCCTGCCGCCGGTGGACTTGCCGGCTCCCTGGGGGCCAGTGAGGAACGGGGCCGGCACGGGCACGGACGGGCCCAGACACCCGATGAGCCAGGCAACGGCCAGGCACTCGGTGGCCGGGTTGGCGAAGTTGCACAGCCGCAGCAGCAGGTCGAGCCCCTTGCCGTCGGTGTCCTTCGCGGGCATCGGCAGCTCGCCGGTGAGCTGGGTCCGCCGCCAGCACACCTCCTCCGGCTTAGGGGTTGTGACCTCCCATCCGGTGGGGTGGATGCGTACGGACTGCCCGTCGTTGCGGCCGAGGTCGAGCCACGTAGCGCCGTCGAACCCCGGCGCGACCCGGATGTGGACCGGCTGTACCGGCTGGCTCATCGCCAGGGCCTCGATCAGGTCGAGGGCCTCTTTGAGCGCCGTCCCGTTGAACACACCCAGCCCATCCTTGAAGAGGCCGACCATGAGTTCCTGCCGGTGGCTGCCGGAAGTTCCCTGGGAGCGGATCGGGCGCGCGACGGGGTGGCCCTTGCGCTGCGCGAACACGGTCCCGTCGGCAGTGCGGAAGTACAGGAACTCGCTTCGGGCGTAGTCGGTGATGACCTCCCGGCCCGGGGTCTTGTCGTCATCGGCCATGGCTACAGCCCCAACCGGGTACGGGCGTTTACCCAGGCCTCCGTGCAGTGCCGCGGGGACTCTCCCTTGGCCTGCGCGGCGGCGAACAGCCGGGCCACGTGCCCCTCGGTGAGGCAGCCGCACCTCCCGTGCGCGGACAGGACCGCCAAAAAGGTTCGGTACACGGTGGCGTGCACGGCACTGGAAGCCGCGGTGACTCGCTGCTCCGCCATCGCGATGCCCCGTTCCAGGTAGGCGGGCGACCGGTGCGGGCACTGCTCACCTCCCGCAGGCGCGGACACCGTGCCCGTGCCCGGCGCCGGCCGGACCATGCTGGGCTGCTTCACGACCAGCGCGCGCACGTCCTCGGGGAGCCAGACCATGTCGCCGGTACCGCTTCCGAGCCAACGGGCATAGGCCATGCTGGATTTGATGTCCACGCCGGGGCGGACGTTGTTGGCGGAAGCCATGGCACCGCGGTAGAGCCAGTGCTCGCCACGCGTGCTCGCCACGGTGAGCGTCGCGGGCAGGTGCTCGCGGGCCCAGGCGATCGCATAGGCGTTGTCGAGATCTACGACGGTCAGGCGGGCGCCGCCGGGGTGGTAGGCGACGCCTCCCCCGGCCTCCCAAGCACCCCGCCACCTCAGGGACGTGACCAAGCGGGGATTGGTGGTGGCAGCAGCCCAGGCGTGGCAGGGGCGCGCACACCGGCAGGGGCCGGGGGTCTTCATGTTCGGCCGACCGCCGCACGCATTCCCGCGACACGCCTGACAGTTGGCTACGGGCCGCTTCTCGCGACTGAGCGGCAGGACCGGGATACCGATCGCCGCCAGTTCGAGGGCGGTCTGCAGGTGCTCGTTCATGCGGCCACCTGCCGGTGGTCTCGCCGGATCGGGGTCGGGTGAGTCATGCTGGAACCTCCAGTTCGTAGTGCTGGAAGAGGGCGGCCCCGGTCTTTGCCGAGAAGGGGCCGCCCTTGCTGTTGCAGTCGGTCAACGCTTGCTGAGGGTGCCGGTGGCGCGGCCGAAGAGGCCGGTGGCCGTGACGTTCTGGGTGATGTGGGTGGTGGCCGTGGGGGTGCGGCCGCGGCCCGCACGCAGAAGGGCCGGGGCCGCGACGAGGGCTGCGACGAGGGCGGCGCCGGCCCAGAGGGCGTCAGCGGCGGCGATGAGGCCGGGGGCGGCGTAGGAGATTCCGATTCCGGCCGCGCCGATGCCTCCGCCGACGGTGGGGGCGAGGAGTGCGGTGGTCTTGGCCCACCGCGGGAGCCCGGTTGGGGCGGCGGTGGGTTCGACGGTGTTGGGGTGGGCGTAAGCGAGGGTGCGCGTGCCGTCGGGAAGGGTGACGAGTCGGATCTCCGGGCCACCCTGGGAGGCCGGGACCAGGGGCGCCGGCGGGGTGGTCGCGGCGGGGTGCCAGGTGATCGGGAGGGGGTGGTGGAGGGCGGGCTCGTGGGGCATCGGGGTGCCTCCTGGATAGGGGTGGGGCCCGCGCCGGGTGGTCGGCGCGGGCCCGTGGGTGGAGGTGTCAGGTGCCGGTGTCAGGTGGTGTCACGTGGTGGGTGTCACGAGTTCTGACAGCGGGTTTGCCTAGGGGTTTGGGTGTCAGGGCGGTGTGACGGTGTCAGGTGTCAGGCGGCCATGAGGGTGGGGACGATGCGCCACCGGCCGGTGGCGGAGGTCGGCTCCAGGCGGCCGGTCAGGGCGGCTTCCTTGAGGCGTTCGGAGACCCACGGGCGGGACAGGTTGTGGGCGTCGCACCAGTCCATGAAGTCCTTCGGCCCGACCACCATCTGCCCGGTCGCCTCGAAGTCGTCCAGCGCGCGTGCGAACAGCTCACGGGCTTCGGCCGGGGACGGCTTGCGGCCGGGAGCCGTCCAGAGCGGGGCGTCGTCGCCGGGCTCGTCGTCGGGCAGTTCGGCCGTGGGGTCGATGCCCGCGTCTTCCGGGTCCACGAGGAGCCCGTACGGTTCCGCTTCCATGCCGTCGGCTCCTTCCCGGGCCTCCGCCGGGCGCGGCCCGCGGTCGGTGTCGGTGTCGTTGGGGCGGCCGGTGTAGTTCTGTCCGGCCACCGATCCTGCGGCGCCGGCCGTGACGGGGTCGGCGGTGGCGCCGTGCTGCTGGGCCCATGCGGCGAGTGCTTCGATGGTCGGGGTGGCGGTGTGCGGGATGGCGAGGGTGCGGCCCGGGGAGGGGTAGCGGTCTTCGGGGACGCCCGGGGATACGAGGTAGCAGTAGCCCGGCCGCCGGTTGCCCCACGCCCCCGGGTGGGCGCCCGCGTCGATGACTGCCTCGGGGAGGGAGAACCCTTCGTCGCGGGGGTCGCAGCCCAGTGCGATGACCGACGGCAGGGAAGCCCGGGTGGAGGTGGACATCTGGTCGTAGGACGGCCGCTGCAGGGACACGATGAGGCTGACGCCTGCGGATCGTGCTTCCTGGGCGATGCCGGTGAACGCGTCGTCGCCCATGAGCCGCAGGGTGTTCGCGGCCTCTTCCATCCACGTCACCAGAAACGGCATGCCCTCACACCCACACGCCCGGCCGTCCGGGCGGCAGGAGCGGGCGGGGTCGGTCTGCTTCTCGGCGGCGGCCGGGACCCACTGGCGGTAGCCGTGAGCGCCGAGCCACCGGGTCCGGGCGGGGATGACGGCCTTGATGGCTTCGACCATGATTTCGGTGTCCTGCCCGCCCTCGGCCGCCCAGTCCAGGCCCGGGAGCAGGGGGCGGAAGTCCTGGAACATCTTCGGGTCCGACAGCCACAGCAGGACATCGCGGCGGGAGAGGACCTCCAGCATCAGGTTCAGGGCGGTCTCGCCCTTGCCCGAGCCAGTGCCGCCAGCGATGAGCAGGTGGGTGCTGTTGCGCTTGACGTCCGGGTCCCCCGGCAGCCAGAGCTGCAGAGGGGCGCCGTCGTCGTAGCGGCCGATGACCAGCGGATCGGCGATGCTGCCGCCCAGGTGCGAGGGTCCTTCCCACTCCATGACGTGGGCGAGCATGTCCTCCGGGACGATGACCATCTCGCCGCGGCGGGCCGAGTCCGCGTCCGGCAGGTAGCGCACGGCGGAAGTCGGCAGGTCCAGGGCGGATGCGAGCCGGGGCAGGACCTTGGCAACGTCCTCGTTGGTCTGCTCACCCGGTTCGAGCGCCACCTTGGCCGTGACCCGGTTCGGCTCCACCGACGTGGCGCCGATCTGAGCCCGCGCGAGACCGACCTTCTCCAGCAGCCCCTTGTCCCCGCCGCCGGCGGCCGTGCCTTCGACGTTGCGGCGCAGGACCATGCGGATGTTCCACGACAGGGCAACGGCCGGGGCGCCCATGAGGTAGAGGTCGGGGAGCGGTCCGGTCAGGGGCCCGGCCAGGCAGGCGCCTGTCAGCCATGCCGAGCCGGCCGCGACCGTGATGGCCGAGTGCAGGCGCCGCTGCTGGCCGGTGGACTTTCCCGCCCACCACGCCACCCCGGTCAGCGCGACCGAGGAGAGCGTCAGTCCCACGCCTGCGGCGGCGCTGCCCTGCCACTGCCAGCTTCCCAGCGCCCCGGCGAGCCCTACCCCACCCGCACACAGCCACGGCGGCAGGTGCGGCTTGAGCCGGTGCAGCAGGTAGGAGCAGACCCCGGCGCCGTCGGAAGCGCCGCGGAGCTGGTCCTCGTAGACCTGCTCGGTGTTGTGCTCGGCCATCACGATCAGCCCCCTCTTCTAGTACTGGGCCCAGTCCATGCGCGGGGCCTGCGGCGGCCGGGCGCGGTGGCGGACGCGGTTGAGTTCTTCCTCGTACTCCTGCTGGAAGGCGGCGTAGGTGGCGGCGGCGTTCTTCGCCGCGTCCCGCAACGCATCGGCGGCCCGCTGCATCTTCCGCGCGACCTTCGCCGCCCGGATCCGCGAACCCCCGATCCGGCCGTTCGGGTCCGGGACCTGCGTCAGGGTGGCCTTGAGGATTTCCGCGCCCATCGCGACCTCGATCGACAGGGCGACACCGGCGGCGCGGACGCTGTTGCAGTACTGGCGGACCTGCGCCGGCGAGCTGAACTCCGGCGCGGGCAGCAGGGCCTGCGGCTGACGCCCGCCCGAGCCGGGCTGGAACCCCCGGCCACCGCCGCCGTTGCTGTTCGTGGTGCGGTTGCCGGCGTTGACATTGAGGGTGAAACCGGGCGCGAACGACTTGCTGTTCACCTTCGTCTGCGACCCGTTCGCCCCCGCACCCGGCGAGCGGCGCCGCTGGTTCTGCGGACCGACCGTGTTCCACACCCCGAACCCGCCCTGACCCGCGCCGGGGAACTGGGAAGACTGGCTCATCAGACGGTCTCCTTCTCAGAGTTCATACGACGGACAACCAGCCAGGCGACCTGCGCGGCGAGAGTCCCCACCGCCCAGCCCAGCAGCAGCCCGCCCTGCCACGGACCCAGCGCCACCGCCAGGCCCACCCAGCCGAACAGCACGGTGGCAGCCACGGCCAGAGCCGCCCGCCACCAGCGCACCTGCCGGGTACCGGCCGGACGGCGCACCGCCAGCCACCCCCACACAGTCAGCGGCGCAGCACCGGCCAGGGCGAGCCACCAGCCCGCCCCCGGCTCCACCAGGTGAGCCGCAGCAGTCACGGCCAGCACAAGCACGGCCGTGCCGGTCGGGGTCCATGCGTGACGGTGCTTCCAGGCCCATCGGCCCACGGCCACGGCCATGCGCACCCACAGGCTCTGCGCGGGCTCGGTGCTGATGAACACGACCACCGGCTCACGCCGGCCACGCTGACGCGGGATGTGCACACTCGAAGCGGCCCGCGGCCGCGTACGACGAGACACAGCAACTCCTTCAAGACAGTCGAAAGGGGGCGGGCGGGGCACCAGGCGGGAGTGCCACCGGCCCCGCCGCCCGGGCGGGCTTCACGACGCAGTGCCTTCGAGCACCCGGCGGGGTGCGGTGGTGGTGAGTTCGCGCAGTTCCTGGTAGCGGGAGGAGACCCAGCCCACGGACCGGCCGGTCAGCTCCGCCGCCGTCCGCACCGGCACCCCGGCCGCATACGCGGCCTGGACCACGTGGCGCGCCCGGTCCTCGGAGAGCTTCTGCTCGGGCGGGCCGGCGGCCAGCAGTGCAGCCTGTTCACGCGCGGCCCGTTCCTGTTCACGCTCGCGTTCACGGCGCGCATCCTCGGCCTGCCGCCGGAGCTGTTCCGCACGCCGCTCCGCAGCCTCGCGTTCACGGCGTTCAGCCTCCACGCGCTGCTGTTCACGCTCGCGTTCACGGCGTTCATCCGCCTCCCGCTGAGCGCGTTCACGAGCCTCCACCCGCTCCGCCTCTTCCCGGCGGATCCGGTCCTGCCGGTCCCGCTCCTCACGGGCAAGAGCAGCCTCGTGTTCACGCTGTTCACGAGCGAGCATCGCCTCGTGGTCGCGGCGTTCACGCACCCGCTGCTGGCGAGCCTCCTCACGCTCCGCCGCCGCCTTCTCCCGGGCCTGCGCCTCTGCCCGCCGCTCTGCTTCCAGGGCCAGCACGGCGGCGGTCAGGGCCCGCCGGTAGGCGAGCCCGGCCTCCGCGGTGACGATCAGCAGGAGCGGCGCCACCGAGTGCACCGCCACCCCCACCAGGTCCCCGGCCAGGGCCGATTCGCCGATGTTCAAGAGCAGGGTCATGGCGCCGGTCATCCACCGCAGCGCCACCGGCCACCCGCCGGCACTGCCGCCCAACCGGGCCAGGACCGAATCAAGGCGGACCACGATCACCACCGCGGCATCCACCACGAGCGGCAGAATCGGAGCCGTCCACTCCCACCGCTCCGCCGTGTGCGCCTCCATCAGCGGCGTGACCGTCAGGACCGAAAACAGCATCGCCCCGCCCACGATCAACCACGTCCCGAACGACAGAGCGCGCTCCGATGAACGCACCTGAACATCGCTCACGACGCACCCCCGCCGGCCAGAGCAACGTGGGCGGCGGCGATCAGGACCACCGGAGAGGCGGGGTCGCCATACTGCTCCGCGTCCTCCACCCACGTCCACTCCGGCGCCCCCGTGAACACATAGCCCAGTGCCTCAAGGGCCCGTGAACGCTCCGCGACCGTCGGCACCGTAGAGCCCGGGAAGGCGTGGTGGGGCCACCGGGACGCGCCGGACTGAATCACGTACAGGTGCCAGCGGCCCGACCGGCACGCCATCTGCGCCCGCGCCATCACGCCACCACCGGCGGCATCGAGCGGTTCTCCGCGTCCCGGCGGGCAGCCAGCACCCGCCGGTGCGCATGCCGGATCCGACGCGCGTCGAACTCCGACGCCGGGCGGTCCAGCAGCACGATCAGCGCGTCCAGCAGCTCGACCTCGGCCGAGATGACGTCCATCTCCACCTCGATCGCATCCAGCTCCGCATCCGTCGGCTCCAGATCCGCCGGCAGACGGGTAACACCCACGTGACGTGCAACGATGGGATTCATCGTGTCTTGCTCCTCTCACACAGGAACGGGACCGAACAGCGCCCCTGGTGTTCCAGCACCGGGGGCGCACCTCGTTGTGAAGCAGGAAGAACTCCAGCTCCCCCCACCCCGCCCGTACGAGCACCTGCAAGCGGGACCCGGACCGGCGGGAGAGGCAACCGGCCGCGGCGCGAGCCGCGGGGCTGAACTCTTGCGATGTCTCCTTCGGGAGCGTGCTCCCGTGTAGGCGTACGGAGACGTGGCCTTTCGGCCTCAAGCCCTCCGGAATGACAAGGGATCCGGGACCCTCCCCCCGACCGCCGCGGGGCTCCTGGCCGTGCTTGCGCCCAGCCCCGCCAGCCGTTTCGGGCAAGCCGGGGCCAAGGCTCCGCTCCGGACCCTTCAGGATCGATGCGGTACCTCTATTACAGGTACCGCATCGGGCATCCGTCAAGCAGGACTCCGGAGTTCTTCGGTTTCGCGCCCGGTCTTCCTGGCGCACCATCAGAATCGCTCCAGGTCAGGGGCGTTGGATACCCACTACCTGGACACCTGAAGGCCTTCTGGCTAGCGTCAAGACCTCCCAAGACGTCCCACCCGGGGGTGAAGATGTCCAACGAACGCTTACGCTCAGCCCTGTTGGCACGGGGTCTGACGATTCAGGGCTTGGCCGACGCGATCGGGGTCAACGCCAAGACCGTGGAACGATGGATCACGCAGGACAAAGTCCCGTACCGGCGCCACCAGTACGCCGTTGCGGCCGAACTACGCGTGGACGTGACGACGCTCTGGAACGACGAACGGGCGGTCGAGACCTCCGCTGACCTGAGCAAGGCGGAGATCGTCACGGTCTGCCCGCACCGCCACCTGGTGCCTGCGGGGCTCTGGCGCGAGATGTACGCCCGCGCCGAGAAACACGTCGATGTGCTTGTGTACGCGGGACTGTGGCTGTCAGAGGATCCGCAGTTCCACCGGCTCCTCAAGGCCAAGGTGGAGAAGAACGCCCAGGTGCGCATCCTCCTGGGAGACCCTGCCTGCCCCGCGGTGCACCAGCGCGGCATCGACGAGGGACACGGCATCATGGACGGCAAGATCCGCAACGCCCTGATGAACTACCGCCCGCTCTTCACGAGCCACCCGGAAATCGGGTTCCGCCTGCACGACGCCACGCTGTACAACTCCCTGTTCCGGGCCGACGACGAGATGCTTGTGAACACCCACGTGTACGGAATCGGGGCGTACATGGCTCCCGTACTCCACCTGCGCCGCCTGCCCGGCGGCGGGCTGTTCGACACCTATGCGAATAGCATCGAACAGACCTGGGGCGGCGCCCGCCCGGTGGCCGACCACGACCTCACAGGAGCCTGAGCATGGGACGCATCGACTACCTGCACGACCCCGACGCGCCGGCCCCCAACTCGGTCGTACCCTCCGTCGTGGCGCTCGTGCAGAACGACGCCGGCCAGGTGCTACTGATCCAGCGCTCGGACAACGGCCGCTGGGCCCTCCCCGGCGGGGGGCACGACGTGGGCGAGTCGATCAGCGACACCGTCGTCCGCGAGGTCTGGGAGGAGACCGGCATCAAGGCCGAGGTCATCGACATGTCCGGGATCTACACGGACCCCGGGCACGTGATGCTCTACGACGACGGCGAGGCCCGGCAGCAGTTCAGCATCTGCTTCCGCGCACGGCCGATCGGCGGAGACCTCCGTACGAGCAACGAGACGACACAGGTCCGCTGGGTAGACCCAGCGGACCTGTCCGAACTCGACATCCACTCCACGATGCGACTGCGCATCGAACACGCCCTGGACCGGACGCGCACCGCCCCCTACATCGGCTGAGCCACGCCGGCCTTCGCCTCGGACATCCTGGTGAGCACCCGGACGGTGCACAGCAGGATCTCCGGCTCGGCCCGCCGAATGAACTGACCGATCAGGCTCTCCGGGCCATAGCGACCGGCGATTTCGTTGATCCGGTCAACGGGGTTCGTCGGGGTCCCGTCCGGCGTCGTGTTCATGTCGCAGAAGCAGAGAGCATCCGCGAGGTGCGGCTCCTCCCGCGGGAACTCCGCCTCCAGTTCCTCGCGCAGCCCGCGCGCCTCTGCCTCCATCCAGGCGCACGAGTGGTGAGCCACAAGCCGCACGACGCGCTCGTTGGCCTGGACGCTGCGGAGGTAGCGGGCGCCGTCGAGCGGGTGGAAGCCGGTCTTGGCCAGGTCCGGGGCGTAACCGATGTCGTGCAGAACTGCCGCTGCTTCGAGCAGCTCCGCGTCCGACCCGAGAATTTCCGCGATCGACCTGGCCCGCTTCGCGACGCCCAGGCAGTGCCGCCAGCGGCGGGGCAGCGGATCAGCGAGCAGGGACTCTGCGAGAGGGTAGGCCCACTCCGTCAGCGTGGCAGTGCTCAAGACTTCGAATCCTCCTGTTGGGACGGCAGGGCACGCACAGACCGGCGCTTCCCCTGCCCACCTCCGGTCAGCAGTCCGGCCGCTTCAAGCTGAGCAAGGGCCTTGCTGATGGTGGGGCGGGACGCCCCGAGCCTGGAGCTCAGCTCTCCTTCGCTGAGGAAGACTGCCCCAACCTCCAGGCCCTCAGCCGTGATCAGCGCCGCGATCCGCTCCGGCAGCGGCCGGCGGTCTGCCGCGTTGTCCTCACGGACCACCCTCCACCGCGACCCGGGCACCGGCTCGGCCACACCGTCGTTCTGGAGCACCCGAAAAGCTCGCAAGGCCACACCACGCGACACCCCGTGCTCTTCCATGACCTCGGCCAGGGACGGCAGCTCGGCCATCCCACGATCCGCGGCAATCTGAGACCTGAGCGAGTCGGCAATCTTCAGGAAGGTCCCCCGGGGGCTGGGCTGTTCCGACACTCGATCTCCCTATCTGCTTCGCGCGTTACCCCCAGCCTCGCACGAAACAAGTCCCCCCGACCCCTCCGGGCACTGCGCAGCCGCACCACAAGACTCAGGCAGCACTTCGCTCCCTGCAGCCCTCTACACCGGGGCTACCAGGCCGCCCCCTCAAGCCCTGCTCCGAGGGGTGGGATTTTCCCTACTGGGTCAAGGGCGCTTCCGCCGCCCAAGGCGGCGTCGCGCGACCGTCGCCCCGGGCCTGCGCTCCTGTCCCCCACCCCGCTCCAGCCCGGCCGTCGGCCGCGCGCCAACATGACTAGGGGCTTGAAGGAGTGAACCGGCCTGCGCTATCAGCTACCCGCCGGAAAGTACGATGAGGCGCTCAGGCTCCGGGATGCACGAGGCCCGCCCTGCGTCTACCGGCCGGTTCGTGGTGGGGGCGGGGAGCTGCACTCCCGTCTGCCAACGACCCGCACGGAGTGATAGCAGGGTCCGGCTATCCGCGCGCGGCTCCGAGGCGGGCTGCGGAAGGCGAACTTGCCAAGAATGAGTCGATGTCGAGCACTGCTCGTCGGATTGCCCTTAGATCCTGAGTCGGGACTTCCACATACTCGGGTTCCTCCTCCTCGGGGCCGAACGGCAACACACCTTGAGGGGCATATCGGGTCTGCATGAGGTCAACGTATGCGCCGTAGTCAATGACGTACACGTCGTATCGCTCCCCAGGCTCGTCCTGGGCGGAGTACCCGCGGCGCACCACATGCAGAACACGGGCATCGAATAGCGCGAGAAGCAGCGCATTATTCGCCTGCCGCTGATTTACCAGGAAACCGCGCGCGCGACGCTCACGGATAACCTTATCAATGATCCAGTTGAGCAGCCGCGAGGCTTCCTCCTTGCTCCTAAGGGCAGCCTCCTTGTCCGATTGGAACCAGCTACGACCTGCCGCCCTAACATCATGGACGGAAATCTTTTCCGTTGCGGCCCGGACCGCGGCCTTAGCTGCAATATTTAGAGCGTCCCGCGGAACACCTTCAGCCGCGCGCACAAGCTCGTCGAATGCCCGAATATCCGTGAACCCTTGCCTCACGATTCCCTGCGAGTTTCCGATCAAGGCAACAGGAGAATTTGGAACTCCACCCAACGTCAGATGATTAAAGAAGAGACTCTTGAAGAATTCGCGAGACCGCTCCCTATTCTCCTCAAATACCATAAATTCATCGAGACTGACGTTCGCTGCAATATCAGCACCCAACTCAAGGCCGATCTGCTGACCAGAAGGAAGGGTGACACGAAAATTGGTCTGCTGTTCGATAGCGGCCACCTTCACCGTTACCGCTTGCAGTGGCAGCAGGCAGCGCACGAGAAACTCGCCCAGATACGGCTGAATATCACCGGGTACACTACTCCATTCGTCCATCAGAAGCCAAACACGGCGGCCGCCAAGAGAGTTGAATAGAGACCTTAGGCTTCGCGCAATATCGCTGAAGTTGAGCGACAAGCCTTCCGTTCCATGTCGGGTCTCCGTGGTCAGACTCCGCGTCTCGTCACCCGCCTCACCGCCAAGTTCGATCTCAGGAGCCTTAAATCCGAGCTTGACGGCGAGGGTGGACTTGGACGTCTTGGTCGCTTCCCCCTCCTTTGAAATCTCCACCTCGCCCGACACTTTCACGGCGGAGATGGAGTCAAGCAGGGCATCCAGGTTCCCAATCAGCGACGCATCGTTAAGAAGCTGCTCATCTTCCAGCGCGGCTTCCATTAGAGAGTCGTGAAACTGGTTTAGCAGGTCCACCAACAGCCGGGACGCTCGCTCCGTCGGCTTGATCTCCTCTCCGAGGAACAACCCCTCGGGCGAACCAATCGTACGAAGATCCAGATAGATCGGGATATCCATGCTGGCCTTGACTACCGTTTCCAGATATCGGAAAGCGTGCGTCTTCCCCGTACCCCGCCGACCGTACAGAATCTGATGGTCGACAGACTCCATCACGACCGCCACACCCGAGTCGACGAACGTGTCCCTTAGCTGCTCAGAGTGTCGCGACTCGGCTCGCTTGGGTACCAAATTGAGGGCACGATTAATCGGAGAGAGTCCAGTAGCCATGGCGCGATGCTAGAGCTATCGGATCCCGCGGGGAGGCGTTTTGGGTAAAACCAACCGTCCCGAAGTCTACGAGGCCCGGATGCTGACAAGCTGTCTACCAGTAGCTAGCTGGGCACACATGCGACCCGCATTTGGCGCCTCCGCGACGAGGCGTACAGATGCCCTCCGCTAGCGGTGGCGGCCGTTGGCGTTCCGGCCACGGTCAACTGCCAGGCCCACGCCAGCCCGGACATCGTTCCCTGTGGCCTACTTTGTGGACAGGAACGGTTCGGGCTCCCCCACACGGCTTGACCTGCGGAAACGCGTGATGCTCACGGGCCCTCCGGAGCCGTGTGCCTGAGGGTGCTTCCGTTCGCGTTGTCTGCGCCTCCTCGGCTGGGAGGGCGGCTGCGAGCATGCCTTGGGTCGGTCAGTCGTGCTGCTGGGCGGAGGGGGCAAGGTGGCGCAGTCGAAGTGTGGGGCACCGACGCAGAGTGGGGGCCGTTGCCAGAACAAGGCGATCATCGGGAGTTCGCGGTGCGCCAGGCATCAGGGACCGTGGTCGGCGTACGGGGTGGCGCAGCGGAAGAAGAAGGAAGCCGAGGCGAAGATGCGGAAGCTTCGGAAGAAGCAGTGACCCCGGTGCCGGCCACTCGCGCTGGGCCGGCGTCGTCGGTTGACGGTCATGAGGCGCGGCAGCCGCGCGCAGGCGCGCTCAGGCGCCGCGCGAAGAATCTCCCAGGAGCGGCGGCACGGGCGGCGGGTGAGCTTGCACCCCGTCGAGGTCAGTTGCAGGGCGGTCGGCTTTTGCTGACCGCCCTGCTTCATTGGCTGGCCGGGGAGCCAGTTGGGGAGCCACCCGCCGCGACATCGGTCGGACTGGCATGGACTCGTGTGGACGGTCGGGCGCCTGAGCTGCTGGGCGGCAGGGGGCGGGGAGGCCGCTGCCTCAAGGCTCGCCAGCCCCGAACCTAAGAGGGTTTTAAGAGTGGGGTTTGGCAGGCTTTGGGGATGTGCTGGCGAATTCTGGTGGTCGATGACGAGCCCGAGGTGCGGGCGGCTGTGGTGGACGGGCTGGTGGTGGAGGGGTATGAAGTGCGGGAGGCCGGGGACGGGCTGGGGGCGCTGTCCCAGGTGGCTTCCTGGCAGCCCGATGCCGTGGTGCTGGATGTGATGATGCCGGTGCTCGACGGGCTGGGGGTGTGCCGGCGGCTGCGGACGGTGGGTGACCGGACGCCGGTGCTGGTGCTGACGGCGCTGGGCTCGGTGAGCGAGCGGGTGGACGGGCTGGAGGCGGGGGCCGACGACTACCTGGTCAAGCCGTTCGCGCTGGACGAGCTGGTGGCGCGGGTGCGGGCGCTGCTGCGGCGGGCCGCGCCGGATCCGGCGGGGGCTGCCGGGCCGCTGGTGTTCGGGGACCTCGTGCTGGATCCGGAGACCCGGACCGGGCGGCGGGGCGGGCGGCATCTGGAGTTCAGCCGGACCGAGGCCGCGCTGCTGGAGCTGCTGATGAGGCATCCGGGGCAGGTGCTGCCGCGGGAGCTGATCTTCGAGCTGGTGTGGGGGCGGGACTTCGGCCCCGATTCCAACTCCCTTGCGGTGTACGTGGGTTATCTGCGGCGGAAGCTGGAGGCGGCCGGGGAGCCCCGGCTCGTGCACACCGTGCACGGGGTCGGCTACCGGCTGGACGCGGCGTGAGCGGGCCGGGTGCGGCCGGGTCCGGGCGGCGGGGTGGGCGGGGGCTCGGGGGGCGGTGGCGGCGGAGGGGGCCGTTGCGGACTCGGCTGGCGGGGGCGGCCACGGCTGCCGTGGCGTTCGTTGCCGTGGGGGTGTGTGCGGCCGCCTTCTTCATCGTGCGCTACGAGCTCTACCGGCAGCTCGACCTGAACCTCACGCAGTCCGCGCGGCTGGTCGCGCAGCAGCACCGGGACGCGGGGCCGGGGGTGCTCGCCGGGGAGTGCCGGTTCCTGGCCGCCCCCGCCTGCGCGGAGCTGGTGCCGGCCGATCCCGCCAGGGACCCCGGCGGACCCGGCCTGCTGCCGCCGCCCGGCGAGGCCGCACGGCGGGTCGCCGCCGGCGAACACCGCGGTTTCTCCACCGACTTCAGGCTGGCGGGCCATCCGGCGCGGCTGCTGACCACCCCCTACGGCCACGGCCTGGCGCTGCGCGTGGCCCTGCGGGCGGACACCGTGGAGGAAGGGGTCGGACAGGCGGCCCGGCTGCTGGTGCTGGTCGGTGCGGCCGGGGTGCTGCTGGCGGCCGCGCTCGGCTCGTGGGTGGCGCGTACCGGCCTGGCCCCGGTGGCCCGGCTCACCGCCACGGCCGAGCGGATCACGGCGACCCGGGATCCGGGGCACCGGATCGACCTGCCGCCGCCGGGACGCGAGGACGAGCTGACCCGGCTGGCGGGGAGTTTCAACAGCATGCTCGACGAGCTGGAGCAGTCCGTGACGGCGCAGCGCCGGCTGGTCGCGGACGCCTCGCACGAGCTGCGGACCCCGCTGACGGCGCTGCGTACGAACGCCGAACTGCTGGCGCGTGCGGACCGGCTGACGCCGGCTCAGCGGGAGCGGGCGGCGGGGGCCCTGGGGCGGCAGCTGCGCGAGGTGACCGGGCTGGTCAACGACCTGATCGAGCTGGCCCGGGACGAGGAGCCGGAACCGCTGGTGGAGGACGTACGGCTGGCTGCCCTCGCGGAGCACGCGGTGGCGGCGGCGGGTGCGCACTGGCCGGCGGTGCCGTTCGCCCTGGAGGTGGTGGACGGGGAACGGGCCGTGGTGCCAGGGGTGCCGGCCCGGCTCAGCCGGCTGCTGTCCAACCTCCTCGACAACGCGGCGAAGTTCAGCCCGCCGGGCTTGCCGGTGGAGGTCGCGCTCGGCTGCCCGGGCGGGGCTGCGGAGCTGACCGTACGGGACCACGGGCCGGGGATCGCGGCCGAGGACCTGCCGTACGTGTTCGACCGGTTCTACCGGGCGGGGGCGGCGCGGACACTGCCGGGGTCGGGGCTGGGGCTGGCGATGGCCCGGCAGATCGCGGTGGCGCACGGCGCGGTGCTGACGGCGGAAGCGGCTCCCGGAGGCGGGGCGCTGTTCCGCTTGCACTTTGCCGGGCGGGCCTGAGCGGGGCCGGTCCCGGGGCTCCGCCCCGGACCGGTCCCTCGACGGCACGCGCTGCGGGGCCGGGACTCGTCGGACGGGTCCCGGCCCCGCAGGTCTGCGCAGTGGGGGCGGAGCCCCCGTGGATCAGGCGAAGGTGGCCAGCGCCTGGTTCAGCGTCTCGGACGGGCGCATGACGGCCTGGGCCTTGGCGACGTCCGGCTGGTAGTAGCCGCCGATGTCGACCGGCTTGCCCTGGACGGCGATCAGCTCGTCGACGATGACCTGCTCCTGCTCGGTCAGCGCCTTGGCCAGGCCCGCGAAGGCCTCGGCGAGCTGCACGTCGTCGGTCTGCTTGGCCAGCTCCTGGGCCCAGTACATGGCCAGGTAGAAGTGGCTGCCGCGATTGTCGATGCCGCCGACGCGACGGGTCGGCGACTTGTCCTCGTTGAGGAAGGTGCCGGTGGCGCGGTCGAGGGTGTCGGCGAGGACCTGGGCGCGGGCGTTGCCCGTGGTCGCGGCCAGGTGCTCGAAGGAGGCCGCCAGGGCGAAGAACTCGCCGAGCGAGTCCCAGCGCAGGTAGTTCTCCTTGACGAGCTGCTGGACGTGCTTCGGGGCGGAGCCGCCGGCGCCGGTCTCGAACAGGCCGCCGCCCGCCATCAGCGGGACGACCGACAGCATCTTGGCGCTGGTGCCCAGCTCCAGGATCGGGAAGAGGTCGGTCAGGTAGTCGCGGAGCACGTTGCCGGTGACGGAGATGGTGTCCTCGCCGCGGCGGATGCGCTCCAGGGAGAACTTGGTGGCCTCGACCGGGGACAGGACCTTGATCTCCAGGCCCTCGGTGTCGTGCTGCGACAGGTACGCGTTGACCTTGGCGATCAGCTGCGCGTCGTGGGCGCGGGTCTCGTCCAGCCAGAAGACGGCCGGGGCGCCGGTGGCGCGGGCGCGGGTGACGGCCAGCTTGACCCAGTCCTGGATCGGCAGGTCCTTGGTCTGGCAGGCGCGGAAGATGTCGCCCTCGGCGACCTCCTGCTCCAGGACCGTGTTGCCCGCGGCGTCGACGAGGCGGACGGTGCCCGCGGCGGCGATCTCGAAGGTCTTGTCGTGGGAGCCGTACTCCTCGGCCTTCTGCGCCATCAGGCCGACGTTCGGGACGGAGCCCATGGTCGAGGGGTCGAAGGCGCCGTGGGCGCGGCAGTCCTCGATGACGGCCTGGTAGACGCCCGAGTAGCTGCTGTCCGGCAGGACGGCGAGGGTGTCGGCCTCCTTGCCGTCCGGGCCCCACATGTGGCCGGAGGTGCGGATCATGGCCGGCATCGAGGCGTCGACGATGACGTCGGACGGCACGTGCAGGTTGGTGATGCCCTTGTCGGAGTCGACCATCGCGAGGGCCGGGCCCTCGGCGATCTCGGCGTCGAAGGAGGCCTTGATCTCGGCGCCGTTCGGCAGGGCGTCCACGCCGTTCAGGATGGTGCCGAGGCCGTCGTTCGGGGACAGGCCGGCGGCCGCGAGGGTCTCGCCGTACGCGGCGAAGGTCTTCGGGAAGAAGGCGCGGACCACGTGGCCGAAGACGATCGGGTCGGAGACCTTCATCATCGTGGCCTTGAGGTGCACCGAGAAGAGCACGCCCTCGGCCTTGGCGCGGGCGACCTGCTCGGAGAGGAAGGTGCGCAGGGCGGCGACGCGCATGACGGACGCGTCGACGACCTCGCCGGCCAGCACCGGTACGGACTCGCGCAGCACGGTGACGGCGCCGTCGGCGGCCACGTGCTCGATGCGCAGGGCGCCGGCCTCGGAGATGACCGCGGACTTCTCGGTCGAGCGGAAGTCCTCGGCACCCATGGTGGCCACGTTGGTCTTGGAGTCGGCGCTCCAGGCACCCATGCGGTGCGGGTGGGCCTTGGCGTAGTTCTTCACCGAGGCGGGGGCGCGGCGGTCCGAGTTGCCCTCGCGCAGGACCGGGTTGACGGCGCTGCCCTTGACCTTGTCGTAGCGGGCGCGGACGTCCTTGTCCTCGTCGGTCTGCGGGTCGTCCGGGTAGTCCGGGAGCGCGTAGCCCTGGCCCTGGAGCTCGGCGATCGCAGCCTTCAGCTGCGGGATCGAGGCCGAGATGTTCGGCAGCTTGATGATGTTGGCCTCGGGGGTCTTGGCCAGCTCGCCGAGCTCGGCGAGGGCGTCCGCGATGCGCTGGCTCTCGTCGAGACGCTCGGGGAAGCTGGCGATGATCCGGCCGGCCAGGGAGATGTCACGGGTCTCCACCTTCACGCCGGCCTTCGAGGCGTACGCCTGGACGAAGGGCAGGAAGGAATGGGTCGCCAGGGCCGGGGCCTCGTCAGTGTGGGTATAGATGATGGTCGAGTCAGTCACCGGGTGCTCCGCTCCACGTCACGTCTGCAACATTGCTCGACATCAAGATATCTCGTGATCGAGGTGTTCAGGACAGGGGTGGGGCACTGGGGCGCGAGTGGCGCGCCGCAGGCGGCCGGATCCCGCCGCAGCAGGGGGTGCCGCCCCGGGGCGACCCGCCGAGCCGTCCACGCACCGTGACGACGCCCTCACGGAAGGCGACCCGTCCGTACGCGGGCCCCGCGGCCCGGATCGGCCCGCACGGCGGCACTGCTGTGCACACGGACGGCAATGCCGCACACACGGCCGGTGAATTCGGCGGAGTGGCAGCCGGATCCGACGACCCATCAGGTCATCCGTCCCGGACTCTTGACTCCGCTGTCGGCAGTCGGGATTCTCGACACGCCGTTTGCGCCGAACATGACAAACGAGCCATGCGGTCATGGCGCCGGACGGCTGGTTCCCCCACCGTGCCGCCGAACCGAGACGTGAGTGATGACCATGACTGCACCCCCACGCAGCAGGCTCCGCCCCCTGGCCCTCCTGACCCTGCTGCTCGCCCTCCTGGGCCTGGCGCTCGGCCCCGTCGCGGGCGCCTCGGCCGACCCGGGGTGGTGGACGCCCACCGCCCGGCCCGCACCCGATTCCGAGATCGGCGTGACCGGCGAGCCCTTCAAGGGGACCGACGACAAGGGCCGGGTGCGGGGCTTCGTCGACGCCCACGACCACATCATGTCCAACGAGGGCTTCGGAGGCCGCCTGATCTGCGGAAAGGCCTTCTCCGAGCAGGGCATCGCCGATGCCCTGAAGGACTGTCCCGAGCACTACCCTGACGGCTCCCTCGCGGTCTTCGACTTCATCACCAAGGGCGGTGACGGCAAGCACGACCCGGACGGCTGGCCCACCTTCAAGGACTGGCCCGCCCACGACTCCCTCACCCACCAGCAGAACTACTACGCGTGGATCGAGCGGGCCTGGCGCGGCGGCCAGCGGGTCCTCGTCAACGACCTCGTCACCAACGGCGTGATCTGCTCGGTCTACTTCTTCAAGGACCGCAGCTGCGACGAGATGACCGCGATCCGGCTGGAAGCGCAGAAGACGTACGAGATGCAGGCGTACATCGACAAGATGTACGGCGGCGCGGGCAAGGGCTGGTTCCGGATCGTCACCGACTCCGACCAGGCCCGCGAGGTGATCAAGCAGGGCAAGCTGGCCGTGGTCCTCGGGGTGGAGACCTCCGAGCCCTTCGGCTGCAAGCAGGTCCTCGACATCGCGCAGTGCGGCAAGGCCGACATCGACCGCGGTCTCGACGAGCTGCACCGGATCGGCGTGCGCAGCATGTTCCTGTGCCACAAGTTCGACAACGCGCTGTGCGGGGTGCGCTTCGACTCCGGAGCGCTCGGCACTGCGATCAACGTGGGCCAGTTCCTCTCCACCGGCACCTTCTGGAAGACCGAGAAGTGCACCGGCCCGCAGCACGACAACCCGATCGGCCTGGCGGCGGCCCCGCAGGCCCAGAAGGAGCTGCCGGCGGGCGTGGCCGTCCCCTCGTACGCCGCCGACGCCCAGTGCAACACCCGCGGTCTCACCGAGCTGGGCGAGTACGCCGTCCGCGGGATGATGAAGCGCAAGATGATGCTCGAAGTGGACCACATGAGCGTCAAGGCGGCCGGCCGCGCCTTCGACATCCTGGAGTCCGAGTCCTACCCCGGCGTGATCTCCTCGCACAGCTGGATGGACTCCGAGTGGACCGAGCGCCTGTACAAGCTCGGCGGTTTCGCCGCCCAGTACATGAACGGGGCCGAGGGCTTCAGCGCGGAGGCGAAGCGTACGGACGCCCTGCGCGACAAGTACCAGGTGGGCTACGGCTACGGCACCGACATGAACGGGGTCGGCGGCTGGCCCGGTCCGCGCGGCGCGGACACCCCGAACCCGGTGAAGTACCCCTTCCGCAGCGCCGACGGCGGCTCCGTGATCGAGAAGCAGACCACCGGGCAGCGGACCTGGGACATCAACACCGACGGTGCCTCGCACTACGGCCTCGTCCCCGACTGGATCGAGGACATCCGCCTGGTCGGCGGCCAGGACGTGGTGGACGACCTGATGCGCGGCGCCGAGTCCTACCTGACCACCTGGGGCGCCTCCGAGCGCCACAAGTCGGGGGTGAACCTCGCCACCGGCGCCTCCGCCTCGGCCTCCACCTCGGAGTGGTGGAACCCCTTCGTCAGCTACCAGCCGGGCCGGGCGGTGGACGGGGACTCGGGAACCCGGTGGGCGAGCGAGTGGAACGACAACCAGTGGCTGCGCATCGACCTCGGCTCCGCGAGCCTGGTCAGGCGGATCACCCTGGACTGGGAGACCGCGTACGGCCGGGCGTACCGGATCGAGGTGTCCGCGGACGGCTCGGACTGGCAGACGGTGTGGTCCACCGATTCCGGGGACGGCGGTCTGGACACGGCCCGGTTCGCCGGGGTCTCGGCGCGGTATGTACGCATCCAGGGGTTGCAGCGCGGCACGCAGTGGGGCTACTCGCTCCACGAGGTGGGCGTCTTCAGCAGCTGACGGACCGCGGCCGACCGGCCGAGCGAACGGGCGGCCGGCCGGCCGGCACCACGACGAAAGGTGATCCATGGCGCGCATGCCCTCGGCGGAGCGGCGCAGGCAGCTGACCGAGGCCGCGATCCGCGCGATGACCCGGGACGGGGTCGCGCAGACCACGACCCGGTCCATCGCCGCCGAGGCAGGCGTGTCCCTGAGCGTCTTCCACTACTGCTTCGACTCCAAGGAAGCACTGCTCGAATCCGTCATCACGACCATCACCGAGCACTACCTGACGGTCGTGAAGGAGGCCATCCGCCCGCGCACCACCCTGCAGGAGACGGTGCGGGCCGGCTTCCGGGCGTACTGGGACCACGTGGCCGCCCGGCCGGGCGAGCACCTGCTCACGTACGAGCTGACCCAGTACGCCCTGCGCCGGCCGGGCCTGGAGCACCTGGCCCGGCGGCAGTACGAGCTGTACACCGACACGTACGCCGAGCTCATCGAACAGCTCCGGGAGAGCGAGGAGTTCGAGCTCAGCGTGCCGGTGCCGGTGCTGGCCCGGTACCTGGCGGCGATGACCGACGGGCTGACCCTGCACCTGCTCGTGCTGGGCAACGACACGGCCGCGGCCGCCGTCCTCGACATGATCAACGACCAGGTCGAGGGGCTGGTGCGGGACGGGAGGCACTCCCCCGCGGCCGTGTCCTGAGCGCGCGGGCGGATCACGGGGGTGCGCTCCCGTGGTGGGGGTGCTGCGCACCTTCCTCGACCGATCCGCCGAGCCGGGTCCGCAACCCGGGCAGGGTGTCGGGGCGCTGGGCCACCAGCACCCACCGGTCGCCGACGAGGTAACTGCCGCCGTAGGCCCGGGCCTCGGCGAGCCAGGCCCGCTCCCCGGCCGGGGAGGCGAAGGTCAGCAGGCGGTACGCGCCGGAGCCGGTGCGGCAGGCCCCCTCGCGCAACTCCCGCGCGTCGGTCACCACTTCGGGCGTGCAGGGGACGGCCCGGGCGAGGGCGTCCAGGGCCGGGGGCGGGGCAGGGGGCGCGGATGCCCCATGCCGGCCGTGCGGAGTCTGCGGACCCTGCCCGCTCTGCCGACCGTGCGGACCCTGCGGATCCCCTGCCGCGTCCGTGGTGCACGCCGTACCTGCGGTGAACAGCAGGGCGGTTGCGGCGGCCAGTACGAGGGCTGCACGGCCCGGCGGCCGGACCTCGGCGGCGGACACCCGGGCGCCCGCGGCTACTTGCCCGCCTTCTTGCCGTTCTCCTTGACCGCCCACCACACACCGCCCGCGCCCTGCCCGTTGACGTCTCCGGGCTTGGTGTCACCGGCGTACGTGTAGAGGATCCAGCAGTCGACGGCCAGCTGCTTCGAACCGTCGGGCCGGGTGAAGGAGTTGACCAGCCGCGGGTCCACACCGCTGACCCGGTCGCGGGAAACCGGCTCCGCGGGCTTCCACATGTCCAGGCAGGCCCCGGTGCAGCGGGTCTTCATCGGCCAGGCGCTGTCCTTGTCGAAGCGGTAGAGCGTACGGCCCGCGCGGTCCACCAGGACGGTGCCGAGCTCGGGGTCCTGCCGGGCGGCCAGCTCGGGGCCGGCCGGGTCCGCGGAGGGCTCCCCGGCCTTGCCGGGGTCCGCCGCCCGGCCCGCGCCCGCGTTCGCGGCGGGCTTGCCGTCCGCGCCGATCGCATGCCACGTGCCGCCGACCCCCTCGCCCTTCGCATCACCCGGCTTGGTGTCCGGGGCGTACCGGTAGACGGGCCAGCCGCCGAGGGTCAGCTGCCGGGTGCCGTCGCCGCGGACGACCTCGCCGAGCTTCTGCGGGTCGATGACCGAGCCGGCGGTGGCGTCGTCGGCGGGGACGGGCGGCCAGGTCTTGGCGCAGGCCCCCTCGCACGCCGAGGCGGGCGGGTTGGCGGTGTCCTTGTCGAAGCGGTAGAGCGTGAACCCGCGGCTGTCGGTGACGGCCGGGCCGATGTCCGCGAGGTCGCGGACGCCCAGTTGTTTCGCCGGTACCTGCTTCACCGCGCTTCCGCCGGAGCCGCCGGAATCGGCGTTGGCGGCGGAGTCGCCGTAGCCGCCTGCGCCGTACCCGGAACCGCCGCTGCCCGCCGGGGCGTTGCCCGCCGCGTTCTGCACCAGGGTCTTGTCGCCGCCCTCGGATCCGCAGCCCGCCGCGAGCAGGACGGCGGCCACTGCGGTCGCGGCCCAGCGGAGCCTGCGGCGCCCGCCGCGGCGGGGCCGGCGCCCGTCCTCGTCCTGCTGCGGGTGCCGGATGTACGTGTCGGTGTCCATGGCCATCTCCACCACTCCTCGGATCGCGTGATCGTGCCGGGTCGGGTCGCTTCGGTTCGGGTCGGGTCGCTTCGGTTCGGGTCGGGTCGCTTCGGTTCGGGTCCGGTCGGTCCGTGTCGGTCAGTCCTGGATGCGCAGGGCGAGGGCGGGGCAGCGCCGGACCGCGCGGACCGCCTGTCCGCGCAGGTGGCGCGGTACCTGCATGGCCGCCTGCGCCGGGTAGCCGTCGGCGCCGAGTTCGACCACGCCGGGGACGATGTCGGCGCACAGTCCGTGCCCCCGGCAGAGCGTCCAGTCGACCATCAGGGCCTCGGTACGCGGGCGGCGCGCGACGGCGCTCTCCGCCGCCGGGGCGGCTGCGGCCGGCAGCGCGGGCCGCTCGGGCACCGGGACCGGGAGGGCGCCGAGCACGGGCCGCCCGCAGCCGGGGCCGGCGGCGTGGGCGGCGAACTCCTCGGGGAACGCGGCCGCCGCCGAGGCCACGAACCGGGCGGTGCCGTCGGGGTGGCTGCACGCGCCCCGGCCGCGTACGGCGTCGAGTGCGGCCGCCAGGGCCGTGAGGGCCGCCGGGCCGCCGCCTCGGTCCACCTCGGCGAGCACGTCGGCGACTGCGGGCAGGCCGAGGACGCAGGGGCCGCACTGGCCCGCCGATTCGGCCGCGAGCCAGCGCGCCACCCGCAGGGTCTCGCCGAGCGGGCAGGTGCCCTCCGGCAGGGGCAGGACGGCCCCGGCCCCGAGGGCTGCGCCCAGTGCGTCGAGGGACTCCCGGGAGACGAGGGCCCGCGCCACGTCCCGGCGGCCGAGCCAGCGGCCGTGGTAGCCGCCGGTCAGGACCCCCTGCCCGGCATCGAGCCCGCAGAGCCGGAGCACGTACGGGAGGGGCACCCCGGTGGGGGTCTCCACCACCCAGGTGCCGGCCACGGTGAGCAGGAGGGTGCCCGGTTCCTCGGGGAGTCCGGTCTCCCGGTACGGGAGGGCGCCGAGCCGGGCGGCCACGGCGAGCTGGGCGAAGGTCTCGGTGTTCGAGAGCAGGGTGGGCAGCCCGCCCAGCCCGCTCTCGCTGGTGCGGATCCGCCGCCCCGAGGGCAGTGCGGCGGCCCCGCCCAGGCCGGCCACCACGGCCGAGCCCTCACCCGCCACGAAGCGGTCCGGCAGCTCTTCCACGCGCACGCCCCGGGCATCGGGACCGCGTTCGGCCACCGCGTCGCGGACCGAGCGCGCCACGTCCACGCGGTGGACGGCGACGGCCACTTCCGAGGCCCCCAGCGCGGCCGCCGCCAGCAGGGCCCCGTCGAGCACCAGGTGCGGGGCGTACAGCAGCAGGGCGGTGTCCTTGAGGCAACTCGGCTCGCCCTCGCTGCCGTTGACGACGACGGCGGTACGGGCCACCGCCCGGCCGGCGGCGGCCGCGATGACGGCCTGGAGCTTGCGGGCGAAGGGGAAGCCCGCCCCGCCGCGGCCGCGCAGACCGGTGTTCTCGGCCAGCGCGACGAGCTCTTCGGGACGCAGCCGGGGCAGCGAGCCGTGCACGGTGAGGTGCGCGACCCGGTCCAGCCGGCCGGTCCGGTCGAGCCCGGCGAACAGCCGGGGCGCGCCGACGGCCGCGAGGGCGGGCAGGGCCGTGCTCACCGGGGGCCACCCCCGGCGCCGGCGGCCCGGAGCGGCTCGCCCTGGCGGGCGGCGAAGGGGGCGAACGAGGGCACGGGCGGGGCGGAAGGTACCGGCGGCGCGGACGGTACGGGCGGCAGCGGCGGCCCGTACGGCATCTGCGGTACGGCGGGTCCCTGCCGTGCCGCGATCCCCGCGGCCCCGGCGGCCGCCGACGGCAGCGGAGGCCCCGGGCGGACGGGCGGTTCCTGCGGGACGGGCGGCACGAACGGCCAGGTGGGCTGGGGCGTTCCCCAGGGCTCCGCACCGACGGGGCGGACGGTTCCGGTGAACCGCGGCCGTTCCCCCGCCTCGGTCCGGGGCAGGTCCGTTGCCCCGATCGCTCCGGCCCGGGACGCGGCGGCCGCCGCGGGCTCACGGACCGGCGGGTCCGGCAGGACCGGACCGGACGGGGCGCCTCGGGCCGGCACACCGGCCGTCGGGCCGCCGAACGCGGCGCCCGCCAGGGTGTCCCCGGCCCCCGGAGCCGGTACGGACTCGGCGGGCACGGGCACCGGCGCAGGCACGGACGCGGGCGCAGGCACGGGCGCGGCCACCGCCCCCCGCCGGGTGGGCGCCGGATCCGCCGCCCCCTCGGTTCCCGGGCTCCCGCCCTGCGGAACGGTGAGGGTGATCCGGGCGGCGGCGACGGGCGCCGGGGCGCGTCCGGGGCGCAGGCGGAGCAGGAGGGCCGCGGCCACGCCCGCGAGGGCCAGGGCGTAGGCGATCGTCACCCAGCCCGCCGCCGGGCGGCCCGACTTGAGGCCGTGCACGAGGGCGGCGCCCCAGGCCGGGTAGGCGGCCATGTGCAGGGCGCGCCACCAGCGGGACCAGCGGCGGGAGCCGCCGCCGGACGCGAACCGGCTGCGGACCGCACCGGTGACGGCGACCGCGAGGAAGAGGTAGCCGGCGAGGGTGCCGAGTCCGAGGAGGACCCGTCGGCCGGGGTCGGCGAAGGGCACGGCGGCCGCGGCCGGGGAGATCCGCTGCTCGGCCACCTTCACGGCGATGTGCAGGGCGAGGAAGCCGAGTCCGCCGAGGGCGAGGCCCCGGTGCACGCCCTGGGCGACGATCCGGTGTCCGGAGCGCAGCAGCCTCCGGTCGGTGGCGGCGAGGCCCCACAGGACGGTGGCGGTCAGGGAGACCAGGGCCAGCACCCCGGCCCCGTAGTCGAGGAAGGACCAGAGCCGTCCGTAGGCCCCGGCGTCGGCTGCGATGAGGAGGAACAGCAGCAGGGCGAGGCCGAGGGCGTAGGCCCGCAGGTGCCGGGGCCGTCCCGGGAGGGCCCGGGTGCGGGCCGCCGGCCGGCGGCTCTCTCCTGTGGGTGCCGGTCCGGCGTGGCGCCCCCTGCGGTGGGTTCCCCTTAACCGGGCCACCTGCTGAGGGGTGATGGGCATGGAATGCCTCCCGTTCACGCGAGTGCGCGGGCATCGGGCCGTCGCGGCGACTCGCGTCAGGTCGCTCTGGACTCAGCAGCCTCGCCGAAGTTCACGCGCCCCCTCGGTGATTTATCGAAACATGACAAGTTCTGGCGAGGGCGGGTCGAACACCCGCGGAGCACCGGCATGATCCCCCGCAAACATCCCGGAGGCAAAGAGACCACAAAGCTCCGGCGGGCTGGGGGATCCTCCACGAGGCTGCGGAGGACCGGGGGGAAGGTCTCGACCCACCAAGAACTAGGTGACATGTACGAACTGGTGAACCGCATCAGGTCACGCCCGCAGAGCGAGGCGGCACGCGTTCCGCGGCACGCCCTCTCCTCCCTGGCGGAGACCATCATGGTTGAACTTGAGCGAGTCATTCCAGGATTTGCAAAACTGATGGAGGAATCCGACCGCGAGAAGGCCAAAAAGCGGATCGAACAGTCCTTGAGAGCCGCACTCGGTCGCCCGGCCTCCCCGACCGGCCCCGACCCGGGCTCCGCAGGCACCACCGGGCCCCCGACCGCGGAAAAGGGCGCGGCCCGCCCCGCGGGCCCGGACGCGGCCCCCGCCGCCGGCACCGCCCCGGCCCGGCCCCCGGGCCCGCACGGCCCCCCGGCCGAAACCGTTCGCTCTGCGGCCGGATCCTTCCCGTCTGCGACCGCCGAGGAAGCGCGCAGAGAACTGTTCGACATCCTGGCCGCCGGTGCGCCGGGCTCCGGCACCCCGCTCTCCGAGCTGTCCCGGCTGGCCGGCTGGCCGCTGCCGGAGACGGTCCAGGCCGTGGCGCTGGTGACCCCCGGCGAAGCCCCCCAACTCACCTCACTGGGCGACACGTTGGTCGGCGCGGTGGGCGAGGAGCTCTGCCTGCTCGTCCCCGACCCCGACCGCCTCGCCCCCGAACCCCCCGGCCCCGAAGGCCGCGATCCCGAAGGACGGGATCCGGACGGCGGGGAGGACGCGGACGGCCGCGCCCTGTTCCACGCGGCCCTGCGCGGCCGCACCGCCGCCGTGGGCCACGCCGTGCCCCTGTACGACGCGGCCTCCTCGGTGCGCTGGGCCCGTCGCCTGCTGGCGATGACCCCGGCCCGCAGCGGGGCCGACTCCCGGCCCGTGTTCGTGGACGACCACCTGGCCGGGCTGCTGCTGATGCAGGACGAATCGCTCACCCGAGCACTGGCCGCCCGCCGGCTCAGACCCTTGGCGGGCCTGACCCCGCGGCAGAGCGAGCGGCTGGAGATGACCCTGCTGGCCTGGCTGGAGGGCGGCGGTGCACCGGAGGCCGCCAAGGCCCTCCAGGTGCACCCGCAGACGGTCCGCTACCGGCTGCGCCAGATCGAGCGGCTCTTCGGGCCGGGGCTGCGCGATCCGGGCACCCGCTTCGAACTCGAAATGGCCCTGCGCAGCCGCCGTTTGGCCGCCCAGGTGGAGCGGGCCCGCCGCCAGTACTCGCGGATGCTCCGCGGCCCGCGCGGCCTGCGGGCAGGGCTGCGCTCCCCCGGGATCGCCAAGGAGGCGCGCGTGAACGGACTGTGACCCCGGGTCACCACGGTTCCCACCGGAACACGGACGGCCGCCGGACGCCCTCGCGCCCGGCGGCCGTCCGGCTTCAGGCCCTCAGCACCGGCTCCCGCTGTTGATGCAGCCGACCACCCGGTTCATCAGCCCCTCCCGCATCACGTTGATGAAGTCCCCGTGGTCGGTGACGGGTTTGTGCAGCTGCTCGGGGAAGCTGTCCACCGCGAAGAGCGGGGACCGCCCTCCGCCGGGAACCGCGTACACGATCCGCTGGGTGAGCTGCGGTATCGCCCGGAAGCCCCGCGGGCAGCGCCCGTCCGCCTGCGCGAAGGCCACGTGCGTACGGTGGTTGGCGCTGTCGGTGTCCCGCCCGTTCCAGCAGCTCTGGAAGGAGAAGGTGCGGACCACGTCGCTGCCGCGCGGGCAGAGCGGGTACTTGGCCCGCAGCTGCCGGTCCTCGAAACCGGTGCAGCTCCACGAGGCGTTGGCGTTGGCCGTGCCGTTGGTGAAGGCCTTCGCGTCGCCGGTGATGATGCGCAGGAAGCGCGGCATGGCCGCGACCCGGCCCACCGGGCTGCCGACGAAGGTGATCGAGACCTCCTTCGGGGTCAGGATCGTGCCGGAGTTCCCCTCGGTGCCGCCGCCCGGGGCGTTGGCGTCCCGCTCCCGGCGGCCGTCCTGGAGCCGGAGCACCGGCCAGTAGTAGGTGGACTGGTCCCCGTTGGTGCAGGTGGTGCCGGCGGCCGCCAGGCTGTCGTTGGTCGCGAAGGCGTCCGAGGCGCGGTTGCCCACGTAGTCGTGCATGTGGTGGGCGCCGTTGGACACGCCCGGCGCCACGATCACGTTGTCGGAGTTGAACCGGCCCTCGCGATTGGTCCCGCAGCGGGAGCGGAAACTGCCGGTGGAGGCGTTGCGCTGGCGGAAGGGCCGGTTGACGTTGCGCCGTACGGTCCTGATGTCGACGAAGTCGGACCGGGCCGGGGCGTTGCCCGCATTCCGGCCCGCAGCACCGTCCGCGCTCGCCTCCCCGGCACCGTTCCGGGGGCCCTCCGTGCTCCCGCCCGCAGCACCGTCCCCGGTGCCCTCCGCGGCTCCGCCCGGCGGCGGTCCCGGGGTGATCCGGCACCCGGAGAGCCCGTCCAGCCCCGCAGGGCGGGCCGCGCCCCCGCGCTCGATGGCGTCCGCGACCCCCGTGACGGCGGTACGGCGCTGCTCGCGGAGCCCGTCCAGCACCTGCCGGCCGTCCCGCGGATCGCGCACCAGCTCGCGGTACGCATCGGCGGTCTGGGCGTCCATGCGCGCGAGGAGCCGGTCCACCTCGGCGCGCGCCGGGGCCGGCACCTCCCGCAGCCGGTCGCCCACGTCGGGGCAGTCGACGGTGCCGGTCCAGGCCGCCGCGGCCGCGGCGGCGCCCGGCCCGGACCCGCGTGGGCCGCCGGCCTCCGGGGGTGCGCCGGAGGCGTGGGCGGCGACCAGCGCCGTCCCCGCCCCGCCGAGCACCAGCACGGCGGCCAGTGCGAGGGTCTTGTTCCTGAGGCGGCCGCGGGTGTGGCGTCGTTGCCTCATGGGGGATCACCTGCCTTCGTTGAGGGCGTCGAAGTCGACCAGGCCGGTGTCCTCCAGGACCGTGATGTGGTCGAGCACGACGGAGTTGGTCACGGTGGCCAGCGATCTGACCATCGCGTTGCGGCTGTTCGCCCGGATCTGGGCGACGAGGGCGAAGACCTTGCCGTGGGCGGCGCGCAGCAGATTGGCGAACAGCTGCTCGTACCGCTCGCCGCGGGCCGCGTGCAGCTGGTCGAGCCAGCCCTGCTGCTCGGGGGAGGGCCGGTCCGGGAGCGGGATGTCCAGCGCCTCACCGGTCTTCCGGGCCCGGCGGTCCAGCTCGGTGTGGCCCATCACGAGGTGCTCGCCGGCGGTGCGCACGGACTCGCGGCCGCCGCGCTGCATCGCCTCCCGCCCGGCGGGCAGCTCCCAGAGGCCGGCCAGCCGGACCCGGCGGACGAAGTCCCGGTCCTGCGGGGTGAGCGGCCCGTACGGGGTGCTGACCGTGCCCCGGCCGTCGTCCGTGAACGGCAGTCCGGCGGCCGCGGACCGGCTCTGTCCGAAGGAGTGGACCGGGACCAGCAGGGCGGCCAGGGTGACGGCGAGGGCGCCGACGACCAGGAGAGTGCCGACTCCGCGGCCCGAGGTGAGGGTTCTGCGGACGGATGCGCGCACCGGTCCTCCTTGCTCCAGGGGGGTTCCGGGGGATGGCGGTTCCCGGGGTGGCACGGGACGCTAGTGCCGGGCGGGGCGGGTGCGGCGGCTCTCATCGGCACCCGACAAAGAACGGCCCGCCCGGCCCGGCGGCTGCTACTCTGCGCGGTTCGCCGCTCCCGGGCGCGGCCCGGTCCGTACGCTGATCCCGTGGGCCGGCGCCCCGGCCGCACCCGTCCAGAGGGGTGCGGCGGGCGAGCGGAGCGGGCGGCCGGATCGGCGAGGAGGCGGCAGGGTGCGCGACGCGGAGTTCTTCCGGCGCTGGATGGCGGCGGCCACGGCGGCCGTCGACCGCGAGGCGGGACGGCTGACGGAGCTCGATTCGCCGATCGGGGACGCCGACCACGGCACCAACCTCCAGCGCGGGTTCACCGCGGTGATGGCCGCCCTGGAGGCCGATCCCCCGGACCACCCCGGCGGGGTGCTGCAACTCGCGGGCCGGACCCTGATCTCCACGGTGGGCGGCGCCTCCGGACCCCTGTACGGCACCCTGCTGCGGCGGGCCGGGAAGGAGCTCGGCGAAGCGGCCGAGGTCGGCGACGACGAGCTGCGGCGCGCGCTGTACGCGGGAGTGGGCGCGGTGGCCCAGCTGGGCGGCGCGGCCCCGGGGGACAAGACGATGCTGGACGCGCTGGTGCCCGGAGTGGCGGCGCTGGGCACCTCGTACCGGGCGGCCGGGGAAGCGGCCCTGCACGGCGCGCTCGCGACGGTGTCGCTCCAGGCCCGCAAGGGCCGGGCCAGCTATCTGGGCGAGCGCAGCATCGGCCACGAGGACCCGGGGGCCGCCTCGTCGGCCCTGCTGCTGGCCGCCCTCGCGGAGGTCGCGGACCCGGGGCAGGACGCGGCATGACCGGGCCCCTGGTCGGGATCGTGCTGGTCTCGCACAGCGCGCAGGTGGCGGAGTCGGTCGCCGAGCTGGCGCGCGGCCTGGCCGCGGGCGGTCCGCCGGTGCCGCTGGCCACCGCGGGCGGGACCCTGGACGGCGGGCTGGGCACGAGTGCGGAACTGATCGTCGCCGCGGCCCGCTCGGTGGACCACGGCGCGGGCGTGGCCCTGCTGGCGGATCTGGGCAGCTCCGTGCTGACCGTGAAGGCCCTGCTGGCGGAGGAGGGCGAACTCCCCGAGGGCGCCCTGCTGGTGGACGCCCCGTTCGTGGAGGGTGCCGTCTCCGCGCTGGTCACGGCCTCGGCCGGGGCGGACCTGGAGGCCGTGGCGGCCTCGGCCGCCGAGGCGTACTCGTACCGGAAGGCCTGAGCCGGCGCCGGCCGGGGCGGCACGGCCGGGCCTGGGCCGTACCCGGCCGCGGCGGCACGGCCCCGGCCGGTGCTCCGGTCAGCGCCCGCGGAGGCCGTCGAGTTCGCGGCGCTCTCGCTTGGTGGGTCGGCCGCTGCCGCGGTCGCGCAGGCCGGTGGCCGCGGCCTCGACCCGGGTGGGCGGCGGCGGGCTGTTGTCGATCAGGCATTCGGCGGCCACCGGCGGGCCGACCCGCTTGGTGATCACCCGCTGGACCACGACGATCCGTTCGCGGCCCTCGTGGAAGAGGCGCACCTCGTCCCCGGCCTTGACGGTCTGGGCGGGCTTGGCCCGTTCCCCGTTCACCCGTACGTGCCCGGCGCGGCAGGCCGCGGCGGCCAGCGAGCGGGTCTTGGTGAGCCGGACCGACCAGATCCAGCTGTCGACGCGTGCAGAGGTGCCTTCGTCAGCCATGCCGGAACTCTAGCGAACTCGGGCGGGCGCGCCTTTGGCGGATGCGACAAGCCACCTGGCATCTGCCATGTGGATCATCCGAAGAGAATTGCAAATGCCGGATTACAGCCCCTACCGTGTCGCACATGCGGTGACGGCCGCACGGCTCGCCCGTGCCGCCGGCCTTCCGCTCCCCACCCGACCCCCGACCCAATTCCGAAGCGAACGAGCCTGCTCCGCCCGTCACCGGCGCCGCCCATCCGCAGTGCGGACCGCACCACCGGTCCCGTCCCTCCAGGAGAACTGGCCCCATGTCCCCTGCTCCGAACCGCCGCCGCGCCGCTGCCGCCGTCCTCACCGCCGCCCTGCTCGTCCCGCTCGCCGCCTGCGGGGACAACGGCGGCGACAAGCAGTCCACCCGGGAGAAGGACACCGGCGCCGCGGCCCCGAAGGGCGCCGAGCTCACCGTGCTGGCCGCCTCCTCGCTGTCCGACGTCTTCAAGACGGCCGGCGCCGCGTACGAGAAGGCGCACCCGGGCACGAAGATCACCTTCTCCTTCGCCGGCTCCCAGGAGCTCGCCGCCCAGGTCAAGCAGGGGGCCCCGGCCGACGCCCTCGTCACCGCCGACACCAAGACCATGGACGGGCTCAAGGCGGAGGTCACCGGCACCCCGGCGGTCATCGCCAAGAACCGCCTGGTCATCGCCACCACCCAGGGCAACCCGCACGAGGTCCGCGCCCTTGAGGACCTCGCCGACCCCGAGCTGAAGGTGGTCCTCGCCGCGCCCGAAGTGCCCGTGGGCCGCTACAGCAAGAAGATCCTCGACGCCCGGAAGATCACCGTGAAGCCGGTCTCCCTGGAGCCGAACGTCCGCGCGGTGCTCTCCAAGGTCGAGCTCGGCGAGGCCGACGCGGGCCTGGTCTACAAGACGGATGCCGCCAAGGCGGCCGGCAAGGTCGAGGCCGTGGTGATCCCGGACGGCCAGAACGCCGTCGCCTCCTACCCGGCGGCAGCCCTCAGGCAGTCGAAGAACGCCGAGGCCGCAGCGGCGTTCGTGGCGTGGCTCGGCACCCCCGAAGCCCAGAAGATCCTCCGCGACGCGGGCTTCCAGCAGCCGTAGCACTCGCCCCGGCCGCGCCGAGAGGGACCGACCGGGACTCCCTGGTCCGGGGGCTGCCTGGTCCGGGGGACGGGCAGTCCCCCTCCCGTTTCCCGCCCCACCCGGCGGCAGCCTCGCGGGACCCCGCGCCGCCCCGTCGCGGAGCCGGCGCGGGAGCTGCCGGCGCAGCAGCCCGGCTCCGCCCCCGTGGGCTCGGGCCGGAACACGACCGACCGGCACCCCGCTCCGCACCGGCCCCACGCAGAACGCAGGAACCCGCATGAGCAGCAGACCCCGCACCCGCCGCACCCCGTTCACGCTCGCCCTTCCGGCCCTGCTCGCCGTGGCGTTCCTGCTGCTGCCGCTCGTCGGCATCCTCGTCCGCACCTCGTGGGGCGACCTCGGCGCGCACCTGACCACCCCCGGCGTCCTGGAGGCCCTCCGCCTCTCCCTCTTCGTGTCCTTCTGCGCCCTCGGCCTGTCCCTGCTGCTCGGGGTGCCGCTCGCGTGGCTGCTGGCCCGGGTGGACTTCCCCGGCAAGGCGGTGGTCCGCTCGCTGGTGCTGCTGCCGATGGTGCTGCCGCCGACCGTGGGCGGGGTGGCGCTCCTCCTCGGCTTCGGGCGGCGCGGCCTGCTCGGCCCCTGGCTGGAGGACACCTTCGGGGTCACCCTCCCGTTCCACACCTCGGGGGCCGTGGTCGCCGCCACCTTCGTGGCCATGCCCTTCCTCGTCATCAGCCTGGAGGGGGCACTCGGCGGCCTGAAGACCAGTTACGAGGAGACGGCCGCCTCCCTGGGCGCCTCGCCGGTACGCGTGTTCTTCACGGTCACCCTGCCGATGGTCGCGCCCGGTCTCGTCGCGGGGGCCGCGCTCACCTGGGCGCGGGCCCTCGGCGAGTTCGGGGCCACCATCACCTTCGCCGGGAACCTGCCCGGGACCACGCAGACCCTGCCGCTCCAGGTGTACCTGCTGCTCCAGGACCAGCCCGAGGCCGCCACCTCGCTGTCCCTGCTGCTCCTCGCCATCGCCATGGGGGTGCTGATCGCCCTGCGCGGCCGCTGGACGGGCAGCCCGGCCGGCCGCCGCGCCCCGGCCCCGCCCGGGGAGCCGGAGCCGGGCCCGGGCCGGGACCCGGGACCGGACCCCGCCGGGTGGGCAGCGGACGGCTCCGCAGCGGCCGCCGCCCGGCCGGGGCCCGGCAGCCCCGCGGACGCGCCGGACCCGGCCCCGCCCGCCGAGCCCTCCTCCCTGCACGCGGAGGTGACCGGCTTCAACCGGCTCAGCCTCGACGCGGAGCCGGGCACCACCATCGCGGTGGTCGGCGAGAACGGCGCCGGGAAGACCACCCTGCTGCGCGCCCTGCTCGGCCTGACCCCGCGGGCGCACGCCCGGCTGGTCCTCGGCGGCACCGACGTCACCGCCCTGCCGCCGCACAAGCGGCAGGTGGCCTGGGTGCCCCAGGACGGCGCCCTGTTCCCGCACCTGAGCGCCCTCGCCAACACCGCGTACGGGCTGCGCGCCCGCGGGGTCGGCCGGGCGGAGGCCCGCCGCGAGGCCCGGGCCTGGCTGGACCGGCTGGGGGTCGGGGCCCTCGCACACCGCCGCCCCGGACAGCTGTCGGGCGGCCAGGCCCAGCGGGTGGCACTGGCCCGGGCCCTCGCCGCCCGCCCCCGGCTGCTGCTCCTCGACGAGCCGCTGGCCGCCCTCGACCAGACCACCCGGGCGCGGGTGCGGCACACCCTGCGCAGCCACCTGAGCGGCTTCGGCGGGGTCTGCCTCATCGTCACGCACGACCCGGTGGAGGCCGTGTCGCTGGCCGACCGGGTGCTCGTACTCGCCGGTGGGCAGACCCTCCAGGACGCCCCGCCCGCCGAGGTCGCCCGGCACCCGCGGTCCCCCTGGGTGGCCCGGATGCTCGGGCGCAACGCCTGGCCGGGCACGGTCTCCGCGGGCGTCCTCACCACCGCGGGCGGCGGGCGGCTGGTGGTCGCGGACTCCGCGCCCGAGGGCGCGGACGCCCTCGCGATCATCGCCCCGGAGGCCGTGTCGGTGCACCGCGAGCGCCCCGGCGGCAGCCCCCGCAACGTGTGGCCGGGCACCGTCCGGGAGATCACCGCGGTGGGCAGCCGGATGCGGCTGCTGATCACCTCGGCCGAGGCCCCGGACCTCGTCGCCGAGATCACCCCGGGCGCCGCGGCCGAGCTCGGGCTCGCCGAGGGCACCCCGGTGTGGACCAGCGTGAAGGCCACCGAGGTCACGCTCGTCTCCCTCTGAGCTCGGGCGGGTCCCGAGTTCGCGAACCGGCCACGCGGCCGGGCCGTCTTCGGCATCATGGTCGCGCCGAGGGGTACGGCCGGGGGGCGGAGGGCGTGGTGGGGGCGTACGAGGATGCCGCGGGCGGGCACGCCCGGGTCCGGGAACTCGCCGAGCAGGTGGCCCTGCTGGCCGACCAGGCCGGTGCCGACACCGCGGCCGAGCTGATCCGCCGGGCCGAGCGCCGCGCGGCGGAACTCCCCGCCCGCATCTGCGTGGTCGGCGGCACGAGCACCGGGAAGTCCCGGCTGGTGAACCTGCTGGCCGGGGCCGACTGCCTGCCGGTGCCGGACCGGCGGGCGGGTCCCGGCACCCCGGTACTGGTCCGCCCCGCGCCGGCCGGCGGCGGGGATCAGGGCGCGCCGGGCCCGGGGCTCTTACCGGAAGCCCGGTCCGCATCCGGCCGCGGAGCCGGCGGCCGGGACCCGGATCCGCTGCGGACGGTGTACGCCGAGCTGCCCGCGGAGGCCTGGCTGCGGCACGCGGGCGTGGAACTCGTGGACACCCCGGGCTGGGAGGGCTGGTCGGGGGCGCGCCGCCCGGACACCGAGGCGCTGGCCCGGGTGGTCACCGGCTGCGATGCGGTGATCGTCGTCAGCGAGGCCCGCCGGGCCCTCCTCGCCACCGAGCAGGCCCGGCTCAAGGCCCTGGCCTCCGCCCCGCACAGCCCGCCGGTGGTGCTGGTCGTCACCAAGCTCGACGAGGTGGCGGAAGAAGGGGAGGACGAGGCGGCCGACGTGATGCGCCGGGTCCGCCACCTGGCGGCGGAACTGGCCCCCGGCGCCCCGGTCCTCGCCGTCCCGGCCGCCCCACCCGCCACCGCCCGCCCGTCCCGGCCCGCGGTCCCCCGCCCCCGGGACGCGCCCGGCCCGCCCGCCGCGGCCCCCGGCCACGGCTCCGGTCCCGGCCACGGCTCCGGCCACGGCCACGGCTCCGGCCCCACCGCGCAGGCCGACCCCGCCCCGCCGGCGGGCCACCCCGCCCCGCAACCCGACCGCGCGGCGCAGGACCTCGCCGTGGAGCAGTGCCGGGCCGTGCTCTCCGGGCTCGTCGGGAGCCGGATGCGCCGGGTGGTGCGGACCGTGCGGCGGCTGCACCTGCTGGCCGCCACCTGCACCCTCGTGGCCGAGGCCGCCTCCCGCTCCCTGGCGGACGCCGGGCGCACCGGGCCGGAGCGGGCGCGCGCCGCCCGGGTCTGGCAGGCGGCGCGCGAGGCCGCGCAGTTCCACTGGATCGCGTTGAGCGCCGAGGCCGACGGCCGCCGCGTCCGGCTGGCGGACGGGATCGCCGCGGAGGGCCGCCGGCGGCGGGCGGACCTCGTACGCGAACTCTCCGCGCAGTACTCCGGCCTGATCGACTCCCCCGAGGAGCAGCTGTTCTTCCGGCTGCACGTGCTCCCGCGCACCGAGCAGGCGCAACTGGAGTTCCGGGACTGGGTGACGGCCGAGACCGCGCGGGCGCTGAAGCAGGACACCGACTGGCTCCGGGCGGTGCTGCCGGCGAACCGGCCCGGTACGGAGCTGTTCGAGGAGCCGGAGCTCGACGCGCCCCGCGCCGAGCAGGTCGTCCCGGCGGCCTCGCTGCCCGGGGCGGCGCGTACCGCAGCGGCCGGCGAGGCGGCGGAGGACGCCGCCTGGGACGCGTCCTGGCTCCCGGAGTTCGTCGGCAGCGCCATCGAGGGCGTGCTGTCGCCGATCGCCACGGACGTGGTGGGGCAGATCGCCGGCGCGGCGGGCACCGCGCTCGTCACCGAGGCCCTGGAGCACGGCCAGGCCGAGCGCCGCGAGCGCACCATCACGGACCTGCGGCGGATCGTCGAGGCCGCCTTCACCGAGCAGGCCGAGCGGACCGCGGAACGGCTGCGGCCGGCGTACGAGCGGCTGCTGCGGGAGGCCCGGGAGCGCGACGAGCAGTGGTGGCGGCTGCACACCTCGGCGCTGACGGCGCCGCCGGACTCGGCCGGCCACTGGCAGGCACTGCGCGAGCGCGCGCACGGCCTGCACCGGACCGTGATGACCCGACTCTCCTTCTTCGAAGGGACCTAGGACATTGGACACCGAACCAACCCCCGCCCCCGCGCCGGAGTCCGCCGCCGCCCACTTCCGCGGCTGGAGCGACAACCTCGCGAGCCTGCGGTCGTACTACCAGCAGCTCCAGCAGGTGGCCGGGGAGGCCGAGGGGGTCGTCGGACCGCCCGAGAACGGGGTGCACGGCCTGCACCTGGGCATGAACGGGGCGGTCTTCGAGCGGGAATCCTTCCGGATCATGGTGGTGGGCGAGTTCAGCAGCGGCAAGAGCACGCTGATCAACGCCCTGCTGGGGAAGAAGCTGCTGCCGACGAAGGCCAATCCGGCGACGGCGTTCACGACGGTGCTGCGGTGGGGTGAGAGCGAGCGGGCCTGGCTGTACCGGGACGCGGACCACATCAACGACGAACAGCCCGTGCCCATGGACGTGTTCCGGCAGGAGGTCCAGCTCCAGATCGACGCGCACGGCGCGCCGCGGGCTCCGGCGTACGCCCTGGCCGTGGTCGAGCAGCCGCTGGACCTGCTGCTGCGGTCGGTGGAGATCGTGGACTCCGCGGGCATCAACGAGAGTCCCGACCGGGAACTGGTGACCCTGCGCTTCCTGGAGGAGGTGGACGCCGTCGTGTTCGTCACGGACGCGGGTCGGCCCTTCACCCTCCACGAGACCGAGGACTACCTCCAGCACGTCCGCCAACTCGGGCACCGGGACGTCTTCTTCGTGGTCAACCAGTTCGACCGGATCGACGAGGACGAGCGGCAGGACGTGATGAGCCGCTGCCGCAACGTGGTCGCGGAGCTCAGCGGGGGCTCCGGCTTCCCGAGCGTCCCGAACCTGTTCTTCATCAGCGCCAAGAAGGCCCTGGCCGCGCGGGTCTCGGGGGACAAGGAGGCGGAGCTCGACTCGGGCATCGGCGAACTGGAGTCGGCCCTGGCGCTGTTCTGCATGCGGGACGCGGCCCGGGTGAAGTTCGTACGGCTCGCCGAGTTCCTCCGGCAGAACGCGGTGAAGCTGCGGATGCGCCTCCAGGACGAGAGCGGCATCCTCATGCGCTCGCAGGCCGAGCTGAGCAACCTGCTGGAGCAGAGCCGGGGCACGCAGGACCAGCTGCGGCAGAGTGCCGACGCGGTCCGCGACCTGGTCGGGAGCCGGGTCGCGGACGTGCAGCGGGAGATCGAGATCGAGTTCAAGCGCTTCCTCGTCAAGGAGAGCAAGGTCATCCCGAGCTGGAACGTCAAACAGGGCGGCCGCTTCAACCGGGCGGTGAAGGTGTTCGGCCGGGCCGGCCGCGAGCTGGTCCACAACGAGCTGCGGGACGCCTACACCGGCATGCTCCAGCGCAGGATGCAGGGCTTCTGCTCCACCCGGCTGGAGGAGTTGATCGGCAAGCGGCAGGAGGAGCTGCTGCGCCAGCTCGAACCGCTGCTGCGCACCCACGCCGACCTGCTGGACGAGCTGCGCGCCGAGTTCACCGGCACCCGCTCGCCGCGCGAGCAGAACGACCTCCTGCACACCCTGGCGATGTCCGCGGCGCGCGGCAACGGGCACGCGGCCCGGCGCAGCCGCGGGGACGTGCCCTGGCGGTTCCGCCCCAACTCGCTGCTCGCGGTGGGCGCCGGCACCGGGGCGGCGCTCGGCGGCGGGGCGGCCGCCGCGGGCGCCGCGGGTGTGATCAGCCTCGGTCTGGCGCTGCCGCCGGTGGGGATCGCCGTGGCGATCGGCTCGGCCCTGGGTCCGCTGATGGCCACGGGGGCCGTGGTCTTCGCCGACCGCAAGCTGCGCGCGCGGGCCGCCCAGGAGTTCTCGCAGCACGTCCGGGAGTCCGCGGACCGGGCCGCCCGGCAGTACGCGGCGAGCCGGGCCGAGGACCTGCGCACGGTGTGGGGCAGCCTGAGCGAGACCCTGCACGCGCAGCTCCAGGAGCTGATCGCCAGCGTGCAGCGCCACATCGACGGGGGCCGCCGGGACGAGAGCGCCAAGCAGGAGATGCGCGAGAAGCTGTACCGGCACGAGCAGCGGATCACGGAGGTGGAGCGGCAGATCGGCTCCTTCCTCCAGCCGTACGTGGGCGAGGCGGAGCGCGACCAGCCCTGAGCGGCGCCCGGCCGCCGCCGCTGCCGGTCACCGGTCCGTACGGTCACGGCCTGCCGGGCCGCACGGTCACGGACAGCCAGTCGGGGCCGCCCGCCCAGGGGGCCCGGCGGGCGGCGGCACGGGCCGCCGCCGGTACCGGGTCGGCCCCGGCCAGGTACCAGGAGGGGGCCGCGCCCCGGGCGGCCGTGCTGCCCTCGGCCAGCCACGGGACGCCTTCGGTGCGGCGGGCGGTGAACGCGGGACCGCCCGTGTCGAGGACGGCGGTCCCCTTGCCGGTGGTGCGTTGGAACTCTGCGAGGAGCCGTTCCTGCAGGGCCGCTTCCCCGGCGTCCACGCAGCCCGCGGGCAGTGCGGGGCGCAGCAGCACCAGGGCGCCGGCCGCCGTCTCGCGGGCGGCTGCCGCGAGGCCGGTCCGCAGGGCGCCGATGCGGGCCGGTCCCCCGCCGTCGAGGGTGCAGCGGCCGGGGGTGAGGGGCAGGAAGCGGGTCCCTCGGTGGCGGAAGGACGGTCCCGGGAAGCGGTGCACGGCCAGGCCGGCGGCCACCGGTACCGGCTCCGTACCGGTGGCCAGCAGCAGGAAGTCGGGCCGGGCGGCGCCGATTCCCGCCAGGGCGCGCCGGGTGCGGTCGCGGGCCGCGGCCGTGCCGCCCGCGGCGGACAGCACGGCGAACCGCCAGCTGCGGGCCCGTACGGGTGCCGGGCCGGCGAGTACGGGTCGGCCGGGCGGGGCGGGGGCGGGCGGGGTCAGCCGGGGCGGCGCGTCCACGGTCAGGGATGCGTAGAGCGGGCTGCCGGTGGCGGGTCCGGTGGCGGTGAGCGTCAGGCCGGTCAGCGTCAGGGGGCCGCGGGCGGTGGCCGGGACGGTGAACCGGAGGATCCGCGGCCCGGTCTCCCCGGCGGCGCTTTCGGCGGCGCGCAGGACGAGGGCGGCGCCGGATCCGTCGGTGAGCCGCAGGGCGGTGCGCGCCCCGCCGTCCGGGCCGCTCGTGCGGAGGGCGAGGGTGCGCGGGTCGGGGGGCAGCGGGAGGGGCTGCGGGGGCCGGGCGGTGATCTCGGCCGGGCCGGCGGGGAGTTCCCAGGAGAGGCCGAGTCCGGTGCCGGGGGCGGTGGGCCGGATCCGGGCGCCCGTCGCCGTCCACCGGTCGGGGGCGGTGAAGGCGGGGAGGGTCTCGGTGCGCAGGCCCGCGGAGACGGCGATCGCGGTGCGGCGGCCGCCGGCGGTGGCGCGCAGGACGCCGGTGGCGGCGGGGGCCAGTGCCTTGAGACGGAAGCCGCCGTCGGGTTCGCCGGTCACCCGCCAGGCCGCGCGGTCGTACGTCCAGGTCACGTCGGCCGGTTCCAGGGGGGCGGCGGAGCCGTGGACGTCGTGGCCGGTGAGGCGGAAGCCGGCCGTGTCGGCGGTGCCGGTGAGGGAGATCCGGGCCGCGGAAGGCTCGATGCGGTCGAGGGGTCCGAGCACCGTGACGGTGGCCGGACCGGGCAGGGCGGCGCGGTCGGAGGCCCGGACCTCGGCGGCGCCGCTGCGGACCGCGTGGAACACCCCGGCGGCGTCGGTCCGCCCCACGGGCTGCCCGGTGCCGGTGGCGGGCCGGGTCCGCCAGTGCGGGGTGCCGGCGGCGGGGCCGCCGGAGGCGTCGTACCCGGTGGCGGTGAGCCGCCGGGTGAGGCCGGGGAAGGTGCGCAGGGACCCGGAGGGGGCCTCGATGCGGTGGCCGGCGAGGCGGCCGTCACCGGCGGGGACGGTGAGGACCAGCCCGTTGGGGAGGGTCCGGGGCCGGCCGTCGGAGGGGGTGTTCTCGGGCTGCGGCGCCCGGTCTCCGCTGCGGCCGGCGAGCAGGGTGGTGGAGCCGCCGCCGTCCAGGTTGAGGGCGTTGTGCATGCCGGAGCGGTGCAGGAGGAGGGCGAGCTCGGTGAGGGTGAGGCCGGCGCTCTCGGTGCGGCGGCCCTCGACGGTGACGATCCGCATGTGCCGTCCGTCGCGGCTGAAGCCGACGGCGGTGCGGGGGGCGGCGGTGTTGTTCGGCAGCCCCTCGTGGCTGTGCGGGACGCCGTCGGTGACGAGGGTTTCGCGACCGCCGAGGGCGGTGGCGGGGAGCGGGCCGCCGCCGGCGGCGGTCAGGGCCGGGCGGATACCGGCGGGGTCCCCGGCGCGCAGGGCCCGCAGGATCTCGGCTCCGGCGCCGCGGCCGACGAGTGCGGTGGTGCCGGCGGGGAGGGGGCCGCGGCCGGGTGCGGTGGCGGCTGCGAGGACCAGGCCGTTGCGGACGAGCACCTCCGCGGCCCGCTCCCCGGCGCCGGTGGCGAGCAGGGCGCGGTCGGTGCCGCCCCAGGCGGAGGTGTACGCGCCGATGGCGTCGGCGGCCAGCCGGCCGGAGTTGTAGCCGGCCAGGGGGCGGGGGCCGGAGGGCAGGGCGAGGGTGCCGGAGGCGGTGAGCTTCAGCACCCGGCCGAGCGGCCCGGGCCCGAAGCCGACGGCGGCGCCCGCGCCGGGGGACGGAGCGTGCAGCAGTGTTCCGTCGGCGATGCCGGGGCCGAGCGGGGCGCCGGTGCGGCCGATGTCGAAGAAGTCCCCGTTGACCGCGGCGACCACGCGGCGGCCGGGGCCCGGCCGGTGACGGGCCACCAGCTCGGCGAGGGTGCCGCGGCCGGGGCCCAGGTACTCCACGCGCAGCCCCGGCCGGGCGAGGTCCACATCGAGCGCGTCGATGCGCAGCCGGCGGCGGGCCTCCAGCCGATCGTACGAGAGCAGCCGGATGCCGGCGGCGACGGTCCGCTCGGTGCGGTCGGTCTCGATCCCGGCGGGCTCGGCGTCCGCCGCCGCGAGGGGGCGGGGGGCGGGGGCGGGCCGGGCGGCGGCGGGCGGTGCGGGCTGGGGAAGGAGAACCAGGACCGCCGAGATGATGATCGGAAAAGCTGAGTGCACATGGCCCACCCTGGGCCACGGGCCGCCCCGCGAGCCCGGGACACAAGGGCGCGGACCGGTCGCGTCCGCCCGGGTTCAGCCATTCGCCCGCACACAGCCGAGCGCCGGTGCACCGGGGCGCGGGCGTCGCGACGGTGCGTGCGGGCCTCCGGCCCGGCGCAGGCCCGGCCCCCGGGGCGGCCCCCGGACCGACCGGCCGGTGGGCCCCGGCTCCCCCGCCCCGCGGCCACCCTGGCGCTTGCCTGCGGGGGAACGCATGCCGCAGGGTCCGCCCGCCCGCCGGTCGGCGGGAACCGACCACGCCATGCCCCGGGGGCCTTCGTCCTGCCGGCATCCGGACCGCCGTCTCCACCTCCGTACAGGCAGCCAGGCAGCCGCAGCCGCAGGCCCGGCCTCATCCGCAGGCTCAGGGGCCGGTGGCCGCCGGCTGAGCGGGCCGCTGCGCCTCCTGCGCCGCGGCGGTCACGGCGAACTCGCACCAGACGCACTTGCCGCCGCCGCGGGGCTCGACCCCCCAGCCGTCGGCCAGCACCTCGATGAGCTGGAGTCCGCGGCCCGAGACCGCCCAGTCCCCGGCCTCCCGGCGGCGCGGCAGGGCGCTGGAGCCGTCCTCCACCTCCACGCGGATGCGGCCCTCGGCCGTGCAGCGCAGGATCACCTCGCCGCCGCCGTCGGTGTGCACGAGGACGTTCGTCATCAGCTCGTCGGCGGCGAGCTCGATCTCGTCGGCCCGGTCGCGGGCGCCCCAGGCCGCGGCGGCGGCCCGCACCAGGTGGCGGACCGTGGACGGGCCGTCCGGGTCCCCCGGGGTCAGGTGGTGGCGCAGCGGCCCGCCGCCGCGGTGCTCGGCGACCCCCTGGCGGCGCAGCAGGAGCAGGGCCATGTCGTCCCCGCCGCCGGCGTCGCCCACCAGATCGCACAGCGTGTCGGCGAGCTCCTCCGGGGCCGCGGGCCCCTGGCGCACGGCGGCCATGAGCTCGCGCATGCCGAGGTCGGGGTCGGCCCCCGGCCGCTCGATCAGGCCGTCGGTGCACAGCACCAGCGTCTCCCCGAGGTGCAGTTCGAGGGCCGTCACCGGATAGCCGGCGCCCAGCCCGGAGGGGTGGCCGGGGCCCGCGCCCTCCCGCCCCCCGGCGGAGTCCGGGCCGGCGGGCCGGGCCGGCAGGCCCAGCGGCAGGCCGCCCGCGACGGCGATCCGGTGGCAGGTGCCGTCCCCGCGCCGCACCACCGGGTCGAGGTGCCCGGCGCGGACCAGCTGGAGCAGCCCGGTGGCGAGGTCGGCCTCGACGTAGGTGCAGGTGGCGAAGCGGTCGGTGTCGAGCTCCCGCAGGAAGGCGGAGGCGCGGGCCATGGCGGTGCCGGGGGTGTGCCCCTCGGTGACGTACGCCCGCAGCACGATCCGCAGCTGCCCCATCACGGCGGCGGCGTCCGTGTCGTGCCCCTCCACGTCGCCGATCATCAGCCCGATCCGGCCCTCGCCGAGCGGGACCACGTCGTACCAGTCCCCGCCGATGTCCCGGCCCATCCGGGCGGCCCGGTAGCGGACCGCGATCTGAGCGCCCGGCACCTCGGGGATGCTGCGCGGGAGCATGGCCCGCTGGAGGCCCTCCGCCAGGTCGTGCTCCTGCTCGAACAGCATGGCCCGCTGGAGGCTCTGCGCGATGCCGCTGCCCAGCGCCACCAGCAGGTTGCGCTCCTCGGCGGAGAAGCCCCCGTCCCGCGCGTACAGCAGGCCGAGGGCGCCGATCGGGCGGCCCTGCGCGATGAGCGGCAGGTACGCCCCGCTGCGCACGTCCAGCGGCTCGATGTACGGCCAGAGCCGGGGGAAGCGCTCCTGGAACTCCTCGCGCGAGCTCAGCAGCACCGGCTGGAGGGTGCGCACGGCCTCGCTCATCGGGAGCCGGGCGTCGATGCGCGTGTACTCGATCTCGGGTACGTACGAGCCGAGCTGCCCCTCGGCGACGAGGTGGATCCGGCCGCCGTCCACCACGCCCAGCATCACGCTGACCGCGCCGAGGTGCCCGAGGGATTCGGGGTCCTTGAGCACGTCGGTGACGTCGTTGACGGTGCGGGCGTGCGCCAGGATCGCGGTGGTGCGGTCCACCACCCCGGTCATCCGGCGGCGGGCCTCGTCCCGACGGCCGGCCCCTTCCTCCCGGGCCCCCGGCTCGTACGGGTCCGGCGAGGCGTCGCGCACCACGCCGATGATCCGGTACGGGCGTCCCGCGGGGTCGCGCAGGATGCGGCCCTGGGTGTGGGTCCAGCGGCTGGTGCCGTCGCGCAGCCGGATCCGGAAGTAGGCCCCGTACGCGTGGTGGCCCTGCTTGAGCGCCTCGGAGACCCGGGCGTCGAGGCGGGCCTCCTCCCCGGGCGGGATGCGTGCGCGCAAGGCGGCCGCAGAGCCGCCGAACTCCTCGGGACGCAGGTCGAAGACCTCGAGGGCGGTCGGGTCGAGGTGCATCTGCCCGCTGTCGAGGTTCCAGTCGAAGGTGCCCATCCGGTTGAGCGCCAGGCTCAGGTCCGGCGGGGCCGGCCACGCGTCGGGCTGCGGCGCGGCCGCCTCGGGCACTGCCCTTTCGGCCATGGTCCAACTGTCTCACCGATCGGGCCGGAGGGGGCGGGGAAGGCGCCGCGCCTGCGCCTACCCACCGGTAGTGCCGCCCCTCTCCGGCCCCTGCGCCCGGCCGCGCCTACCAGATCTGGTCGACCCACTCGGGGTGGTCGATGAACGGGTTGCGGTTGTGCTGGTAGGTGTCGTAGATCACCTGGTTGCGGCGCTGCTCGAAGGAGTCCGGCGGGTCCATCCGGTTCCACTGCTTGAGCAGGCTGATCCGGCCGAAGAGCGGCGCAGAGCCGTTGTTGACCCGGTCGTTCATCTCCAGGTCGGCGAAGCCGTCGCCGCCGTCGTAGCGCACGGCCATGTAGAGCAGCATGCGCGCCACGTCGCCCTTGACCGCGTTGCGCGGCTCGAAGGAGTCGGCGTCGGTGTAGCTGCCCGGGGCTTCGGCGACGGGGCTGCCGCCGAGGTCGAAGTCCTTGTTGCCGCGGGTGCTGTTGACGGTGACGTCCTCCGGGCGGAGGTGGTGCAGGTCGGTGCCCGGGCCGGTGACCTCGCCGAAGTCGCCGTGGCTCTTGGCCCAGACGTGCTCGCGGTTCCAGTCGTTGACCCCGCCGCCGTTGGTGGACTTGGACTGGGAGCGGCCCGAGTAGACGAGGATGACGTTGTTCGGGTTGGCCGGGTCCTCGTCGGTGACCTTGAGCGCGTTCCAGACGGCGGAGTAGCTGATCTTGGACTGCGTCTTGATGATCTCGTGGAGGGCGGACTTGAGGGCGGCGCCCGTCTTGCCCTGGGCCGGGGCGTAGTACACCTCGGGGGTCACGGTGGCGGCGGTCGGCACGGTGGCGGTCTGCGCGGTGCCGGCACCGGCCGGGGCGGGTATCAGGAACAGGCCGGCCGCGGCCACGGCCGCGAGCCCGGCGGCCCAGGGGGCGCGGGAGATTCTCTTCACGTGGGGGACACCTCTTCAACGCACCGCTCCCGCCGTCCAGTCGGCGGGGCGTCAGGTGGCAGAGCGAGGGTCACATTGTCATGTGCCGAACAGATGAAGAAAACATGTCGCGCAGCAGATCTTCGGCTGGTGGACGCGCGTAGCGGGACCGCTCGGGACATACCCGGCGGCCCGACGCTACGCGCGTGGCACACACCACATTTCAGCCACGCCGGTACGAGGCTCCGACCGCCGCCGAGGCCAGCAGCACGGTCACCGCGGCCACCCGCAGGGCCGTGCCCATCGCCGAGGTGAACGCGGCCGCGTGGGCGGCGTCCTGGACGCCGCCGTGGAGCCGCGAGGCGAGCACCGTGCCCACCACCGCCACCCCCAGGGCGGCCCCGATCTCACGCGCCGCGGTGTTCAGCCCCGAGCCCAGTCCGGCCTGGTGCTCGGGCAGTTCGGTGACCACGCTCAGGGTGAGCGCGGGGGCGCAGAGCCCGGTGCCTGCCGACATCACCAGCAGGTACACCGCGTAGACGGGGTACGGGGTGTCCGCACCGGCGGTCGAGACCAGCAGCAGCCCGCACCCGATCACCGCGAGGCCCAGGCTCGCGGGCAGCCGCGGGCCGTGGCGGTCCTGGAGCCGGGCGCCGAACCGGGGCACCAGCGCCATGCCCACGGTGAGCGGGACGATGGCCAGGCCGGTCCGGGCGGGCCCGAACCCCTTGACGTACTGCAGGTACTGGGCGTTGACGAAGAACAGCGAGAACAGGCCGAAGAAGGCCGCGCCGATGCCGAGGGCACCGGCCCGCAGCCGCCGCGAGGCGAACACCCGCGGGTCGAAGAGCGGCCGGGCGGCGCGCAGCGCGTGCCGGACGAAACCGGCCAGCAGCCCCAGGCCCGCGGCGAAGCCGCCCAGCACCCGGCCGGAGCCCCAGCCGTACGAGGGGCCCTCGATGAGCCCGTAGACGAGGGCGACCAGGGCCCCGGTGAGCAGCGCGGCCCCGGCCGGGTCCACCGGCGCCTCGGCGCGCCGCGGGATCCGCGGGACGAGCCGGGCCACCGCGAGGGCGAGCAGGAGGGCGAGCGGGACCACGGCGCTGAAGAGGGCGCGCCAGGTGAGGTATTCGCCCGCCAGGCCGCCGCCGACGTTGCCGGCCAGCCCGCCGAGGCCCGCGGCGAGGGTCCAGGTGGCGAGGGCCTGGCCGCGGCGCGCGGGCGGGGTCAGGTGGACCAGCACGGACATGGTGGCCGGCATGATCAGCGCCGCCCCGGCCCCGCAGACCCCGCGGCCTGCGATGAGGACCGCGGGGTCCCGGGCGAGGGAGCTGAGCGCGGCGCCGGCCGCGAAGAGGGCGAGCCCGGAGAGCAGGGCGCCCTTGCGGCCGCAGCGGTCGCCGAGGGCCCCGGCCGGGATGAGCAGGGCCGCGAAGACGATGACGTACGCGTCCACCGCCCACAGGAGCTGAGTGGCCGTCGGGTGCAGGGCGGAGGCGGCGAGCTGCGGGACGAGCAGGTTCACGGCCGCCACCAGGCTCTGGGCCACGAGGACGCAGGCGTACAGCGCGAACCGGGCGGCGCAGCCGAGAGCGGCGCGGGCGGCGGGCGGGCCCGCCGGGGCGGACGGGGTGGACGGGGCGGACGCGGTGGACGGGGCGGGACCCACGGGTGTTCCCGGGCGGGGCGGGGCAGGGCGGGGCACGGCTCCTCCTCGGAGCTTGCGGGGTCGGGTGGCGCGAGAGGGGCCGGGCCCGGGAACGCCCCTCGCCCGTTCACCGTAGGGTGGGCCCCGTCCTGCTTTCCAGTGCAACTTCCGCAAGGGATGAATGCGTGTGACGCAATCCGGGCTGGATCTGAACCTGCTCGCGGCCCTCGACGTGCTGCTGGAGGAGTCCAGCGTCTCCGGCGCGGCCGCCCGCCTGCACCTGTCGGAACCCGCGATGAGCCGCACCCTGGGGCGGATCCGCCGGGCCCTCGGCGATCCGGTGCTCGTCCGGGCGGGCCGGGGCATGGTGCCCACCCCGCACGCCCTCGCCCTGCACGCGGAGGTGCGGGAGGTGGTCGAGCGGGCGCGGGCGCTGTTCCTGTCCGGGGGCGAGGTGGACCTGCGCACCCTGGAGCGGACGTTCACGGTGCTGGCGCACGACTCCTTCGCCGCGTCCTTCGGGGCCGCGCTCTTCACGCGGCTGTCGCGCGAGGCCCCCGGGGTGCGGCTGCGGTTCCTGTCGGAGAGCCACGTGGACGTGCCCGCCCTGCGCGAGGGCACCGCCGACCTGGAACTCGGCGTGGTGGACTCGTACGCCCCCGAGGTGCGGGTGGAACACGTGCTGGACGAGCGGATGCTGGGGGTGGCGCGGTCCGGCCATCCGCTGCTGCGCGGCCGGCTGACGGCCCGCCGGTTCGCGGCGGCCGAGCACCTCACGGTCTCGCGGCGCGGACGGCTGGAGGGGCCGGTGGACACGGCGCTGGGCGCGCTCGGGCTCTCCCGGCGGGTGGTGGGCTCGGTCGGCTCGTTCCCGGCCTCGCTGTTCGTGCTGCGCGAGACCGATCTCGTGGGCCTGATCACCTGTCACGCGGTGCCGCTGGCCGAGGCGGTGGGGCTGGAGTGCTTCGAGGTGCCGCTCGAACTGCCGGTGCTGCCCTTCGGCATGGCGTGGCACCCCCGGCACGACGCGGACCCGGCACACGCCTGGCTGCGGGAGTGCGCGCGCGAACTGCTGGGTGGGGAGCCGGGCGGGGACACCGGCGGGGGCGGGGGCGGCACCCTGTGACCGCCTCCGCCCCCGCCCCCGCCCCAACCCCCGCCGGCGCGCCGGTCTACTGCGGCTGCCGGCGGTCCTGCTGCTGGTCCTGCTGCTGGTCCTGCTGCTGGTCGGGCTGCTGATCGGCCGGCTGCTGGTCCGTCGGCTGCTGCTGCTCCGGCTGCGAGCTCTGTACGTCGGCCGGCGGCGGAGGCGGCGGGGGCGGCAGGACCGGCGAGGCCGAGGACGGCGGCCCGCTCGGCGGGTAGACGATCGCCGGGCAGGGGTTCGGCGGGGTGATCCCCGGCCGCGGCGGCGGGGTCACCACGATGGTCCCGGAGAGGGTGGGACACGGGGTGGCCAGGGGCGAGACCGAGCGGGCGACCGGCGGCGAGGAGCTGGTGGCGGGCGGCGGCGGGCTCGCCGGTTCCGCCTTCGAGGAGCTCGCGGACGCCGGTTCCGACGCCGGGGAGGACGCCGGTTCCGAGGCCGGCGACGAGCCCGGCTCGGAGCTCGGACCGGACGGGCTCGTGGAGTCCTCGCCGGGGGGCACCACGTAGTTCTTCGGCGACTCCCCCGAGGGCGAGCCCGAGTCCGACACCGATTCGTCCGGGGAGGACTCGCCGGGGGACAGCGAGGCGGGCGAGGACCCGGACTCGTCCGGCGACAGCGAGGCGGGCGGGGACACCGGCGGGCTCAGCGGGCTCGGCGGCACCCACGGCGAGGGGTCGGGGGGCGGCGGGACGGGCTTGTCGTGCCGGCCGTGGTGGTCTCCGCGGTCGCGCTGGTACCAGTGGCGGTCCTTGTGGTCGTAGATGACGAACTTGTTGATGATCGTGACCGAGGGTGCGATCACCACCACGTTCGCCGGGCGGTACGAGGGCCAGGCCTGGCCCTGCCGCACCGGGTTCGACTGAAGTGCCACCGGCGGCCCGAGCGGGTTGCCGCACGCGCACCGCACCCGCGGCACGCCGTGGCCGTCCACGAGCACCGCCGTGCCGGTCTGGAGCACCGCCTGGTAGCTGGTCGGGCGGCCGTCCCGGTAGCCGTGGTTGGTCACCCGGGTGTCGGAGCGCAGCTGTACGGCCGTGAGCGAGCGCAGGTAGCCGGGCACGCCCGCGGGCTTGACCCCGGCCACCGAGGCGAAGGCCTCGTTCTTCGGGGGCTGGGCGCCGAGCGCCTTGATCTGCTTCTCCACGTCGCAGCTGGCCGCGTTCTTCGTACCGCCGTACAGGCCGGGGGCGGAACCGGACACGCTCTGCGTCACGGTCCGGCCGCCGGGCGGCGGGGTGCTCTCGGGCGGCGGGCTCGGCGGGGGCTGCGGCGGCACGGCGGCCTTCGCGACCGTGGAACCGGTGTACGGGTCGGGTCCCTCGGCCGAGGCGGCCTGGAGGAAGACCTCCCCGCCGCTCTTGGGGGTCCCTCCGGGGCGGGTGAGCACCACGGTCAGGACCACGGCCGCGACCACGGCCAGCGCGGCGGTCGCGATCCGCGGGGCCGAGCGCCACCAGGGGCGGCCCGGACCGCCGGCGCCCGTACCGCCGTCCCCGCCGCCGGGGCCGGAGGGGCCGCCGGGACCCGAGGGGCCGGACGGGCCGCCGTCGCCGCCCTCGGGCGGGGCGGGCGGGACCCCGTGCGGGATCGTCGGGGGGCCCTGTCCGGCGGAACCGGACAGCGGGCCGGAGGGGGGACCTGTGGGGCGGTCGCCGGACGGCGGCCGGCCGGAGGGCTGAGTGGTCACGGGCGGCCTCTTCCCTGACGTAGCGGAGGACTCCGGGCCCCTGCGGGACGAACCGGACTTCCGACACTCCTGCCGACCATTCTGTGCGCCATCCGGGTGGCGCCCGCAACCGGGAGCCGCCGCGGATCTCCCCGCCGAGCGGCCGGGCCCGGCCCTGCTTACGGTGGCAGGGTGACTTCCCCCGCAGGACAGGCGGCAGGACGGACGGACCGGTCCCGGGCCGCGACCGCAGGCTGGCGGGACGCCCTGCTGGCCGCGCTGGCCGGCTTCGCGGCGATGACGGCCGTGGCCGCGGCCGGACTCGCCGCGGCGGGCGCCGGCTCGCTGCCCGGCGGCGCCTTCCCGCACGTGGTCGCGGCCGTGGTCGTGATGGCGGCGGGCGGCTCGGTGGAGGTGTCCGGCGGGGCGGGGTTCCTCGCCGACGCCGATGCCGGCATCTCGCTGCTCCCGCTGTCCGTCACCCTGGCCGGGGCCCTGACCGCCGGCTGCCTGCTGCTCCGCCCGCTGCGGCTGCGCGCCGTCGCCGGCTCCGGGGAGCTCCTCGCCCGGGCCGGGCAGCTGGTGCTGCTCTGGCTCGCCCTGCTGACGGGGTACGCGCTCTTCGCCCGGCACACGTTCGGCATCGACACGGGCGACAACCCGATCGGCGAACTCGGCGAACTCCTCGACGCCTCCCCCACCGTGGGCTTCCGCGCGGACCTCCCCGCCACGCTGGGTTTCGGGCTGCTGTGGATCGTCGGCATGATCCTGCTCGGGCTGCTGGTGTCCCGCCGGACCCCGCTGCCCGCCCGGCTGCTGCGCTTCCACGAATCGGTCCGCCCGGCCGCGTCCGCCACCGTGCTCCTGCTACTGGCGTACGTGGTCATCGGCGTCGGCGTCGGCATCGTCGTGGCCCTCACCCGGGGGCACCCGGCGGAGACCTTCGCCGTGGTCCTGCTGGGCCTGCCCAACCTGGTCTGGATCGCCCTGACGGTGGGGCTGGGCGGGGCCTGGGAGGGCAGGGTGGACGGCCCCTTCGGGCTGCCGATGCCCCAGGTCCTGGACGAGGTGCTGCGCACCCCCGACCTGTCCCGGCTCGATGCGGCCTCCCTGGCCGAGTACGACGGCCGCTCATGGCTGCTGGTCGCGGTGGCCGCCGTACTGCTGCTCGGCACGGGCCTCGTCGCCGCGATGCGCTCGCCGGTCCGCATGAAGCCGTGGCAGCACGCGGTGCACCTGGGGGTGGCCCTGGGGGCCGCGTTCCTGGTGATCTGCCTGCTGGCCGACGTCCAGGCCCGCTTCGGGCTGTCCCTCCTCGGGATCGGCGAGGTCGACGGGCTGGGCGGGCGGGTCGAGTTGCGGGCGGTGCTGTGGCGCACGGTGGGTGTGGGCCTGCTGGCGGGCGCCGCCGCGGGCTACCTGGGCGGCGCCCTCGCCCGCCGCCTCCGCCGCTGACCGCCGGGGCTGCGCCCCGCGCCTCGCGCTCCCCCCGGCAGGTACCCCCTGGCGAGGCTCGATGTGCCCCGGTCGCCTTGAACGTGCGGCCGTCCGCCGGTTTTCGGGGCTCCGCCCCGGACCCCGGTCCTCAAACGCCGGACGGGCTCGATTCCCCCCTCCCGACCCCCTCGGCTGCCCCCTACGCGGCAAACTCCACCCCCACCGTCAACCCACCCCCACCGTCCACCCAGCCCCGGCGCCAACCCAAGCCTCGCCGGCGTTTGCGACGCGGGGGCCCGGGGGCAGAGCCCCCGAAACCACCGGCGGCCCGCACCCAAGACACCGGGCCGGAGCAAATCCAGCCCCGCCGGCGTTTGAGGCGCGGGGGCCCGGGGGCGGAGCCCCCGAATCAAGCCCCGCCGGCGATTGAGGCGCAGGGTGCGGGGCGGAGCCGCCGGGGTGGTTGCGGTCAGCGGGGGCGGGCGGCGAAGACCGGGAGGGCCCAGACCGGGGGCGGCGGGGGCGGGCCGACCCCGCCCGGCCGGCCCGCGGGCGGGGCGCCGCGTCCCGGAGCAGGCGGCCCCCCATCCCCCCGCGCAGCCAGCCGCAAGGCCCCCGTGAACTGCAGACAGCTCTCGTACCGGTCCCCCGGCAGCTTCGCCAGCGCCCGCCCCAGCACCTCGTCCAGCGCCCCCGGCAGCTCCGGCCGCAGCGCCGACACCAGCGGCGGCAGCTCCGCCTTGTGCGCCATGAGCACGAGGAAGTCGTTGTCCCGCTGGAACGGCGGCGCCCCGGTGAGGATCTCCTGCACCACGCACCCCAGGCTGTAGAGGTCGCACCGCCCGTCCAGCGGCAGGCCGTCGATCTGCTCGGGCGCCATGTAGTTGACGGTGCCCACGATGTCCCCGACGGTCGTGATCCCGCTCAGCGAGAGGGACTTCTTCGTCAGCCCGAAGTCCGCGAGGTACACGTGCTCGGGGTGCTCCTCGTCGGTGCCCGCGGCCACGAGGATGTTGGCCGGCTTCACGTCGCGGTGGACGAGGTCGTGGTCGTGGGCCGCGTCGAGCGCGGAGGCGACCTGCGTGGCGATGCGGATGGCCGCGGCCAGGGGCAGCGGACCGGTGCGGTCCAGGAGGGCCCGCAGGTCCTGGCCGGGGACGTAGCGCATGGCGATGAACAGCAGCCCCCCGACCTCGTCGGCCTCGAAGACGGGCACGATGTGCGGGTGGTCGATGGCGGCCGCCGCCTGCGATTCCTGGGCGAACCGCGCCCGGAAAGAGTCGTTCCGGGCCCATTCCGGGGCGAGCACCTTCAGCGCGACGGTCCGGCCGAGCCGGATGTCGTGGGCGCGGTAGACCACGGCCATGCCGCCGCGGCCGAGCTCGGCCTCCACGCGGTAGCCGGCGATCTGGCGGCCGGTCAGGTCGTAGGGCAGCCCGCTGCCGTCGTGCACTCCGGAGGTCATCACCGGTCACCGGAGCCCGGCGGGGCCACCACCCGGGTCGGCGGATGCCCGGCCGCCGCCTCCCGGGCCCTGCCCTCGCCCTCCCCGCCACCCGGCCCGCCCCACGCCGGGGGCTGCGCGGGCTCGGGCGGTACGTCGAACTGGACGCCGACCGGGTCGGCCCGGCCCGGGGCGGCCGCAGCCGCAGCTCCCGCGGCATCCGCGGCCCCCACGACGTACGTGGCGTCCGGCGCACCCGGCCCGCCCGGCGCCTCGGCCGCGTCCCCCGCCCCGCCGCCCCGCTCCTCCGTCTGCGGCCGCACTCCCGAGGTGCGGGCGTCCGGCGCGGCCACGGGCGCGTACGTGGTCAGGCGGACCCCGTCGCCGTACATCCACCGCCCGGCCGTCGCGTCGTAGAGCCAGACCGCCTCCCCGTCGACCACGATCCCGGCGCGGAGCCCGCGGGTGGCTCGGCGGAAGCCCTCCGCGTCGGTGCGGCCGGCGGCGAGGTCCTCGGCGGCCGAGCGGTAGCGCTCCAGGGCCTCGGCGGCACGGGCCAGCAGCGGGGCGGGGTCCTCGGCGCGGGTCAGCGGGGCGCCGGCGGTGGGCGGCGGGCCGGGTACGGAGACCAGCAGCCGCCCGTCCACCCAGGCCGACCAGCCGTTGGCGCACAGGATTTCGGCCCAGGCACCGCGGCGGGCCAGCAGTTCCACCGGCAGGAAGGGGTCGAGGGACTGGGTGGGCCGGGACACGTCGGGGGTCTCCCAGGCGGGCAGGCCCTCCTGGGGGACCACGTGGGTGGGGCGGAACTCCGGGCCCTGGATTCCGGCCATGGCACTACTTCCGCATGATGGCCGGCTCGTGGCGGCGCAGGAGCCGCGCCACGGCCAGCCCGAACAGGAGGGAGAGCACCACGAGCATGCCGAGGGTGAGCAGCCAGACACCGGCGGCGTGGTCGAAGAGCGGATCCGCGGTGATCTTCCCGGGGACGATGGCGGCCAGGTCGATGGTGCCGGCCATGGCGCCCAGGGCCCAGCGGGAGGGCACCAGCCAGGACAGCTGCTCGATCACCGGTACGCCGTGCAGTTTGAGCAGGGCCCCGCAGAAGACCACTTGCACGATGGCGAGCAGCACCAGCAGGGGCATCGTGACCTCCTCCTTGCGGACGAGGGCGGACACCAGCAGCCCGAGCATCATGGCGGTGAAGGAGAGCAGGGCCACGGCGAGGGCGATCTCGGCGAGCGGTGGCAGCAGCACTCCCTTTCCGCCGGGGGCGGCGAGGTCCACCCCGGCGAGGCCGACCAGGGTGAGGACGACGGCCTGCAGCACCGTGACCGTGCCCAGCACCACCACCTTGGACATCAGGTAGGCCGAGCGGGACAGGCCGACGGCTCTCTCGCGCTGGTAGATGACCCGTTCCTTCACGAGTTCGCGCACCGCGTTGGCCGCCCCGGTGAGCACCCCGCCCACGCACAGGATGAGCAGGGCGTTCATCGCGGTCTCGGTGGTGAGGCGGCTGCCCGCGAGGGCGCGCGCCATGGCTCCCATCACGAACGGCAGCGCGATCATGATGGCGAGGAAGGTGCGGTCGGCGGCGAGTGCGGCGGCGTACCGGCGGACCAGGGTGCGCAGTTGGGCTCCCCAGCTCTGCGGGGCGGGCGGGGGCGCGGGCTGCCGCAGCGGCTGTCCGCCGAGGGGGGCGGGACGGCGGGTTCCGGCATCGGCGATGTAGCGGCGGTGCGGCTGGGAGCGGCGGTACTCCCCCGCCCAGTCCCGGTCCCGGTCGTTCTCGAAGGCTTCGAAGGCCTCGGGCCACTGCTCGAAGCCGAAGAAGGCGAGGGCGTCCCCGGGCGGCCCGTAGTACGCGATCCGGCCGCCGGGGGCGAGGACGAGGAGGCGGTCGCACACGTCGAGGGAGAGCACGCTGTGGGTGACCACGATGACGGTGCGGCCGTCGTCGGCGAGCCCGCGCAGCATGTGCATGACCGAGCGGTCCATGCCCGGGTCGAGGCCGGAGGTGGGCTCGTCGAGGAAGAGCAGCGAGGGCTTGGTGAGGAGTTCGAGGGCCACGGAGACCCGCTTGCGCTGGCCGCCGGAGAGGCTGTGGATGGGCTGGGCGGCCCGCTGCTGGAGCCCGAGTTCGCGGATCACCTCGTCCACCCGGGCCTCGCGCTCGGCCTTGGCGGCGTCCTGCGGGAAGCGGAGTTCGGCGGCGTACGAGAGGGCCCGCCGGACGGTGAGCTGGGCGTGCAGGATGTCGTCCTGCGGGACGAGTCCGATGCGGCTGCGGAGCTCGGCGTAGTCGCGGTAGAGGTCGCGGCCGTCGTAGAGGACGGTGCCCTGGTCGGCGGGGCGCAGGCCGGTGAGGGCGCCGAGCAGGGTGGACTTGCCGGCCCCGCTGGGGCCGACCACCGCCAGCAGGCACTTCTCGCCGACGGGGAAGGAGACGTGGTCGAGGAGGACCTTGCGGCCGTGGTCGACGGCCACCGCGAGGTCCTGGACGTCGAGGGAGACCGTGCCGGTGTCGACGTACTCCTGGAGGTGGTCGCCGACCAGGCAGAAGGCGCTGTGTCCGATGCCGACGATGTCGCCCTCGCCGATGCGGGCGCGGGTGACGGGGGCGCCGTTGAGGTAGGTGCCGTTGTGGCTGCCCAGGTCCACGATCTCGTACGTGCCGTCGGGGTGGGCGATGAGTTCGGCGTGCCGGCGGGAGACGACGAGGTCGTCGACGACGAGGTCGTTGTCCGGGCCGCGGCCGATGCGGAAGGGGGCCCGGGCGGGCAGCGGCCGCACCGAGGTCGGCTGCCGGAAGGTGCCGGTGAGGCCGGGGCTGTGCACCCCGGGGGGCCGGGAGGTGCGGTAGCCGGGGGCGGGGGGCGGGGCGCGGCCGACGAGCACGGCGCGCGGGCCGTCGGTGGGGCTGCCGAAGCAGAGCACGGTGCCGGGGCCGACCCCCCAGGCGTGGACGCGGCGGCCGTCCGCGTACGTGCCGTTGGTGCTGTCCTCGTCCTCCACGGTCCAGTGGTCGCCTTCGGGGCGCAGGACGGCGTGGTGCCAGGAGACGCGTGCGTCGTCGAGGAAGACCTCGCTCAGGGGGTCGCGGCCGACGTGGTAGACCCGGCCCGGGCTGATCACCATGGTGGCGCCCGTGTCGGTTTCCAGGACGAGCTCGGGCGCGGCCTGCGCGCCGGACGGCTGGACCATGACCAGATTTTCCCACGAACCTTCCTTGAGGGCATAACCGCAGGTCAGGGACGTCTTAACCGTAATGACAACGGTCACCGGTGCAGCCTTTGCCCTTCCCGCCGCGGTGCGCTTCACTTCACGCGTCGGACGGACCGCTTCGAACGCATTTCGGGGGACGTTATGGGCTCACACCACCACGCGCACGGCGACGGACACGCGCACGGCCCCGGGGACCACGGCGGGCACGCCCACGGCGCGGGGGGCCACGCCGGCCACTCCCACGGGGTGGCGGAGGACGCCGACCGCCGCTGGCTGGGGATCGCGCTCGGGCTGATCGGCGCGTTCATGGCGGTGGAGGTCGCCATCGGCATCCTGGCCCGCTCGCTGGCCCTGCTGTCGGACGCGGCCCACATGCTCACCGACGCCGCCTCGATCGTGCTGGCCCTCATCGCGATGCGGCTGTCCGCGCGGCCCGCCAAGGGCGGTTTCACGTACGGGCTCAAGCGGGCGGAGATACTCTCCGCGCAGGCCAACGGGCTGACCCTGCTGCTGCTCGCGGTCTGGCTTGCGTACGAGGCGGTGCGGCGGCTGCTGGATCCCCCGCAGGTCGAGGGCGGGCTGGTGCTGGTGACGGCGCTGGCGGGGATCGTCGTGAACGTGGCGGCGGCCTGGTGCATCTCCAAGGCGAACCGGACCTCGCTGAACGTCGAGGGCGCGTACCAGCACATCCTCAACGACCTGTTCGCCTTCATCGGCACCGCCGTGGCCGGTCTGATCGTGCTCACCACGGGCTTCGTGCAGGCCGACGCGATCGCCACGCTCGTGGTGGTGGCCCTCATGGTCAAGGCGGGCTACGGGCTGGTCCGCGAGTCGGGCCGGATCTTCCTGGAGGCGGCCCCCGCCCATCTGGACCCGGACTCCGTCGGGGACCGGCTGGTCGGGCAGGACCCGGTGGCCGAGGTGCACGACCTGCACATCTGGACGATCACCTCCGGCGAGGCGGCCCTCTCCGCCCACGTGCTGGTGGAACCGGCGGGCGACTGCCACGCGGTGCGCCGGGACCTGGAGCAGCTGCTGCGCGAGGAGTACGGGATCGGGCACACCACCCTCCAGGTCGACCACGTGCAGGAGGAGCTGCTGACGGTGGGCCCGGCCGGCTCGGTCCCGGACCGGGACCGGGACGCGCACTGCGCGGCCCCGCACGGCCCGGTGCACCGCGAGGGCCCGCACGACCACTGAGCCCCTCCCGCACCCGCCGCCCCTGCTGCGGGGGTCCGGGGCGGCGGGGCCTTCGGGGGCCCGCGACCGGCGCATGCCGGGGCCGGGGGCCGGGGCATGCATGAGGTCATGACACAGAAACGCAGTGCCGGACTGCTGCTCCACCGCCCCGGACCGGACGGCGCCCCGGAGGTGCTGCTCGGCCACATGGGCGGGCCGCTCTGGGAACACCGGGAGGAGGGCGCCTGGTCCATCCCCAAGGGCGAGTACGGGCCGGACGAGGCTCCGCAGGCGGCGGCCCTGCGGGAGTTCGAGGAGGAGCTCGGATGGCCCCCGCCGCCGGGCCCGTACACGGGGCTGGGCGAGGTCCGGCAGACCAGCGGGAAGCTGGTGACGGTGTGGGCGGTGGCCGCCGACTTCGACCCGGCGACGGTGCGGCCGGGCACCTTCACGATGGAGTGGCCGCCGCGTTCCGGCCGCACCGGGGTGTTCCCCGAGCTGGACCGGGTCGCCTGGTTCTCCCTGGAGGCCGCGCGCAGCGTCATGGTGACGGCCCAGACGGCGTTCCTCGACCGTCTCGTGGCGCACCTGGCCCGCTGACCGGGGCGGGCGGCCCGCGGGGATCCCCCGTCGGACGGAACGGTCCGGGGATGGGAACCGGCCGTGGCGGGAAACGTGTCTGGTGAGGTGTCAACAGGCAGGCACACCGCGGCGGCCGGGTCCGCCCAGGGGGCGAAATGAACGCGTGGACGGTCCCCGGCTACACGGAGACCAGGGAACTCGGATCCGGCGGCAGCGGGCGGGTGGTCCTCGCCGTGCACGACGCGACCGGCATCCCGGTCGCGGTGAAGTACCTCGGCGAGCGCTTCCGCCGGGACCCCGCCTTCGTCACGGAGTTCCGCTCGGAGGCCCGCCTGCTGGGCGGGCTGCACTCGCCGTACGTGGTCGGCCTGTACGAGTACGTGGAGGCGCCGTCCGGGGCGGCCATCGTGATGGAGCTCGTGGACGGGATCTCGCTGCGCGCCCTGCTCGCCCGGGAGGGCCGCACCGACCCGGAGCCCGCGCTGGCGGTGCTCAAGGGCTCCCTGCTGGGGCTCGCGGCGGCGCACCGGGCGGGGGTGGTGCACCGGGACTACAAGCCGGAGAACGTGCTGGTCGCGGCGGACGGTTCCTCAAAGCTGGTGGACTTCGGCATCGCCGCGGGCCGGGGCAGCACCCCGGGGGTGGCCGGCACCCCCGCCTACATGGCGCCCGAGCAGTGGCAGGGCCGGCCGGCCTCGCCCGCGGCCGACGTGTACGCGGCGACGGCCACCTTCTTCGAGTGCCTGACGGGCCGGAAGCCGTACGCCGGGGAGAACTTCGCCGAGCTGGCCGTGCAGCACATCGAGGCCCCGGTGCCGGAGGCCGCCGCGCCGGAGCCGGTCCGGCCGCTGATCCGGCGCGGGCTGGCGAAGGCCCCGGAGGACCGGCCGGAGAACGCCGAGGTGTTCGTGGCGGAGCTGGAGGGGCTGGCGCGGGCCGCGTACGGGCCGGACTGGGAGGAGCGCGGGCAGCGCAAGCTGGCGGCGCTGGCCGCGCTGCTGCCCCTGCTGTTCCCCTCCGCGGCGGGCGGTCCGGCCGTGGGCACGACCGCGCTGGCCGACACCTCCCTGGGCGGCGGGGGCGGGCCGGGCGGCTGGTGGCCCGGGCGGAGCGGCTGGCTCGCGGCGGCCGTCGCGGCCGTGGCCGGGGCGGTGCTGGTGTTCGCCACCCAGGCCGCCGGCGGGGAGCCCGGCGGCCGTTCGGCGGTGAGCGCGTTCGCGACCACGCAGGCCCGGCCGGCGGGAACGGCCGCTCCCGCTCCCGGACCCGGTACGCCGACCCCCTCGCCCTCGCCCTCGGAGGACGGCCCCGCGCCGTCCTCCTCCCCCGCGCCCTCCCCCACTCCGGACGCCCCGACCTGGGAGCCGAGCCCCGCCCCGACGTGGACCACCCCCAGCCCCACCTGGACGCCCGCTCCCACCTGGGCCCCGAGCCCGACCCGGACCGTCCGCACCCTGCCGCCCACCCCGCCCGCGACCACGTCCGCGCCCCCGCCTTCGGTGCGCGTGCGCTCGGTGGACATCGGCTCGTTCCGGCAGACCGGGACGGCCACCGGCGAGGCCTCGGTCTCCGTGGCCTCGGAGGGCTCCGGCCCGGTCACGGTGACCGTGGAGTGGTTCACCTCCGACGAGTCCGGCAGCCTCGGCGCGGCCGAGGGCACCGACGTGTTCACCTCCCGCGGGGAAGCGCTGACCGCGGTCCACTCCTTCACCGGCAACGGCTGCCATTGGGGCGTGCGCGCCACCACCAGGCCCGCCCCGGCCCACGGCCCTGCCGTCCGGCAGCTCTTCATCAGGCGGTGCACGATCACATGAGCGATCCGCGGATCCCCTTCGCCCAGGGCCCCGCCCCGCGGGACCCCGATCCGCCCCGCCCGTCGGCCGGCGCCGGCGGTGCGGACGGCGACTACAGCGCGACCGTGCTGGGCAGCCAGTGGTTCGACGGGCCGTACGACCCGGCAGGGCATCCCCGTACGGTGCGGGTGGCCGACCAGGCCACCGAACCGGCGACCGTTCCGGTGGTGGTGCCCGACCGGGTCGAGGGCTCGGTGCTGCGCTTCGGACCCGGGGTGACGGCGGCCGTGCCGCGGCCGCGCGGGTTCGACACCACGCTCGTCTGGCACGGCACCGCGGGCGCGCTCCCCGAGCAGCCCGCGCCCGCCCGCCGGGCGGGGCTGCGCCGGTACGCACTCGCCTGCGCGGTGCTGCTCGCGGTCCTCTGCCACCTGGGGTGGCAGAGGTACGGGCCGGCGCTGGAGGTGCGCGGGCTGCGGGTGGAGACCCCCGCCGGGGGCCCGGCCTGCGACTCGGCGGCCGAGATCACCGCGGTCGTCCGCACCAACGGCCGCCCGGGCACCCTGGACTACCGCTGGGTCCGCAACGACGGCACCCGCTCCGAGGCCCTCTCCGAGCGGGTGGTCCGAGGGCAGCGGGAAACCCGGCTGCGCCTGCTGTGGACCTTCCGCGGCACGGGCACGTACCGCGCGCAGGCCCGGCTGGAGCTGCTGTCCCCCGTGCACCGGGCGGCCGCGGGGGAGTTCACGTACCGGTGTGCGTGACGGACGGCCGGGGCGGGGGTCAGGCGGTGCCGCCGCCGGGGAGGCGGATGACCGCGGTGCCGCCGTCGAGGTCCACGCGGGTGCGGGGCGGGGCGCCGTCCTCCTCGTCCGCGCGCAGCACGAGGGAGCTCTGGCGCTCCTTCAGTTCGTTCTGCTTGCCGGGCGAGAAGCTCGCGTGGAGCTGCTCGAAGCCGGTGGCGGAGATCTGCCCCTCCCGGCCGCCCCAGCGCCACGGCAGCAGTCCCGCCCGGCCGGCGCGGACCAGGGCGAAGTCGGCGAAGGCCATCAGCGTGAGCAGGATGGCCAGGCCCGGAAGGGTCACGAAGACGGCGAAACCCATGCTGCTCCCTCCACGACGGCCGTACGGGGGCGCTGCGCGCCTGCGGGCAGCGTAGCCGAGCGGGGCCCGGGACGGAGGTCCCGTGCGGGGGGGCCGGGGGTCCCGGACGGAAGGCCCGGGTCCAACGGCTCCGGCCGTTCGGCCGGTTCGGGTGTGGCCGGGCGGCCGAGGCGCGGGGCGGGGTGCGGGGGCTTCACTGGATGGTGCTGCCGGGGACACGAGCGGGTCGCCGGGCAGCACCGCGTCCGCGTTCCGGCCGGCGGCACACCCCAACAGGAACGCGGCGTTCCGCGCAGGACGCGAGTCCGCGCGGAAGGCCCGCAGTGCTTTGGGGAGCGCTGCGGGCCACCGGCCTGCCCGCGGCCCCGGGCCGGGGCCCGGGCTCAGGCGCGTGCGTGTGCGGTGATGTCCGCCTCGAACTCGCCCAGCATGGCCGGGGTCACGGTCGGCCGGCTGCGGGCCACCGCCGCCAGGTAGTCGGCGGTGCTCGCGCCGAGCGGCACCTCGCTCGCGATGCGGACCCCGACCGCCTCCAGGTCCCGTTCGAAGGAGACCTGGGCGGCGATCCGGGCCGCGTGCTCGATGTCCGCGGGGGAGAACATCTCGCTCGCCTCGACCAGCGCCGCCACGTCCACGTCGGCGCGCCCGGCCGTGTAGCGGGACCAGATCGCGGCGCGGGCGGCGGCGTCGGGGGTGCCGATGGGGATCAGGTAGTCGAAGCGGCCGGGCCGCAGGAAGGCCGGGTCGAGGGAGCGGATCGAGTTGGTGGCGCAGACGAGGAGCCGCTCGTCGCCCTCGCGGAAGCCGGGTATCAGCTTGAGCAGTTCGTTGGTCACCCCGTGGATGCCGCCCGGCTGGACCGGTTCGCTGCGGACCGGGGCGATCTCCTCCACCTCGTCGATGAAGACCAGCACCCGCTCCAGCTCGGCGATCCGCGCGAACGCGCTGCGCAGGGCGGCCGCGAGGTTGCCCTCGTCGGCGAGCCGGGAGGGCAGGAGCTCGACGAAGGGCCAGCCGAGCCGGGAGGCGATGGCGCGGGCGAAGGTGGTCTTCCCGGTGCCGGGCGGGCCGAAGAGGGTGACGGCGCGCGGCGGCTGCACCCCGTGCTGTGCGGCCCGCTCGGGCTCGGCGAGGGGCAGGACCACCCGGCGCTCGATGAGGTCCTTCTCCTTCTCCATGCCGGCCACCTTGGCCCACAGGTCGTTCGGGAGGAACCGGCCGCCGAGGTCGTCGAGGAGTCCGGCCGCGGGGCCGTGCGGTTCGGTCTTCTCGAAGTAGGCGACCGCGGGCTGCCGGGTGTAGCCGGCGTTGAGGAGTCCCTCGCCGAGCAGGTCCTCCTCGGGCAGCACGTACGCGATCCTGCCGACGCGGGCGGCGATCAGGCGCCGCTCCAGCTCGACCAGGAGGGCGCTGGCCAGGCCGCGGCCCCGCCAGCCGGAGTTGATCGCGATCCGCATGACCCAGGCGCGCTCGCCCGCCACGCAGGCCAGGGCCGCGCCGATGGGGACGCCCTGGTGGACGGCGACCACGGCGGGCTGCCGGCCGGTGAGCGCGCTGATGCACTCGGCCAGGGAGAACACCGACTCCTGGCCCAGCTCGGCCGTGGTGTCGATCAGGTGGACCACCGCGGCGAGATCGCTCTCGCGGTAGTCGTGGATCAGCCAGTTCACCGGTACCGCCCCTTTCGTCTCCTGGGCCGAGGCTAGGGGCGGGCCGGGGCCGGACTTCAGCTCCGTGGTGCACAAGGGCAACCCCGGGCCCTTCCGTTCCGTCTATAGACGGGGGCCGGACCCCGGCGGCCCGTCCGCCGCAGGTCACGGCCGCCCGCAGCCCGGCCGAGGCGGCCGGCGGCCGACCGCCGCCACCAGCCGCTCGCCATGCCGCCACCCGCCACCCGCCACCCAGTCACGGAAGTCCCGATGCCTCCGCTCCCCCTCCGTTGTCCGCCGGCCCGACCCCGGCCCGACGCCGGGTCCCGCCCGCGGTCCCGGCTGCGCGGCGCGGCCGTGCCGCTGGTCCCCGCCCTGGCCGCCCTGGCGCTGGGCCTGTGGGGGCTCTCCCGCGGGCACAGCGTGTGGCGGGACGAGGCGGCGACCTGGCAGACCGCACTGCGGACCGTGCCGCAGATCTGGCACATGCTCGGGCAGGTGGACGCGGTCCACGGGCTCTACTACTTCCTGATGCACGGACTGTTCACGCTGTTCGGGGACAGCACCACCACCCTGCGGCTGCCCTCGGTGCTGGCCATGGCCGCCGCCGCAGCCTGCACGGCCCTTGCAGGGGCGCGGCTGGGCGGCCGCTGGGCCGGCACGGCGGCCGGGCTCACCGTGGCACTGCTCCCGGCCATGCAGTTCCACGCGCAGGAGGGCCGCTCGTACGCCCTGGTTACCGCGGGCGCGGCGGCGGCCACCTGGCTGCTGGTCCGGGCGCTGGACGGGACCGGCCCCGGGAGCCGGCGGCTGTGGACGGCGTACGGGCTGGTGCTACTGGGCTGCGCGCTGCTCAACTGGTTCTCGCTGCTGGTCCCGGCCGCGCACGCGGTCAGCCTGGCCTGGGTGCGGGCCGACCGGGCGCTGCTGCGCCGCTGGGCCGCGGCCGCGGCCGGGGCGGTGGCGGGGGCGCTGCCGCTGGTGCTCTTCAGCCGGTCCCAGTCGGGGCAGGTCTCGTGGATCCCGCCGACCACCTGGCACACCCTGACCGGGCCGGGGGCCCTGCTGCTGGCCGGCGGGATCTGCGCGCTGGTGCGGGCGCCCCGGGCGGCGGGCCGTCCGGGTGCGGCGGCGGTGGGGCTGCCGCTGCTGGCCGTCCCGCAGGCGGCGCTGCTCACGGCCTCCCTGTTCAAGCCGCTGTACCTGGAGCGGTACGTCCTGTTCTCCATGCTGGGCCTCGCGCTGCTGGCCGGGCACGCGCTGGGTGCGCTGGTGCGGGCGGCCGCGGGCCGGGGGCTGCGGTGGGCCCCGCTGGTCGTGCCGGTGGCGGCGCTGGCCGCGTTCGCCGGGCTGCTGCCGCTGGAGCGGGCCGAGCGGTCGCCCGGCAGCCGGGCCGACGACGTGTTCGGCGCGGCCGGCGAGGTGGCCGCGCTCAAGCGGCCGGGAGACGCGGTGCTGTTCATCCCGGCGGCCCGCCGGGACACCGCACTGGTCTCGCCGGACGTCTTCGAGGGGCTCGCGGACGTGGCCCTGGCGCGGACGGCGGTGGAGTCCGGCACCCTCAAGGGCGTGGAGTGCGACGGGCGGCGGATCCGGGCGGCGATGCTCGCCCGGCAGCGGATCCTGCTGGTCACGGATGCGCGCGGCCCGGTCCGGGCGGCGGGCAACGAGCGGGACCGGGTCAAGGTCGGGGTGCTGGCGGAGTCCTTCCGGGTGCTCTCGGACCGCACCGTGCGGGGGCGCCGGGTGCTGCTGTACGAGCGGCGGCCGGCGGCCGCTCGGGCCGACTCGCGCGGGATGTCCGGAACGTGAGACTCCGCCGCCGGAATTCACAGACGATTCTCAGCTGAAACCGGGCTTGGGCCATAGCCTCGCGGCCCATCGTCGGGGCATGATCCACGGCATGCACCTCGGTTCCGCCCCCCGGGTCCGGTCCTCCGGCCGGATACTGATCGCCTCCACGGCCCTGGCCGCGCTGGTCGCGGCCACGGGTGAGCCCGCCGTGTCCGCTCCGCTGCCCCTCGGGGTGACGGCGGAGGCGCAGGCGAACAAGGTCACCGACCGGGTGGGGGCCCTGTTCGCGGGCGGGGTCGACGGCGGGCACTTCTGCACCGCCTCCGTGGTGCGCAGCGACGACCGCAACCTGATCGCCACCGCGGCGCACTGCCTGGACGACGTGACGAACACGGTGTTCGTGCCCGGCTACCGCGACGGCACGGCGCCGTACGGGGTCTGGAAGCTGACCGGCGCGTACAAGGACCCGGCCTGGGAGACGGCCGCGGACCCCGATGCGGACATCGCCTTCGCCACGGTGGCCCCGCTCGGCGGCGAGGAGATCCAGGACCTGCTGGGCGGATTCCCGCTCCAGGCGGCGCAGCCGGACGACGTGGCGGTGACCGTGGTCGGCTACCCCAACGAGCGCGAGACCCCGCTGATCTGCGCCAACACCACCAAGAAGTGGAGCAGCACGCAGCGCGAGATCGGCTGCCCGGAGCTCAGCGGCGGCACCAGCGGCAGCCCCTGGCTCACCTCCACCGGCGGGATCGCGGGTGTGCTCGGCGGGTACGAGGGGGGCGGCACGGTGCCGGAGATCTCCTACAGCGCGGTACTCGGCGACACGGCCCGGGCGCTCTACGAGGAGGCCGCCGTCTCGGGTGGCTGACGGCGGGCCGGGGCTCAGGTGCCGGCGGGCCCGGCGGGCTGCGCGGGCTCGAACCAGGTGGGCTCGTCCTTGACCGCCTGCCGGATCCGGTCGAGCGCGAACGCGTCCAGCGGCGGCAGCCGGTCCAGGGGGAACCAGGCCACGTCCAGGGACTCGTCGTCGTTGACCCGGGCCGACCCCCCGACGGCCCGGCACCGGAAGGTGATGTCCATGTACTGGCACTCGTCCCCGTTGGCGTAGGTCACGGGGCGCAGGGCCTGGACGAGGACCACCCGCTCGGCGACGCACCGCACCGCGGTCTCCTCGTACACCTCGCGCACGGCGGTCTGCGCGGGCTGCTCCCCCGGCTCGGCGATGCCGCCGATGACCGACCAGCCGCCGGTGTCCGCGCGGCGGCCGAGCAGCACCCGCCCCTCCTCGTCGAAGACGACCGCGGTCACGCCGGGCAGCAGGAGCAGCTGGTGTCCGGCGGTGGCACGGATGCGGCGGATGAACTCGGGGGTGGCCATGATCCCGACCCTAAGGGGTGGCGGCGGACGCAGCGGCCCGGCGGCGGCGCCGGACCGCCCCGGCGAGGACCCGGCCGAGGGGGGCGGCGGCCAGGACGAAGAGCGCGTACTCGGGGAGGGCGCCGAGCCGGGTGGCCGGGGTGAGCGAGGAGCGCAGCGGGACCTCCGCGACCAGGGCGGCGGGCTTGAACATCTCCGTCTGCTGCACCACCTTGCCGTCCGGCCGGATCACGGCGCTGACCCCGCTGGTCACGGGGACGAGGACGGTGCGGCTGTGCTCGACGGCGCGGACCCGGTCCATGGCGAGCTGCTGGTAGGTCATCTGGCTGCGGCCGAAGGTCGCGTTGTTGCTGGGGACGGAGACGACCTGCGCCCCGGCGCGGACGGTGTCGCGGACGCGGCCGTCGAAGGCGGCCTCGTAGCAGGTCACCAGGCCGACCCCGGTGCCGGCCATGTCGAAGACGCCGGGCTTGTCGCCGGGGCCGAAGTCCCGGCGCACCCGGTCCACGTCGGAGCTGAACACGCGGGCGACGGAGCGCATCGGGATGTACTCGCCGAAGGGCTGGATCTGCCGCTTGTCGTAGGTGGCGGTGGGTCCTTCGACCGGGTCCCACAGGATCTGGGTGTTGCGCAGCGGTCCGGACTCGGGGGCGAGCACGGCGCCGATGGACACGGGCACGCCGATGGCCTTCACGGCCTGGTCGATGACCTCGTACGCGTCCGGGCTGGTGTACGGGTCGAGGTCGGAGGAGTTCTCCGGCCAGACCACGAAGTCGGGGCGGGGCACCCGGCCGGCCTTCACGTCGGCGGCGAGCTGGAGGGTGCGCCGGGCGTGGTTGTCGAGGACCGCGCGGCGCTGGGCGTTGAAGTCGAGGCCCGCGCGGGGCACGTTGCCCTGGATCACGGCGGCGGTGGCGGTGCCGTCCTCGGCGCCGGAATGCACCAGGGGGCGGGCGGCGAGGGCCCCGGCCACCGGCACCAGCACGGCGAGGGCGGCGGCTGCGGGTCCCGCGAAGGACCGGGCGGCGGCCGCGGGTCCGGCCGGACCGGGCCGCGGGGTGCGCAGCGTCCGCAGGAGGGCATAGAGGCCGAACCCGCACAGGGCCACGGCGAAACCGACGGCGGGGGTGCCGCCGGCGGCGGCGAGCGGGATGAAGATCCCGTCGGCCTGGCCGAAGGCGATCTTGCCCCAGGAGAAGCCGCCGAACGGCCAGCGGGCGCGGACGCCCTCGGCCGCCGCCCAGACCGCCGCGGCCCACAGCGGCCACAGCGGGAGCCGGGTGACGAGGGCGATGCCGAGGCAGCCGGCGGCGATGAAGAGGGCCTCGACCAGGGTGAGCGCCAGCCAGGGGACCGGGCCGACCTCCTCGCCGGTCCACACGAGCAGCGGCAGCAGGAAGCCGAGCCCGGCGAGCAGCCCGAGGCCGAACGCGGCGCGGGGCCGGCGGCCGTACAGGCAGTGGCCGAGCAGCGCGAAGGCGGGCACCGCCAGCCACCACAGGGGGCGCGGCGGGAAGCTCAGGTAGAGGAGCACCCCGGCGGCCGCGGCCTGCCCCGGCCGCACGAGCGCCCGCAGCCGCTCCCCCCGCCCGGCCGGCGGGGCGGCGGCGGTCGTGTCCTCGGCGGTACGGGTGGCGCTGCTCATTGCCGGAGTGTACGACGACGTCCTGTGCGGGGTGCTCCCAGGGCGCCGCCCCGGCTCGGGCCGGGCCCGCGGAGGCGGGAGCGGCCCGCAGGGGGCGGCGGGCGCACCGGGTCAGGCCGGGCCCGGGGTGGCGAGGGCCAGGAGGCGGGCGCGGATGATGCGGACGGCGGTCTCCGCGTCGTCCACGGTCACGGTGAACAGGCGGCCGTCGCCCAGGCGCAGCACCAGGCCCTCGCCGCGGCGCACCACCACCGCGGTGCCCTTCTCGGGACGCCAGCGGTAGCCCCAGCCGCCCCACTGGCGCGGGGTGACGCGGGGTTCGAACTCGGCGGCGGCCACCTCGCTGAGGCGGATCCGGCGGCGCGGCAGGCCGATGTGCCCGCAGCGCACCTCCATCGCCTCGTCGTCGACGGTGACCGCGACGTGGACGAAGGCGAGGGTGCCGTACAGGACGAGCAGGCCCGCGGCCGTGCAGCCGACCACGGACATGACCAGGGCGACGAGCCCGGAGGTCCAGGCGTACTCGACGGCGAGCTCGATGCCGAGCGCCATGAAGGCGGCGCCGCCGAGGGCGAGCAGCCACTGGCCGCGGTTGGTGGCGCGCCCGGTCCAGAGCGCGGCGGGGGTGCCGCGGGGATGGTCCCTCATGCCAGGCAGCGTACTGGGGGCGGCCCGGGCCCGGCAGCGTGCTTGGGCCGGCCGGGGGAACCTGCGGCCGTCCTCTGCGGGACCGGGTGCAGGAACGTCCCGGCGCAGGGCCGGCCGGGATCCGCGGTCAGCCGCGGGCGGGGGCGGCCGCGGCGGCGAGCAGCCGGCCCTCGGCGTACGCCAGGGCGTCCGCCGGCAGCTCCCCGGTGCGTCCGCTGAGGAGGACCGTCAGCCCGCCGGTGGGCGCGGCCTCCGGTGCGGCGGCGAGCCCCAGGCGGCGCAGGGCCTGGGCGGCCACGGCCTCCGCGGAGCCGTGGAACACGGGCAGGGCGCCGCCGGTACGGGCGTGCAGCGCGGCCCGGATGGCCCCGTCCACCAGCTCGTAGTGGGTGCAGCCGAGCACGAGGTCGGTGACGTCGGGCGGGGTGAGCGCGGCGGCGGCCGCGACCGTCCGCTGCACGGCTTCCTCGTCCGCCCGCTCCACGGCGTCCGCGAGGCCCGGGCAGGGCACCTCGGTGACCTCGGCGCCGGCGGCGAACTCGCGGATGAGGCCGCGCTGGTACGGGCTGCCGGTGGTGGCCGGGGTGGCCCAGATGGCGACCTTGCCCCCGCGGGCGGCGGCGGGCTTGATCGCGGGCACGGTGCCGACGACCGGGATGCCCGGCTCCAGCTCGGCCCGGATCGCGGGCAGGCTGTGCACGGACGCGGTGTTGCAGGCGACGATCAGGGCGTCCGGGGCCAGCCCGGCGGCGGCCCGGGCCACGCCGAGCGCGCGCCCGGTGAGGTCCTCCGGGGTACGGGGTCCCCAGGGCATGCCGTCGGGGTCGGAGGAGAGGACGATGTCGGCGTCCGGCCGCAGCCGCCGCACCGCGGCGGCCGCCGCGAGCAGCCCGATTCCCGAGTCCATCAGCGCGATCTTCACCCGGTCACTTTAATCGACCGCCCTGCGGCCCCCGGGGCGATCGCGCCGCGCACCCGGCCGCCGGTCGGCGGAAACCGCTTCCGCGCAGGGGCCCGGGACACGCCGTCCGGCCCGCCCGCCGGTCCCCTTGCCGGGCGGACCGGATGCGGCAGACTCCGGGAGATGAGCTTCGTCACCGTGACCGCGCTGCTGTCACTGGCCGCCTGGGTGTGGCTGCTGTTCGGGCAGGGCTTCTTCTGGCGGACCGACGTACGGCTGCCGCCGCGGGCGGCGCCCGCCCGCTGGCCCTCGGTGGCGGTGGTGGTGCCGGCGCGGGACGAGGCCGGGGTGCTGCCGGCGAGCCTGCCCTCGCTGCTCGCGCAGGACTATCCGGGCGAGGCCTTCGTGGTCCTCGTCGACGACGGCAGCACCGACGGCACCTCCGCCCTGGCGCGGGAACTGGCGGAGCGGCACGGCGGGCTCCCGCTCACCGTGACCTCGCCGGGCGAGCCGGAGCCCGGCTGGACCGGCAAGCTGTGGGCCCTGCGCCACGGCATCGCGCTCGCGCGCACGGCCGCGCCCCGGGAGCCGGAGTTCCTCCTGCTCACCGACGCGGACATCGCCCACGCCCCGGACGGCCTGCGCGAACTGGTCGCCGCCGCCTGCTCGGCCGGTCTCGACCTGGTCTCGCAGATGGCCAGGCTGCGCGTGGTCACCGGCTGGGAGCGGCTCATCGTCCCCGCGTTCGTCTACTTCTTCGCGCAGCTCTACCCGTTCCGGTGGATCAACCGGCCGGGCGGGCGGACGGCGGCCGCCGCGGGCGGCTGCGTGCTGCTGCGCACCGGCGCCGCCGACCGGGCCGGGGTGCCCGACTGCATCCGGCACGCCGTGATCGACGACGTCTCGCTCGCGCAGGCGGTGCAGCGCTCGGGCGGCCGGATCTGGCTGGGGCTCGCGGACCGGGTCGAGAGCGTCCGCCCGTACCCGGGGCTCGGGGAGCTGTGGCGGATGGTCTCGCGCAGCGCCTACACCCAACTGCGGCACAGTCCGGTGCTGCTGGCCGGCACGGTGGCGGGGCTGGCGCTCGTCTACCTGGTCCCGCCGGCCGCCGCCGTCTCGGGCGCGGCCTCGGGCCGGCCCGCCGCGGCCTGGGCCGGCGCCCTGGCCTGGCTGCTCATGGCGGGGACCTACCTGCCGATGCTCCGCTACTACCGCCAGCCCGCGTGGCTCGCGCCGCTGCTGCCGGTGACGGCCTTCCTGTACCTCCTGATGACGGTGGACTCGGCGCTCCGGCACCACCGCGGGGCGGGCGCCGCATGGAAGGGCCGCACCTACACCCGTCCCGGCGAGCCGGTCGGCCCGGGCGACGCCTGACCCGCAGCGGATTCCGTTTCGGGGCGCGCCGCCGGACCCGTCCCGCCTCCGCCCCGGCATGACAGAGCGTCAGGAGGCCGTGACTTACCGGCGGTACGAGTGGGCGCAGAAAGGGGCGCAAGTGACGAAACGTACGCCTGCGCGCCAGGTGGCGGCTGTGGCCCTGACCTGGGAAGAGGCAGGTCAGAGCGGGGTTGAAACAACCTCGCTATAGACCCGGTGGACCCGTGGGCTTAACTTATGTCGCATGACGTCCCCCCGCGCCTCTTACGGCGGCGGTTACTACTCCGCGCCGTCCTTCCCGGACACCCCCATCTACGACTCCCTCGTGGCCGAGCGTGGCACCCCGCAGATCGCCCCGATCCGCGTTCCCGCCGCCTACGAACCGGCGCTGAGCAGCAGCCATCTGCCCGCGCTGCCGTCGGCGCTCCCGGCCCTCCCGGCCGCGCCGGTCCCGGCGTACCAGAACCAGCAGCACACCCCGGCGTACGGGTACCCGTACCAGCAGCAGATGGCCCAGCCCGTCCCGCTGCAGAACGCGCCGGCCCCCTACATCCCGCAGCAGGCGGCGGCCGCCCGCGGGTACGCCCCGCAGCAGCAGCCGCGGCCGGTGGCGACCACCGGGTACGAGGCGATGCGCCCGGCCGCCCCGCGTCCGATGCAGGCGCCGGTCCCGGCCCCGTCACCGTACGAGGACCCGTACGGCCGGCAGTACCAGGGGCGCGGCTACTGATCCCTCCGCGGACCGCGCGGAGGAACAGTCCGAGGAAGGGGGCTGCCCGCCGGTGAAGGCCGGATGGCACCATGCCCTCATGGCGAACATGCATGTCCAGGCGCTCCACGTCCACCCCGTCAAGTCCCTGGCGGGTACGGCCCCTCGGGAGGTGGCCGTGGAGCCCTGGGGTCTGTCCGGGGACCGCCGCTGGGCGCTCGTCGCGCCCGACGGCGCGGTCCTCACACAGCGCGAGCATCCGATGCTGGCGCTGGCCTCCGCTCTGCCGCTGGGGGGCGGCGGAGTGGCCCTGACCGCTCCGGGACTCGAGCCGCTGACCGTGGCCGTTCCCGGAGCGGACGAGACGGTGCCGGTGACGATCTTCGGGAAGAAGATCGAGGCCGTGCTCGCGGACGCCGCCGCACACCGCTGGTTCAGCACCTACCTGGGCGTCCCCGTGCGGATGATCCACCTCGACGCGCCCGAGCACCGGCGGCCGGTGGACCCGGAGTACGCCCTGCCCGGCGAGACCGTGAGCCTGGCCGACGGCTATCCGGTGATGGTGGCCACCCTCGCCTCGCTGGACGCCCTCAACGCCCTGATCGCCGAAGGCGATCACGCCGCCGAGGGCCCGCTGCCCATGGACCGCTTCCGGCCGAACGTGGTCGTGGCCGGGGCCGAGGCGTGGGCCGAGGACGGGTGGCGGCGGATCGCGGTGGGCCCGGTGGAGTTCCGCGTCGCCAAGATGGTGGGCCGCTGCATCGTCACCACGACCGACCAGAGCACCGGCGAGCGCGGCCGGGAGCCGCTGCGCACGCTGGGGCAGCACCGCAGGTTCGGCAAGCAGCTGGTCTTCGGCCAGCACCTGGTGCCGCTGACCCCCGGCACCCTGCGCGTGGGCGACGAGGTGCGGATCCTGGACTGAGCACGGCCGGCCCGCAGGGGCCGTCCCGGGCGGGAACCCGCGCATGCCGTGGGGACGTTGTGAACGATGGTCCACGTCCCAGCGGGTCGGGGTGCGCGGTCCCGGGACATGGGGGAGGCTACGACCGAGGCAAAGGGGGTGCCGTACGTGCGGACGGCTCTGGGTGTCTGGCGGTGGCGGCGCAATCCGCTGCGCCGGAGGACGGACTGCGTGGAGGCCTGGGTGGCCTTAGCCGCGGCGGTCTGCCTGTTCGTGGTGGCGCCGGCGGCCGGCTGGCTGGCCGGTGCGCGGGTGGACGACACGCTCCAGCGGGCGGCCCGGGACCAGGGCCGGGCCCGCCACCAGGTGGTGGCCGTGGTGCTGCAGCCGCCCAAGGAACCGCCCGCGGCCCCCGGCTCCGAGGCTCCGGGGCAGCGGCAGACCGGGCCGTACCCGCAGGTGCTCGCGGAGTGGCCGGCTCCGGACGGCAGCGCCCGCACCGGGCCGCTGAACGCCGTCGAGGGAAGCCCGCGCCCCGGTGACCGGCTGCGGATCTGGACCGACGGCCGCGGCCGGCCGATGCCCCCGCCGCTGAACCGCACGGCGGCCCTCGCCTATGCGGCGCTGGCCGGGATCGCGGCGGCCGGAGCGCTGGCCGCGCTGGTGGACACCGTCCGGCGGCTGATCGTACGGAGACTGGTGCATCGGCGGTACGCCCGGCTCGACCGGGCCTGGGCGGCGGCCGGGCCGGACTGGGGCCGGGCGGGCGCGGGCAGCTGAGCGGTCAACTCCGCGGCCCCGCGCGCGCTACGGTGGAGCGACCAGTCCGGTCGGCACAGGCGGGGGCACAGCAGCACGATGGCACAGGGAACGGTCCAGGTCACCCACGGCAGCGCCTCGCGGTGGCGGCGCCGTACCGGCGAATACCCCACCCTGAGCGCCGCCCTGGCGGCCGCGGGGGACGGCGACGTGCTGTCCATCGCCCCCGGCACCTACCGCGAGAACCTGGTGGTCCGTCACGCGGTCACGCTGCGCGGCCCGGAGGGGGCGGCGGGGGCGGTGCGGATCGCGCCCGCCGACGGGGTGGCGCTGACGGTGCACGCCTCCGCCGTGGTCCAGGACCTGCACCTGGAGGGCCGGGACACGGCCGCTCCGGCGGTGCTCGTCGAGGACGGGGCGCCCGAGCTGACGGACCTGCGGGTGGTGACGCGCTCGGCCGCGGGCATCGAGGTGCGCGGCAGCGGCCGTCCGGTCGTGCGCCGGTGCACCGTGGACAATCCGACCGGGGTGGGCATCGCCGTGGCGGAGGGCGCGGGCGGGGTGTTCGAGGACTGCGAGGTGCTGTCCGCCGGGCAGTCCGGGGTCGCCGTGCGCGGCGGCGGGCATCCGCGGCTGGAGCGCTGCCGGGTCCACCACACGGGGGGCGCCGGGCTGATGGTCACCGGGGAGGGCTCCGGGCTGGAGGCGCTGGGCTGCGAGATCTACGAGGTGAAGGGCGCCGGGGTGCAGGTCTCGGTGCGCGCCGCGGCCCGGCTGACCGACTGCACCGTGCACCGCACGGCCGCGGACGGGATCACCCTGGACACGGACGCGGTGCTGACGCTGTCCGGCTGCGAGATCCACGACGTGCCCGAGAACGCGCTGGACCTGCGGGCGCGTTCGGTCCTGACCCTGCACCACACCAAGGTGCGCCGGTTCGGGCGCAACGGGCTGTCGGTGTGGGACCCGGGCACCCGGGCCACCGCCGAGCACTGCGAGATCCACGACAGCACCGGGGACTACCCTGCGGTGTGGATCAGCGACGGGGCCGGCGCCTCGCTGGTGTCCTGCCGGGTGCACGACGTGCCGGACGCGGTGTTCGTCCTGGACCGCGGCTCCCGGGCGCAGGTCGTGGACAGCGATCTGAGCCAGGTCCGCAACACGGCGGTCTCGGTCAGCGACGGGGCGGTGGCCGAGCTCGACGACTGCCGGATCCGCGAGGCGGGCACCGGCGCCTGGTTCCGCGACCACGGCAGCGGCGGCACCCTGGCCGGCTGCTCGGTGGACTCCGTGCAGACCGGGGTGATCGTCACCAAGGGAGCCGACCCGCAAGTGGAGCGGTGCACCGTCACCTCCCCCGCGGAGGCCGGGTTCTACGTGTCCGCCGAGGGCCGCGGGACCTTCCGGGACTGCCGGGTGACCGGCAGCGACGGCTTCGGCTTCCACGTGCTCGACGGCTGCCGCACCACCCTCACCGGCTGCCGCACCGAGCGCTGCGCGCGCGGGGGGTACGAGTTCCCCGAGGACGGGCCGGTCGCGGTCGACTGCACCAGCGACGAGAGCGCGGTGCGCCGCTCCCCCGTACCGGCGCCGGCCGTTCCGCTCACGGTCACCGCGGCGATGGCCGACGTCCGGTATCCGGCCGCGGAGTCGGCGGCCCCGGCGGCGCAGCCGGAACCGTCCGCCGCGGCCCCCCGGGTGCCCGCCGCCCGCGCCGCCGACCAGGTGCTCGGGGCGCTGGACGCACTGGTGGGCCTGGAGAGCGTCAAGCGGGAGGTGCGCGCGCTCACCGACATGATCGAGGTGGGGCGGCGCCGGCAGCAGGCCGGGCTGAAGGCCGCGTCGGTCCGCCGCCACCTGGTCTTCACCGGCTCCCCCGGTACCGGGAAGACCACCGTGGCCCGGCTGTACGGGGAGATCCTCGCCTCCCTCGGGGTGCTGGAGCGCGGGCACCTGGTGGAGGTGTCCCGGGTGGACCTGGTCGGCGAGCACATCGGCTCGACCGCGATCCGCACCCAGGAGGCCTTCGAACGGGCCCGCGGCGGGGTGCTGTTCATCGACGAGGCGTACGCCCTGGCGCCCGAGGACTCGGGGCGGGACTTCGGCCGCGAGGCCATCGACACCCTGGTCAAGCTGATGGAGGACCACCGGGACGCGGTCGTGGTGATCGTCGCCGGGTACACGGCCGAGATGGAGCGGTTCCTGACCGTGAACCCGGGGGTGGCCTCCCGTTTCTCCCGGACCATCACCTTCGGCGACTACGGGCCCGGCGAGCTGCTGCGGATCGTGGAGCAGCAGGCCGAGGAGCACGAGTACCGGCTCGGCCGGGGCACCGCCGACGCCCTGCTCGCGTACTTCGCAGAGCTGCCGCGGGGCCCGGCGTTCGGCAACGGGCGCACGGCCCGGCAGACCTTCGAGTCGATGGTCGAGCGGCACGCCGGCCGGGTCGCGCAGCTGCCGGAGCCGGACACCGACCAGCTCACCCTGCTGTTCCCGGAGGATCTGCCGGGGGCGGCTCCGGGACCCTGCTGACGCGGGGCCGGGGCAGCTGCCCGGCGGGGTCCGGTGAGCCGGGCGGGGGTGGGGGCGCGGCGCTGCCTTCGGCGGCGGGTGCGGGTGCGGGGGTGGATGCCGGCGCCTGCCCGGGGCAGGCGGCCGGGCCCGGCTCCAGGCGGGCCAGCAGGGCGGCGCGCTCGGCGGCGAAGACCGGGTCGGCCTGGTAGCCGTTGTGGCCCAGGATGGGCGCGGGGAGCGGATGTTCGGCCGTACGCCCGTAGGCGAGGGGGTCGGCCAGCGGGCCGTGGTCCACGCCGTCCGCGGGGGCGAGCACCGGGCCGCCGATCGGGTCGGTGGCCCGCCACAGGTTGCGCCAGCAGTCCACGTCCCGGTGCAGGGCCGCGAGCGGTCCGGGCCCGAAGTACGCGGGGAACCAGCGCCCGTACAGGCGGCGCAGCGGGGAGCCGTAGGTGAGGAGCGCGACCCGGGCGCGGACCTCGGGGGGCAGCTGCCGGACGGCCGCGGCCGCGAGCACGCTGCCCTGGGAGTGGCCGGAGAGCACGATCCGCCCGCCGGTGCGCCCGGTCCAGGTGGCGATCCGCCAGGTCAGGTCGGGGACGGCGCGCTCGGCGTAGCAGGGCGGGGCGAAGGGGTGGGCGGCCCGCGGCCAGAAGGTGCCCACGTCCCACAGGATGCCGACGGTCCGGCGGGCCGAGGGGTCCCGGTAGGCGCGCCGTCCCCAGGTCACGAACAGCAGGAACGCGAATCCGGTGAGCCAGGACCCGGCCCCCTGGGCGCCCTGGGCGGCGCGCTCCAGCAGCGGATGCGTGCCGCGGGCCGCTTCGCCCGGCACCTGGCCGGTGGCCCAGGCGGCGGCGACGGCCGCCGTGCCGAGCAGGAGGGTGAGCCCGGCGACGGCGGCGAGGAACCAGGGGGTGGCGTCGGTGAGGGCGGCCGCGGCCCGGGCGCCGGCCACCGCCCGGCTGCGGGCCGGGTCGTGGCCCTGCCCCGGGTACTCGGCGGCCACGCCCGCGGCGAGCCGGCGCCGGTGCAGGATGCCGCGCAGCGCGAACCAGAGGGCGAGCAGGAGGAGGACGAGGAACAGCGGCGGGAGGACGGAGGCCTGCCAGGACAGCAGGACGGGCGGGCCGGGCAGCGGGGCGCCGGACATGCCGGGGGTGGCGCCGCCGTCGAGCCAGTCGGCGACCCGCTGGGCCACTCCGCCGGTCATCACCCCGCCCAGGGCGCAGGCCAGCATGGCCACGGCCGGGCCGCCGAGGCCGGCCAGCGCGGCGCCGGCATCGGCGGGCGAACGGCGGTGCAGGCGGGCCGCGGTGGCCGCGAGGGCGAGGACGAGCAGCCCCTGGAGGAGGACGAGCACGCCGAAGGCGGGATCGCCGGGGAGCCGGCCGGCCGAGGTCCAGCCGGGGCGGGACCAGGCCGCGTAGCCGAGAGCGGCCAGGAGCAGGGCCAGGGCGCTGCCGGGCAGCAGGACCATGACGGCCCGGTCGGCGTGCTCGTCGGCGCGGCGCTCGGCCCGGCCGCGGCGGCAGACCACCCAGAGCACGGCCCCGAACGCGGCGGCCAGCAGGGCCTGGAGCACCCACCCGGCCGCGGCGAGGCCGGTCCCGCCCCCGGCCCCGCGGTCCTGGCGGGCGGCCGGCCCGACCACGGCCGCAGCCACGGTGAGCAGCCCGGCGGCGGCATGCGCCACCCGCAGCCGCCCGACCAGCCGCCGCCCGTACCAGAACCCGGGCCGCCCGAGCGGGTCGTCGGCGAAGCCGGTGCCTGCGGCGGGGGCGGCGGCCAAGCCGGTGCCCCCGGCGCGGGCACGGGGCGGGGCGGACGACGGGGCCGGACCGGGCGCGGGTGGGGCGGCCGGGGCGGCCGGACCGGGTGGGGGCTGGGACTCGTACGCGCTCCAGGTGCGGTGGGAGAGGTACCACAGGAGGGCGGTCAGGGCGGCGGGCACGAGGGCGGCGAGGGCGAGGCGGCGGCCCGGCTGCGCCCACCGACCGCCGCTCCCGCCCGCCGCGTCCGGGGCGAGGAACGCGAGCCAGGACCGTGAGGAGGCGCAGTGCGCCGAGCCCGCGCACTGCCAGGCGACCAGGTCGAGTGCCACCTCGCAGGCGGCCGCCACGAGCAGCACGGTGAGGCTGAGCGCGATCAGGCGGACGAGCACCCCGTACAGGCGGACCGTGCGCGGGGCGCCCGTGGCGGCGGGCCGGTTCCAGTGGGCCAGGTTGGCCACCATGAACGGCAGGAGCAGCAGCCACAGGGCGCGGGCGCCGTTCCCGGAGGTCAGCCGGGACCAGCAGTAGGCCTCGGGCACGGGTCGGCCCGTGTAACCGCCGGGCCGGTCCTCCGCGTCCGCGTCGTCGGCGCGGCGGAAGACGGCCGCGGTGTCGTCCCCGGTCACGCGCACGGTCCGGGGATCCCCGAGCAGTTCCTCGGGGCCGGCGCCGGCCACCCCGTGCACCAGGAGTTCGAGACAGAGCGGGGCTTCGGACACGTCGGCTCCTCTCGCGACCCGGGCCGGGCTCCGGCTCCTGCTCCGGCCCACGCACACAGCATCCCGCGCCCCGGCCGGTCCGCCCAGCAGGCAGACGGGTCAAGACATCTGACGGCCCGACAGCTAGGGTGGCGCGATGCACTCCGGCCGGCCCGCCGGGCCGCCGCCGTCCACGCCGTCGCACCACAGGGGGTATCCGCCATGGCACGCCGACTCCGACCCGTGGGGCTCGACTTCGTCGAGTCCGCTCCCGTGCGCCTGGCCTTCGAGGCCGTGACCCACGCCCCGCCGGAGACCCTCTACCGCTCACTGGCCGAGGAGGTGGCCGGCTGGCCCTCCTGGTTCCGCGCGGTGACCCTGGCGCGGCCCACGCACGGGGGCGCGGGCCGCGAGATCGGGCTGGTGGGCGGGGTCCACTTCCAGGAGACCGTCATGGCGGCCGAGCCGGCGGAGCGGTACGCCTACCGGGTCGACGAGACCAACTGCCCCGGAGTGCACGCCCTGTTGGAGGAGTGGCGGCTCCAGCCCTCGGGCCGCGGGGCCCGGGTGCGGTGGACCTTCGCGGCCGCGGGCTCCCCGGCCTTCCGGGTGGCGCTCCGGGCCGCCCGCCCGGGACTGGGCCGCAGCTTCCGCGATGCGGTCCGCACCCTGGACCGCCGCCTCACGGGCACCTGGGCGGACTCGGTCTGAGACCGGGCGGCGGCAGCGGGCACGGCCGTGCAGTGACGATCCTGCACGGCCGGTACGCGGGACCGGTACGGGGACCGGCACGCGGGACCGGCACGCGGGACCGGTACGCGGGGCGGGGCTCAGGCGGCCGGCTCCTGCCAGCTGCCGGTGGCGAGCAGGTGCTCGATCGTGCGCGCGTAGGGGGCGAGGTCCAGCCCCTGCGCCGCCACCCACGCGTCGGAGTAGTACTTGTCGAGGTAGCGGTCGCCCGGGTCGCAGAGCAGGGTGACCACGCTGCCCTTGCGGCCTTCGGCGACCATCTCGGAGACGATCTTCAGCGCGCTCCACAGCCCGGTGCCGGTCGAGCCGCCCGCCTTGCGGCCGATGGCCTGCTCCAGGGCACGGCACGCGGCCACGCTCGCCGCGTCCGGCACCTTCATCATGCGGTCGATGGCACCCGGCACGAAGCTCGGCTCCATGCGCGGCCGCCCGATGCCCTCGATGCGCGAGCCGCAGTCGCTGTGCGCGAGCGGGTCGTTCCGCGTCCAGCCGTCGAAGAAGCAGGAGTTCTCCGGGTCGGGGACGCAGATGCGGGTGTCGTGCTGCATGTAGTGCACGTAGCGGGCGATGGTGGCGGAGGTGCCGCCGGTGCCCGCGGTGGCGACGATCCACGCCGGCTCGGGGTACCGCTCCAGCTTCAGCTGCTGGTACATCGACTCGGCGATGTTGTTGTTGCCGCGCCAGTCGGTGGCCCGCTCGGCATACGTGAACTGGTCCATGTAGTGCCCGCCGGTCTCGGCGGCGAGCGAGGCGGACTCGTCGTACATCTTCATCGGGTCGTCCACGAAGTGGCACTGACCGCCGTGGAATTCGATGAGCCGGCACTTCTCCGGGCTCGTCGTGCGCGGCATGACGGCGATGAACGGGACGCCGATCAGCTTGGCGAAGTACGCCTCCGACACCGCGGTGGAGCCGCTCGACGCCTCGATCACCGGGCGGCCCGGGCGGATCCAGCCGTTGCACAGCGCGTACAGGAACAGCGAGCGGGCCAGGCGGTGCTTGAGCGAGCCGGTCGGGTGGGTGGACTCGTCCTTCAGGTACAGGTCGATGCCCCAGGCCTCGGGCAGCGGGAAGCGCAGCAGGTGCGTGTCGGCGGAGCGGTTCGCGTCGGCCTGCACCTTGCGGACGGCCTCCTTCAGCCAGGCCCGGTACTCGGCGTCGCTGCGGTCGACGTCGACGGTGGCCAGGGGGCCTGCGGTGCCCTGCTGTGCGGTCGTGCTCATGTGCCGTGCTCCTCGTTCCGTGCGGTCCCCCTGAACTGCAATGTACCTCTCTCACCTGCGCAAACGCTGACTTTGGGTCTCCCACCGATTTGCTTTGAGAACAGATGTGCGAGGGCGCGCGCCCCCTGGTGCGAGCGGCCCGGGCGGGGCAGACTGGGCCGGGTCGAAGGGGGCCGTCGACCATGAGCGAACCCGATTTCACCGCCACGGGCGTGCGCATCGACCGCTGGCCGCGCGCGCTGACCCGGGCCGGCAAGGTTCTGATCCGGGACGGCCGGCTGCACCTGCTCACGAGCAGCGACCGCGAGATCGACAGCGCCCCGCTGGGCGCGGTGAGCGCGGCCAGGTCCTGGCTGCCGGGCCGCGAGGCCACGGTGGCGCGCCTCAACGGGACCCGCTACCGGCTGCGGATACCGGCCCGCCGGCTCGTGGAAGCGGTACGGCGGGCCCGAGCGGCCCGGGACTGAGCCGCGGGCCCGGTCGGCCCCCGCCCCGGGCCCCCGCCCCGGGCCGCCGCGAGTTGCGTGCAGCGCGGCGGCGGGTGACGCTGAAGGGACGTCACGCAGGGTGCACCCCGCAGCACGGAGCGTCATCCGTGCGGAACGTCAGCACGTGCTGGATCGGATCGTCGTCTTCTTCCGGACCTCATTTCGGGGAGTCGCAGCCGTGATCAGTCATCGAAGCAGGCACTGCGCGGTGGAGCTGGACGCTCTGCCGCCACGCATCGGGCAGATACGCAGAATCGTTTCTGCGCAACTGCGCTACTGGCAGCTGGACCCGCTCATCGACCGGGCCGCGCTCGGCGTGACCGAGCTCCTGAGCAACGTCCACCGGCACGCACAGCCCGACAAGCTGTGCACGGTGGAGATGCGGCTGCTGCGCGGCCGGCTCACGGTCTCGGTGCACGACCACGACCCCCGCCTCCCCGAGGTCCGGACCGCCGGGCCGCTGGAGACCTGCGGACGCGGGCTGGCCATGGTGGCGGCCGTCAGCGAGAGCTGGGGAGCGCGGCCGCGCGAGGACGCGGGCGCCCCCGGCAAGGTCGTGTGGTTCACGCTGGAGGCGGCCGCCGCCGCACCGCCCCCGCCGCACCCCACCGCGGTACGGATCCGCCCGGCCCCGCTGCGGGCCGCACTCCTGCCGGTGGCGGTGCCTTCGCTCTGAACCGCCGCGGACGGGCGGGGCGTACGGGGCTCCCGTACGCCCGCACCTCCGTGCGCCGGTTCCTCCGTACGCCGGTACCTCCATGCGCCGGTACCTCCATGGGCGCGTACCTCCGTACGCCGGTACCGCGTACGCCCGTTCCTCCGTGCGCGCGTGGCTCCCGTACGCCGGTTCAGGCCGCCGCGCCCAGGGAGCCGAGCGGGTCGTCGAGGACCGGCTGCCAGGCCAGTTCGGCGGCGCCCACCAGGCTGTTGTGGTCGAGCGTGCACGGCAGGATCGGCACGCCCCCGCTGCGGCCCCACAGGCTGCGGTCCGCCACGACCGCGCGCAGCCGCTCGGGGTCGGCGTCGAGGAGTTCCCGGTGCAGTCCGCCGAGGATGATCCGGTCCGGGTTGAGGATGTTCACCAGCCCGGCCAGGCCCAGGCCCAGGCGGTCGATGAGCTCCTCGGCCGCGTGCCGGACGGCCGGGTCCGCGGGTTCGGCGTACTCGGTGCGCAGCAGTTCGCGGGCCTGCTGGAGCAGGTTGACCTCGGGCCCGGGGGTGCGGCCGGCCGCCGTGAGGAAGGCCAGCGGGTCCGCCTCCACGTCCAGGCAGCCGCGGCCCCCGCAGTGGCAGGCCCGCCCCTCCGGGTTCACCGTGAGGTGCCCGACCTCCAGGGCCAGTCCCGAACTGCCGCTGTGCAGGCGGCCGTCGAGCACGAGCGCGCCGCCGACACCGCGGTGGCCGGTGGCCACGCACAGCAGGTGCTGGGCGCTGCGCCCGGCGCCGTGCCGGTGCTCGGCGAGGGCAGCCAGGTTGACGTCGTTGCCCGCGAGGGCCGGGCCCTCGATGCCGGCGTCGCGCACGCACTCGGCGAAGATCGCCCGCACCGGGGAGCCGGCCGGCCAGGCCAGGTGCAGGGGGTTGAGGGCGGTGCCGTCGGGCTCGGCGACGGCCGAGGGCACGGCCAGGCCCGCACCGATGCAGCGGCGGCCGCTCTCCTTGAGCAGGGCGGCGCCCGCGTCGACCACCTCGCCGAGCACCTGCGCGGGGTCGGCGGAGACGGTCACGCAGCCCGGGGAGGTGGCGACGATCCGGCCGCCCAGGCCGACCAGGGCCGCGCGGAAGCCGTCGGGGTGCACCTGGGCGGCGAGGGCGACCGGCCCGTTCTCGTCGATGGACAGCCGGTGCGAGGGCCGGCCCTGCGCCCCGCCGGCCACCACGGGCCGGGAGTCCACGCGGATCAGCCCGAGCGCCTCCAGCTCGGCGGCGACGGCTCCGGCGGTGGCGCGGGTGACGCCGAGTTCCGCGGTCAGGACGGCACGGGTCGGGGCCCGGCCGGTGTGGACGAGTTCCAGAGCCGGTCCGAGGGCGCCGCGGCCTCGCTCCAGCCGGGTCCGCGTGGACACATCCCCCACCCGCCGCGGGGCCGCGTTGCCGTTCATGGAGCCGATCCTCGCACGATCTCGCCGGCGCTCCGCACCCGCGCCCGCCGCCGGGGCCCCTATCCGGACGGTCACCGCATGCCGCTGACCCGGAGCGTGAGGTTCAGGCGGCCCTTCAGGCCGAGCTCGGGCGGGCCGCTGCCGGGGTGCACCCGGGGCACGCCGTGGTAGGCGTACCGGGCGGGGCCGCCGAAGACGAACAGGTCGCCGCTGCGGAGTTCCACGTCCCGGTACGGGCGGCCGCGCGAGGCCGCCGTCCCGAACCGGAAGGTGCAGCTGTCGCCCAGGCTCAGCGAGACCACGGGTGCCCCGGAGTTCTCGTCCCCGTCGCGGTGCATGCCCATGCGGGCGTCCGCGTCGTAGAAGTTGATCAGCGCGATGTCGTACGGGTCCGGTCCGGGCCCGGTGCCCAGGGCGTCGAGCACGGCCTCGCGGGCCAGGTCCGCCAGCCACTCGGGCATCGGCTTGACCGGGGTGCCGTCCCCGTCCACGGCCGTGTCCGCGTACCCGTACGGGAACCAGTGCAGCCCGAGGCAGACCTGCCGGGCGCTCATGGTCCCGCCGCCGGGGGTCCGTACGGTACGCAGCCCGGCGGGCGGCCGCGCCCACTCCCGGCAGGCCTCGACCAGCTCCCGCTGCCGCGCCGGCGGAAGCCAGTCCGGCACGTGCACGGCGCCGGGCGCGACGGTGGTGCGGGCGCGGGGGAACAGGGCGTCGGGGAGTCCGGTCATGGTCCTTCCATGGTGCCCCGGGACGGCGCGTACGTGATTTCCGCCCGGGGATGTCACACGCGGGGCCCCTCGGTGCTTCAGTAACCAGACGCGGGGCGCACCGCCCGGCACCGGCCGAGGGGCAGGACGTGGAAGCGGCGACGGCGATGTGGGTGCTGGCGGGGGCGACTCCGCTGGTCGGTGTGCCGGCCCGGCTGGCGTACCGGGTGGTCAGGGCGCGGGCGGAGGTCCGCCGGGCCGAGGCGGCGCAGCGGTGGCTGTCGGAGCGGGTGCGGTCGCTGCCCCCGGGCAGCCGTCTCTCGGAGCGGGATGCGGACCGGCACGTGGAGATCGTGATCGGCACGTCCGCCTCTCCCGGCCGCGGCCGGGAGAGGTGACCGTGGCCGAGCTTCCCGCGCCCGCCAGGAGCGGGGCCGTGCCGGCGGCGCCCCGGCCCGCGGTGCCGTCACCCGAGGACCTGGAGGGCTTCGGCTTCGACGCCTTCTACCGGAGCGAGATGGTGCGGGTGACGGTGTTCCTCATGACCTTGGGGGCCAGTGCCTACGAGGCGGCCGACGCCGCGCACGAGGCCTTCCTCCAACTGCTGCCGAACAAGTGGCGGCGGCTGGAGCACCCGAAGGCCTATCTGCGCAAGACGGCCTACCGGAACTACCTGCGGCAGGCCGTCAGCCGCACCCTGCCGACGGACCCGGTGCCCGACCGGCCGGGCGGCACCTGCCCGATGGAGGAGCTGGTCGTCAGCGAGGAGCAGGAGCGGCTGCTCGGCCTGCTCGCGGCGCTGCCGCCGGCGGAGCGCGAGGCGATGGCGTGGCATCTCGACGGCTTCTCCCACGACGAGACGGCCCGGATCCTGCAGAAGAGCCCGGCGGCGGTGCGCCAGGCCTACAAGCGTGCACGCGGCCGACTGGGCGCGATGCTCGGCCTGACGGGGGAGGTGGCGGGCGATGAGTGAGCGCCGCCCGGAAGACTGCGGCACGGCCGCGGACACCGCACTCGACGCCGTCCTGGCCGGGCACCTGGCCGGGCTCCGCACCGCGGTCGGGTCTGTTCTCGACACCGAGGGGGGCCTCAGGCGGGCGTACCGGTGGCTCGCGGACACCCGGGTCCGTGTGGACGGGTCCCGCGACGGGCCGCCGCCGGCCCCCTTCGCGCCCGGCATCACCCTGGCCGTGCTGAGTCCCGGGGGGAAGGTCCGCTACCTGGGGAGCGCGTCCCTGGCGGCCGTCCTGGAGGCGCTGGCGGCCGAGCGGCGGGAGGTGGCGGGCTTCCGGGAGTCGATCCAGCGGCGCTTCCAGGCATCGGACAGGGCGTACGGAGCCGGCCTCGGGCCCCGGGGTGCGCTGGGCGCGGTGTACGAGGAGCTGGACCGCATCCGGCGGCTGCTGCTGGACCGGGCCCTCACCAAGGAGTCCGCCGGGGCCGAGTTCGACCGCATCCTGGGGCTCCTGGAGGAGCAGGCCGAAGGCTGGACGGCGGAGGCGGCGCGCACCGATCCGCCGTCGGCGGACGCGGAGGCGGTGCGGCAGGGGTTCGCCGAACGGCACCGGGCCGCGCTGCAGCTGCAGGCCCAGGTGGTCCGGCTCTTCGAGGACGTGGACGAGCACCTCTTCCAGCCGAGCTGACCGACCCGCCCGACCGTCGGCCGATACCCGGGCGGGGGAGCACTCCGGCCCGTCCGGCCGTCAGCCGATGCCCGGGCGGGGGCGCATTCCGGCCCGACCGGCCGTCGGCCGACACCCGGGCGGGGCCGTATTCCAGCCCGACTGGTCGTCAGCCGATGCCGGGGGGGAGCACATTCCAGCCCGTCCGGTCGTCAGCCGATGCCCAGGCGGGGGCGCATTCCGGCCCGACCGGCCGTCAGCCGACACCCGGGCGGGGCCGTATTCCAGCCCGACTGGTCGTCAGCCGATGCCGGGCGGGAGGGCACATTTCAGCCCGTCCGGCGCTTGAGGACCGGGGTCCGGGGCAGAGCCCCGGAAAGGCCCCGGGGATACCCGCCCGGCGTCCCGCATCTCGTCCACGGGGAAGGAATCCCGCCCGACCGGTCGTCAGCCGACATCCGGCCGGGGGGCACATCCCAGCCCGTCCGGCGCTTGAGGACCGGGGTCCGGGGCAGAGCCCCGGAAAGGCCCCGGAGACACCCGCCCGGCGTCCCGCAACTCCTCCACGGGGAAGAAATCCCGCCCGACCGGCCGTCAGCCGACACCCGGCCGGGGGGCACATCCCAGCCCGTCCGGCGCTTGAGGACCGGGGTCCGGGGCAGAGCCCCGGAAAGGCCCCGGGGACACCCGCCCCGCGTCCCGCGCCTCGTCCCGCTTCGCGCACTGGCCCCAGGCCCACTCGGCCCGCGGCCGGGCAGGGCGGGGCGGGGCGGGGAATGCCCCGCCCGGGGCCGGGCGCGGGTGGCAGACTCGCGGGCATGGAGATCAGCGAACACCTCGACGTGCTCGAACGTGAAAGCGTGCTGCTGGCCGACACGGCGGAACGGGCGGGCACGGACGCGCCGGTGCCCGTCTGTCCCGGCTGGCGGGTGACCGACCTGCTGCGGCACACCGGGGCCGTGCACCGCTGGGCGGCCCGCTTCGTGGCCGACGGGCTCCTGGAGCCGCTGCCGCTCGGGCCGGGTCCGGAGCTGTCGGGTGCGGAACTGCTGGCCTGGTACCGGGAGCAGAGCTCCGGGCTGCTCAAGGTGCTCGCGCAGGCGCCCGCCGAGCGGGAGTGCTGGACCTTCCTGCCCACCGCCCCGCCTTCGCCGCTGGCCTTCTGGGCCCGCCGCCAGGCCCACGAGACGGCGGTGCACCGGATGGACGCGGAATCCGCGCTGGGACGGGAGTTCACGGCGGTCGCGCCGCGGTTCGCGGAGGACGGGGTGGACGAGCTGCTGACCGGCTTCCACGCGCGCCCGCGCAGCCGGGTGCGGACCGGGGGCGAGGCGAAACTCCTGCGGATCCGGTCCGCGGACACGGCCGCGGTGTGGTCGGTGCACCTGTCGGCGGAGCCGCCGCGGACGGTACGGGACGACGCGGGGCCGGCCGACTGCGAGGTGACGGCCCCGGCGGGCTGGCTGTACGCCGCGCTGTGGAACCGGCTGCCACTGGCGGGGCCGGGGGTCACGGGCGACCTCTCCCTGGCGCACCTGTGGCAGGCCAACTCCGCGATCTGACCGCGGACCGACCGCCCCGGACCGCGCCGCGCACATGCGGCGGCCGCCCTCCGGCCCCCTCCGGCAGCCCTCCGGACGCGCTCCGGACGTGCTCCGAACACGCTCAAGGCCGCTTGCCGCTCCCCCGGCGGGTGGCGACACTCCCCCGCATGGAAGGAAACCGCCCGACGGACCGCCACGCGCTCACGGTGGAGGTCGCCCACGCAGTGCTCAGCGCGGCCTGCGCGGCCGCGCTGGTCTTCGGCGCAACGGCGGGCCCGGCTCTCCTGTTCGCCCTCGCACCCGCCCTGGAGGGCCTGTTGACCGGGGTGGGCGCGGTCCTCGCCATGACGGTCTTCCTGCTGCGCGTCACGCACGTGCTGTGGGACTTCGACCACGGGCAGCGGCACGGGAACGGCGGCTGAGGGCGGGAGACCGGCCGGGACCCCGGCCGGGCCGGGGCCGCCGTCAGGAGGCCTGGAGCCCCACCTGGTGGGCGAGTTGGGTGACGGCGTGGGTGAAGAAGAGGTCGCGGGCCTCGACCACGCGGTGGAACTGGCCGAACAGCTCGAAGGAGACCAGCCCGACCAACTGGGCCCAGGCGGCGGCCAGCGCCGGGGCCACCGCGGGCGGCAGGTCCCCGGCGAAGTCCGCCGCCATGCGCTCCGCCTCGCCGCGCAGGGCGGCGGGCAGCGGGGGCAGGGCCAGACCCCGGCCGCGGTGCCCCTCGCGGACGACGGCGATCAGCGTGTTCCCGAGCCGGGAGGCGGGCGCCACGGTGTCCTGGGGGGCCTCGTAACCGGGCACCGGCGAACCGTAGATGAGCGCGTACTCGTGCGGATGGGCCAGGCCCCAGTCGCGTACCGCCCGGCAGACGGCCACCCACTGCGCGAGGGGCGGGACCCCGGCGGCCGCGGACTCGGCGCGGGCGCCCTCCGCGGCCGCGCCGAGGCTGTCGTACGCGTCGATGATGAGGGCGGTCAGCAGGTCGTCGCGGCTCGGGAAGTACCGGTACAGCGCGGAGGAGACCATGCCCAGTTCGCGGGCCACGGCCCGCAGGGAGAGCTTGGCCGCACCCTCGGCGGCGAGCTGCCGGCGCGCCTCGTCCTTGATCGCGGCGGTGATTTCGATGCGGGCGCGCTCGCGGGCCCCTCGGACCGTAGTCATGGGCAGCAGTCTGCCATGGAATCGGAGCACTGCACGAAAACGAGAGCACTGCTCTTGCTTCGGTGCACCGATCCGTGCACACTGATCCCAAGCGAGAGCGCTGCTCTCCAATGCGAGCACCGCTCAGCCAGACGGCTCGGCAGTCACCCCCGACGGAGGCCACGATGAACGCCAGCACCCCGAACCCGACCGCGGACCCCGCCCCGTACTACGTCCGGGCGGGCGGCCTCGCGGTGCGCTTGAACGCGCTCCTCGGCAAGCTCGCCCGGATGGGCATCAGCCTCGCCGGAACCGCCGAACTCTCCGTCCGCGGCCGCAAGTCCGGGCAGATGCAGCGCATCCCCGTGAACCCGTTCGACCACGACGGCAGCCTCTACCTCGTCTCGGCCCGCGGCCATTCCCACTGGGTCCGCAACATGCGCGCCGCCGGCGGCGGCGAGCTCCGCGTGGGCCGCAAGGTGCGCACCTTCACGGCCACGGAGCTCGCCGACGCCGACAAGCCGGAGATCCTGCGCGGCTACCTCGAGAAGTGGGGCTGGGAGGTCAACGCCTTCTTCCGCGGGGTGACCCACCGGTCCTCCGCCGCGGAGCTCCTGGCCGCCGCCCCCGACCACCCCGTCTTCGTCCTCACGGTGTCGGAGTGACCGGCCCCTCCCTGCGGTCGAGGGCGTGCAGGGCCCGCCGCGCCAGCGGGTACGTGCGCACCATCTCGCCCAGCGAGGAGGACCCGCGCGTGATGCGGGTGAAGGCCCGCCAGGCCGGTCGGAAACCGGTGATCGCCGCATGCAGCAGGCCCGGCTTGCGCTCGAACACGGCGAGCATGCGCCGGCCCACCGCCATCTCCACGCCGAGCCCCGCCTTGATGGCGAAGGCGTAGTTCAGCGCCTGGCGGCGGGTGTCCACGGCGTCCTGCGCCTCAGCGATGCGCACCGCCCACTCCCCCGCCAGCCGCCCGGACCGCAGCGCGAAGGAGATGCCCTCCCGGGTCCACGGCTCCAGCAGACCGGCCGCGTCCCCGGCCACGAGCACCCGGCCGCGCGAGAGCGGCGAGTCCTCGCTGCGGCAGCGGGTCAGGTGCCCGGAGGAGATGGCCGGTTCGAATCCGGCCAGGCCCAGCCGGCCGATGAAGTCCTCCAGGTACCGCTTGGTCGCGGCCCCGTCGCCGCGCGCCGAGATGACGCCGACGGTGAGGGTGTCGCCCTTGGGGAAGACCCAGCCGTAACTGCCCGGCAGCGGGCCCCAGTCGATGAGCACCCGGCCCTTCCAGTCCTCGGCCACCGTGGCCGGAACCGGGATCTCCGCCTCCAGGCCGAGGTCCACCTGCCGCATCTTGACCCCGACGTGCGCGCCGATCCGGCCGGCGCTGCCGTCGGCTCCGACCACGGCGCGGGCCAGTACGGTCTCCCCGTCGCCGAGCACGAGCGCCACCGTGCGGCGGTCGGGCACGGCCGGGCCGTGCTGCTCCACCCGCGCCACCGTCACCCCGGTGCGCACCTGGGCCCCGGCCTTCTCGGCGGCCGCCACCAGACCGGCGTCGAACTCGGCACGGTTGACCAGCCCGAAGAGCATGTGGCGGGCGCGCCGGGTGCGGGTCAGCCGGCCGTTCAGCGAGAAGGTGACCGCGTGGATGCGGTCCTCCAGCGGCAGCACGAACCCCGGCGGCAGGGCGTCGCGCGAGGGACCGATGATCCCGCCGCCGCAGGTCTTGTACCGGGGCAGCCGGGCCTTCTCCAGGAGCAGGACCCGGCGCCCCGCGACCGCGGCGGCATGGGCCGCGGAGGCACCCGCGGGACCGGCTCCCACCACGACCACGTCCCAGACCTCCCCGGAGCCGGCCCCCGCTCCCGCCTCGACGGCGGCGTCGGCGTCGGCGTCCACGGCGGCGTCGGCGTCCGAGCCGGCGCCCGCGTGCGAGCCGGTGCCCGCGTCCGCCTCCGCGGCCGTCTCCCTGCCCGCGTCCGGCACCGCGCCCGTCTCCGTACCTGCGCCCGTGTCCGTACCTGCGTCCGCGACCGAGGCCCCGTCCGTACCCGCGCCGGCGTCCGCGTCCGCGTCCGTGCCGGCGCCCGTGTCCGCCCCCTGGGTGACGGGCCCCTCCGTGACGGGCCCCTCCACGACGGCCCCCGCCGCGACGGCGCCGTCCCCGGTGCCCTCGACGGCCTCGGCGCTCTCCGCGCGGTCCGCGCGGCCGTTGTCCCCGTGCTCGCTCACGATGTGCTGCTGCTCCTGATCCCCAGTTGCTCCGGTGCCGAGCGCATCCTACGGCGGCGGCCCTCACGGCCCCGCTGTGGGAAGATCGGCCCTGTCCCCGCCGTACCTCCGGTACGCACACGATGCGTACGGTGCCGGCGTACACATACAACAACGTCGCACCCACGAGGAGCGTGCCCATGCCGTCCCATCCGATCGCCGAGACCGTCGCCGCCCTGATGCCCAGGGCAAAGTCGGAGCTGGCCGAGCTGGTGGCCTTCCGGTCGGTGGCGGACTGGGCGCAGTTCCCGAAGAGCGAGAGCGAGGGCGCCGCGAACTGGGTGGCCGACGCGCTGCGCGCCGAGGGCTTCCAGGACGTGGCCCTGCTGGACACCCCCGACGACACGCAGTCGGTGTACGGCTACCTGCCCGGCCCCGAGGGCGCGCCGACGGTGCTGCTCTACGCGCACTACGACGTGCAGCCCCCGCTCGACGAGGCCGCCTGGATCTCCCCGCCGTTCGAGATGACCGAGCGGGACGGCCGCTGGTACGGCCGCGGCACGGCCGACTGCAAGGGCGGGTTCATCATGCACCTGCTCGCCCTGCGCGCCCTGAAGGCCAACGGCGGGGTGCCGGTGGGCATCAAGGTGATCGTCGAGGGCTCGGAGGAGGTGGGCACCGGTGGTCTCCAGCAGTACGCGGAGGCGCACCCGGACCTGCTGACCGCCGACACCATCGTCATCGGCGACGCCGGCAACTTCCGGCTGGGCCTGCCGACGGTCACGGCCACCCTGCGCGGCATGACCCTGGTCCGGGTCCAGGTGGACACCCTGGAGGGCAACCTGCACTCGGGCATGTTCGGCGGCGCCGCACCGGACGCCCTGGCCGCGCTGATCCGCGTGCTGGACTCGCTGCGGGACGAGGACGGTTCGACCACGGTGGACGGCCTGCCCGCCGGGGAGACCTGGCAGGGCATGCAGTACCCGGAGGAGCAGTTCCGCACCGACGCCCGGGTGCTGCCGGGCGTGGACCTGATCGGCGGGGGCTCGGTGTCCGACCGCCTGTGGTCGCGCCCGGCCGTCACCGTGCTCGGCATCGACTGCCCCCCGGTGGTCGGCGCCACCCCGTCCGTGCACGCGAGCGCCCGCGCCCTGGTGAGCCTGCGGGTGCCGCCGGGCATGGACACCGCCGACGCGAACAAGGCGCTCATCGCGCACCTGGAGTCGCACACGCCGTGGAACGCGCGGGTGACGGCGGAGCAGATCGGCCAGGGCCAGGCGTTCCGGGCCGACACCGACAGCCCCGCGTACGCCTCGATGGCCGCCGCGATGCAGGTCGCGTACCCGGGCGAGGAGATGCAGACCGCGGGCATGGGCGGCTCGATCCCGCTGTGCAACACCCTCCAGGGGCTGTACCCGGAGGCCGAGATCCTGCTGATCGGGCTGAGCGAGCCGGAGGCGCAGATCCACGCCGTGAACGAGAGCGTCTCCCCGGAGGAGCTGGAGCGGCTGTCGGTCGCCGAGGCCCTGTTCCTCGTCAACTACGCCGAATCCAAGCGGAATTGACCCTCCCGGGTTCCGGGATCCGCTGTGGGCGTACTGCGCCGAGCGCGTAGTGCGCCCACGGCGCTTTCCGGCCCGACGGGCCGAGGGGGCGACGTAGGTTCGCGGCATGGATCTCGTGGAAATCACCCCGCAGCTGCACATGCTCCGCTTCCCGATCGGCCAGGCGTACCTGTGGCGCGACGGTGAGGGCGCGGATGCCGAACTGACCCTGGTCGACTCCGGGAACGCCACCTCCGGACCGGAGATCGAGGCGGCGGTGCGCTCCCTGGGGCTGCACCCCGAAGCCCTGCGCCGGATCGTGCTCACGCACTGCCACCGCGACCACATCGGCTCGGCCGAGGAGCTCGCCGGGCGGTACGGGGCCGAGGTGGTGGCGCACCGGCTGGAGGCGCCCGTCGTCCGCGGCGAGCAGCCGGTGCCGGAGCCGGTGCTGCTCGACTGGGAACTCCCCCTGTACGCGCACGGGATGACGGTGCCGGAGGCCCCGCCGACCCGGGTGGACCGGGAGGTGGAGGACGGGGCGGAACTCGGCTTCGGCGACGGCGCGTACGCGGTGCACAGCCCGGGCCACACCGACGGCAGCATCTCCGTGCACCTGCCGCGGCACGGGGTGCTGTTCACCGGCGACTGCGTCGCGGGCGTGCAGCAGGTGATGCTCGGCGTGTTCAACACCGACCGCGCCCGGGCCCTGGAGACGTTCCGCCGCCTCGCGGCCCTCAAGCCGGCGATCGCGTGCTTCGGCCACGGAGACCCGCTGACCCGGGACACGGCCGAGACCCTGGAGGCGGCCGCGGTCCGCGACTCGGCCGCCGGGTAGCGGCCCTGCGGTCAGCCGACCGGGATGCCGGCCTCCAGGTTGAGGACCGTCCCGCGCTCCCGCGCCCGCAGCGCCCAGCGCAGCCGCTCGAAGCGGGCCTGCGGGAGCAGGCCCGCCGCCTCGGCCTCGGTGACGAAGCGCCAGTCCCGCAGCTCCGGGCCGGGCAGCCGCAGCCGTGCGGCCTGCGCGGCGGGGAGCCGGCCGCCGTCGAAGAGCATCCGCAGGCCCCCGTACGAGCGTCCGCGCGGCGGCTCCCAGTCGACGACGAGCAGCCGGGGCACCTCGTCGAGGGTCAGTCCGATCTCCTCGGCGACCTCGCGCATCCCGGCCCGGGCCGGGGGTTCACCGGATTCGACCACCCCGCCGGGGAACTCCCAGCCCGGCTTGTACGTGGGGTCCACGAGCAGGACCCGGTCCCGGTCGTCGAAGAGCAGCACCCCGGCCGCCACGGTCTCCCGGGTGGGCTCGGGGGTCTGCACGATCTCGCAGGGCGCGGCCTCGCCGGTGCGCACCGCCGCCGCGATGAGCTCGGCGGTCTCGCGGGGGCTCAGGGTGCCGTTGTCGACGGCGAAGGCGTCGGCGGTCAGCCAGGACCGGGCCTCCAGCCAGGCCGGGATGTGGTCGTACGCCCACTGGCGGACCCGCTGTTCGGCGTCCGGGAGGTCCGGCTCCTCGCGGGCCGCGATCCGCGCCCGCAGGATCGTTTCGTCCGGGCTGAGCACCACATGGCGGACGGGGATCCGGCGGGCCGCGAGCCCCCCGAAGACCTCGTCCCGGTACTCCTGCCGGAGCAGGGTCATCGGCACCACGAGCACACCGCCCAGCTCGGCGAGCATCGCCGCGGCCGCCTCCACGACCAGGCGCCGCCAGATGGGGAGGTCCTGGTAGTCGGTCACCTCGTCCAGGCGCTTCTGCGGCAGCAGGTGCCCCAGGGCGCCGCCGATCACCTCGGGGTCGTACAGGCTGCTGTTCGGTATCAGGCCGGTCAGCTCGCGCGCCGTGCTGGTCTTGCCGGCGCCGAAGGTGCCGTTGATCCAGACAATCACGTATCCCCCTCTTCCGAAGCCCCCTGTGGCTTGCCCGCAACACCCTGGCACAGAAACGCGGTTACCGGCCAAGTCGGCGCCGACAACGTTGTCAGACCCCCTACCCTGGAACCGGCGGGCCTTGCCGTCCGCCCGCGACCCGTCCGGAGGACCCCGCCCGTGCCCCCTGCGCCCCGCCCGTCCGAGCCCCGCTACGGCATCCGCCCGACGATGAAGGACGTCGCCGCGCACGCCGGGGTCGGACTGAAAACGGTCTCCCGGGTGGTCAACGGGGAACCGGGGGTCACCCCGGAGACCGAGCACCGGGTGCAGGCGTCCATCGAGGCCCTGGGCTTCCGCCGCAACGACAGCGCCCGCGTGCTCCGCAAGGGCCGCACGGCGAGCATCGGTCTGGTGCTGGAGGACCTGGCCGATCCGTTCTACGGCCCGCTGAGCCGCGCCGTGGAGGAGGTGGCGCGGGCCCACGGGGCGCTCCTCGTCAACGGGTCCAGCGCCGAGGACCCGGAGCGCGAGCGGGAACTGGCCCTCGCGCTGTGCGCCCGGCGGGTGGACGGCCTGGTGGTGATCCCGGCCGGGAGCGACCACCGCTACCTGGAGCCGGAGATCAGGGCCGGCATCGCCACGGTGTTCGTGGACCGCCCGGCGGGCCGGATCGAGGCCGACGTGGTCCTGTCCGACAGCTTCGGCGGGGCCCGCACCGGGGTGTCCCACCTGGTAGCGCACGGCCACCGGCGGATCGGGTTCATCGGCGACCACCCGCACATCCACACCGCGGCGGAGCGGCTGCGCGGCTACCGGGCGGCGATGTCCGAGGCCGGGCTGCCGGTCGCGGAGGCCTGGACCGCGCTGGGCTCGACGGCCCCGGGGCGGGTGGCCGAGGCCGCCGCGGCGATGCTGGACGGGTCCGAGCCGGTCACGGCGCTCTTCGCGGGCAACAACCGGGTGACGGTGACCCTGGTGCGCGTCCTGGCCGGGCGGGCCCGCCCGGTGGCCCTGGTCGGCTTCGACGACTTCGAGCTCGCGGACCTGCTGCGCCCGGGCGTGACGGTCGTGGCCCAGGACCCGGCCGCCCTGGGCCGGGTGGCCGCCGAGCGCCTCTTCGACCGGCTGGCCGGGGCCCGCCCGGCGCCGGAGCGCATCGAACTCCCCACCCGCCTGATCCCCCGCGGCTCGGGCGAACTGCCCCCGGCCCCCTGAGCAGGACCGGCACAGCAGCCCCGTACGTCCGGGCCGAGGCCGTGTCTTTCGGATATTGCCGGTCAAGCCCGCGGCGTCTGGTGCCGCGCATCGCAAGGCGGAGGGTGGACCGCCGTACTGGACGTACTTGGTCTGCCCGACAGCTCGGCATCCAAGGGCCTTCAAGAAGAGCCGAGACGAAGCGAGCGGAGCGAGCGCAGTGCCGCGAGGCGCGGTGCCAGGCGTCGCGGGTCAGGCAAGATCCGGAAGACACGGCCGAGGTGGCCGGACGACGGCCGCCGACGGGCCGGTCCCTGCCCCGGAGGCCGCCGCCCCGGCCCGCTGAAGACGGCGCGCCCGCATCCGTTCCGGGCGGCGGTCCGGGGGCGAGCCCGGCGGGGGCGGGGTCGGCGGCGCGGCGGGTCAGGCGGTCGCCGTCAGGGTGGCGGAGCGGCGCGGGATGGCGAAGGCGTCCAGTTCGGCGCGGCTGAGGCCGGTGAGCGCCGTCACCTCGTCGGCGCCGACGGCGCCGCAGTCGAGGCCGCGGACCAGGTAGCCGGCGAGGGCCTTGGCGGTGGCCGGCTCGTCCATGACGTCGCCCTCGATCTTGGCCACGTACGCCTTCAGGCGGGCGGCGGCGGCCTCCAGCCCCTCGCGGTAGAAGGTGAAGACCGCGGCGTAGCGGGTGGGGAGGTGGCCCGGGTGCATGTCCCAGCCCTGGTAGTAGGCCCGGGCCAGGGCGCGGCGGGTCAGGCCGTAGTGCAGCTTCCAGGCCTCGTGGACGTGCTCGGTGGTGCCGATCGGCAGGACGTTGGTCGAGCCGTCGGACACGCGTACGCCGGTGCCCGCGGCGGCCACCTGCATGATCGCCTTGGCGTGGTCGGCGGCCGGGTGGTCGCTGGACTGGTAGGCGGCGGAGACGCCCACGCAGGCGCTGTAGTCGAAGGTGCCGTAGTGCAGGCCGGTGGCGCGGCCCTTGGCGGCGTCGATCATGCGGGCGACGGTGGCCGTGCCGTCGGCGGCCAGGATGGACTGGCTGGTCTCGATCTGGATCTCGAAGCCGATGCGGCCCGGGCGCAGCCCCCGGCTGGTCTCGAAGGCCTCCAGCAGCCTGACGAAGGCGGAGACCTGCTCGGCGTACGTGACCTTCGGGAGGGTGAGGACGAGGCCGTCGGGGAGGCCGCCGTGGGCCAGGAGGCCGGAGAGGAAGATGTCCGTGGTCCGGATGCCGCGGTCGCGGACGTTGGACTCCATGCACTTCATCCGGATGCCCATGTAGGGGGCGTTGGTGCCGTTGGAGAAGGCCTCGGACACCAGGCGGGCGGCGCGGGCCGCGGCCTGGTCCTCCTCCTCGTCGGAGCGGACGCCGAAGCCGTCCTCGAAGTCGATGCGCAGGTCCTCGATGGGCTCGGTGGCGAGCTTGGCGCGGACGCGCTCGTAGACGGTGCCGGCGAGTTCGTCGGATGTCCCGAGCACCTTGCCGAAGGTGGCAGCGTCCGGAGCGTGCTCGTCGAGGGCTGCGAGGGCCTGGTCTCCCCAGGAGCGGATGGTGTCCGCCGCGAAGACGTCGCCGGGCACGTAGACCGTGTGGATCGGCTGGCGCGTGCCGGGGTCGCCCGGGTAGCGGCGTGCCAGCTCCGCGTCCACCGGCTTGAGGGAGGCACTGATCTCCTCGCTGACCGCGCCCGCGAGGCTCGTCGCCACCTTCTCCTGCTGACCCATCCTGCACTCTCCTATTTTCCGCTTCACGGAAGCATCGATCCGCATAGCAGAATTTAGTCAGGGCGTTCCGCTCAGTCAATGGTTGCAGGAAACGGCGCGGGGGGGGGGGGGGGGGGGGGGGGGGGGGGGGGGGGGGGAAAAAGAAGAAAAGAAGGAGGGAGAGAGGGTCGCTGGTGCGC